>CAZSDC010000006.1:28694-47120 GCA_964605515.1 uncultured Chthoniobacter sp.
CTCCGGGAGATCCGCGATGACGAGGCCTTGCGGCACATCCCGGTGATCGCCGTCACGGCCAGCGCCATGAAAGGCGACCGGGAGGAAATTCTGGCCCATGGCTTCGATGGCTATCTCTCGAAGCCGCTGGATCACGACGCTCTCATCAATCTGCTGCGGGAATTTCTGGATGAACCACGATGAAAATTCTGGCGATTGACGACAACCCGGACAACCTGACCGTGCTGAAGGCGGTGCTGCTGGACCGGCTGCCCGCTGCCGGGCTCGTGTCCGCCCTGAACGGACCGAAGGGACTCGATCTGGCTGCGGCCGAGGACCCGGACGTGATCCTGCTCGACATCGTCATGCCGGGCATGGACGGGTATGATGTTTGCCGGAAGCTGAAGGCGGACGAGGTCCTGAAATCGATCCCCGTCCTTTTTCTGACCGCTCATACCGACAGGGACAGCCGCATCCGGGCCGTGGAGGCGGGGGCGGACGGGTTTCTCTCCAAGCCTATCGACGAACTCGAACTGACCGTCCAGATCCTGGCGATGACAAAGCTCAAGTCCGCCAACCGGCTGCAGCGGCTTGAGAAGGAGGAACTGATCGCGCTTGTCGCGGAGCGCACGCGGGAATTGGAACGCGAACTGGCCGAGCGCAAGCAGGACGCGGCGATCAATGCCTTCCTGGCCACGGTCCGGGGCAACGAGATCAACACGTCGTTTTTTTACGCATTGGCCGGATTCCTGGCCGGCAACCTTCAGATGGACTTCGTTTGCATCGACGTGTTGGAGGGGGACGGGTTGATGGCCCGGACATTGGCGGTCTGGCACGATGGAAAATTTGAGGACAACGTGACGTATGCGCTGAAGGACACCCCCTGCGGCGACGTGGTGGGCAAGGAGGTCTGCTGCTTCCCAGCAAACGTGTGCCAGTTTTTTCCGCACGACCAAGTGCTTCAGGATTTGCGGGCGGAGAGCTACGTCGGAACGACTCTGTTCGATCATGCCGGGAAGCCGATCGGCTTGATTGCTCTCATCTCCCGGAATCCGCTGGCGGACCGCGCGCTGGCCGAGGTTACGTTGTCACGGGTTTCCCGGGTTGCAGCGATCGAACTGGAGCGCCTGAACGCCGAAGCCGTGCTCAATAACAGCGAAGTGCTTCTCAGGCAATCGCAGGAAGTTGCGGGCATGGGAAGCTACAGTCTGAACATCACAACTGGAAAATGGGTGGGGTCGGATGTGTTGAACAAGGTGTTCGGGATAGACAAAGGCTTCGATCACTCGGTGGAAGAATGGCTCGCTTTGATTCACCCCGACGATCGCACTATGATGGGTGACTACTTCCGAGAGGAAGTCCTTGGAAAAGGGAGACCATTTCACAGGGAATACCGGGTCATCCGCCCTGCTGATCAGGCTGAGATCTGGGTGAGCGGCCTCGGCAAACTGGAGTTTGACCCTGAAGGGCACCCTGTGAGGATGTTCGGGACGATCCAGGACATCACCAAGCGCAAGCAGGCCGAGGCGGAACTGCTTACCCTCCGGGCGGCGGTCGAGCAAAGCGCGAATATGATCGAGGTTACCGACCCCATGGGGAACATCGAATATGTGAACCCCGCCTTTGAAAAAGGCACGGGCTATTCCAGTGCCGAGGCGGTCGGCCGAAATCCACGCATCCTCAAATCCAGCACGCAGGATGCGACGGTTTATCGCAACCTCTGGGCAACGATCCTGTCAGGAAAAATCTGGCGCGGCGAGTTTCACAACCGACGCAAGGACGGTTCGCTCTACTGGGAATCGGCAACCATCTCGCCGGTCCTCAACAGCAACGGAAAAATCGTCCATTTTATCGCCATCAAGGAGAATATTTCCGAGCGGAAAGAGATGGAGGTCAGGCTGAGCGAGGCGCTTGCTCACGCCGAGGAAGGTAGCCGTGCAAAGACCGAGTTTCTTGCGATCATGAGCCATGAGCTACGCACCCCGCTCAACGGCGTGCTCGGCTTCGCGGAGCTACTCGTAAGCACGACCTCCCTTGATGAGGAGCAAAATGCCTACGCCAAGATGATCCGCAAGAGCGGCAACCATCTCCTGACCATCGTTCAGGACATCCTGGATTTCTCCAGCATCGAAAATGGTGCTCTGGCAACCCGTCTCGGGCTGGAAAGTGTCGCCGAACTCGTCAAAGCATCCGGGGAAACCGTCTGGAACTCCGCCAAGGACAAGGGGATCTCATTCCAATCCGTGATCGAGCCCGCCGTGCCGGATCAGATCCTCGGCGACGGCCAGCGGATACGACAGATTCTCATCAACCTTCTCGGCAATGCCGTGAAATTCACGTCAAGCGGCTCGGTGACCCTCTGCGTGGCGATCGTAGCAGAAGGTGGCAGGGAGTTTCTGGATTTCTCCGTCGCGGATACCGGCATCGGGATGTCCCCGGATACCATCGGGATCATTTTTGAGCCGTTCACGCAGGCGGACATGAAGATGAACCGCACGTTCGGAGGCACCGGGCTCGGGCTCGCGATCTCGAAACGCCTCGCCGAGACCATGGGCGGATCGCTAACCGTAATATCCACCCCGGGCAAAGGCAGCACGTTCACATTCCGCCTGCCGCTGAAAATTTCCGATGAGGGGACGGCCGCCGTTGCGTCCCCATTATTGGGCGCAGAAATCGGATCGACCTCCAGCCCAGGCGCTGAGGCGTCCACAGCCTTTGAAAACAAACTGGTACTCGTCGTTGAGGACGACCCGGAAAACAGCTTTCTTGCAGGCAAAATGCTTCAGGCTCTCGGCTACCGCGCCGAATTTGCCGCCGACGGAGCCGAGGCGGTCAAGGCCTTCAAGCCGGGGAAGTTTTTTGCCATCCTCATGGACATTCAGATGCCGGTAATGAACGGGCTGATCGCCACAAAAAAAATCCGGGAGATCGAGACCGGGGCGCGCGTTCCCATCATCGCGCTGACCGCCAACGTGATGCCCGGCAACCGCGAACAATACCTCGCCGCCAACATGGACGACTTCCTCTCAAAACCTTTCAAGAAGGATGATCTGGCCGCGAAGCTCGCCGCCGCCTCGCGCCCGCTGTAAGCCCTCTGGCAGTGTCTTCAGGCGGAGAGCAGTCGGCGGCCGGTGAGTTTCTCGAAGGCCTCGATGTATTTGCCTGACGTCTGCCGGATCACCTCTGGGGGAAGCTCCGGAGCAGGAGCCGCTTTGTCCCAGCCGAGGGATTCCAGATAATCTCGAACGATCTGTTTGTCGTAACTTGGCGGGTTGCCGCCCGGGCGACACGATTCCTCGGGCCAGAAGCGGGAGGAATCCGGCGTTAGGCACTCGTCGATCAGAAGGAGCTCTCCGTCCTCCATGCCAAATTCAAATTTGGTATCCGCGACGATGATGCCGGCTGCCGCGGCTTTTGCGCGTCCGTATTCGTAGAGTTCGATCGAGCGTGCGCGGACTTCGTGGGCGAGTTCATCCCCGAGGATCGCGCGGAATTGCCGCCAGTTAATATTCTCGTCGTGGCCTGTCTCCGCTTTCGATGCCGGCGTGAAGAGCGTGGCGGGAAGCCGAGAAGCCTGGAGCAGCCCTGAAGGGAGCTCCTGCCCGCAGACGCAGCCGCCCTCTTGGTATTCCTGCCATGCGGATCCGGCCAGATACCCTCTCACCACACATTCCACTGGAAGCGGGCGAGCTTTCCTCACCAGCATCGAACGCCCGGAAATCTGCGCCTGGAACGGCTGGAGCACCGCCGGAAAAGATGCGAAGTTTGCGGTGAGAAAATGGTTGGGCACAAAATCCAGCGTCTCGAACCAATACGCGGACATTTGCGTCAGCACCTCGCCCTTGCGTGGAATCGCGTTCGGGAGGATGCAATCAAACGCCGAAATCCTGTCAGTGGCCACCACCAGGAGGTTCTCGCCAAGGTCGAACACCTCGCGGACTTTTCCGCTCCTCAGCTTTTTGATCCCCGGCAGATCGCATTCCAGAAGTTCCATGCCTGCTCCCTAGCAGCCCTCCTGGCATAGGGCGAGGCGGATTTTTGTTATCCTCCACGCAAACCGCAACGCTCTCGGCCTACGCGGCGGGAGCGGACCCCTTCCCCCCATGGCCGCGCTGGCCTTTGCGCTCGGTTCTGAGGTCCTGAAATTTTTGCAACTGCTCCGGGGTGAGAATCGCTTGGAGCTGCTGCTGCGTGGTTTGGCGGATCGTATCGATTTGTTCGTGCTTCTGCTTCTTCGTAAGGCTTTCATCAGCTTTGATGGCCTTGGCGGCGGATTTTGCCTTTTCCAATATAGGGGCGACCTTGGCTTTTTGTTCGTCACTGAGCCCTAGCTCCTGGACAAGCTTGCCACCCTGGTGTTTGCCTTTCGGATGCACGGCATTTTCAGCAGGTGCCGCAGGGGGATTCGTTTGTGCGACAAGGGTGCAAGCCATGGACGCCATGGCCACGCCGCAGAGGAACGTGAGTCGGTTTGGTGTTTTCATCGCGGATACAACACTCGTTGCAAAAAAAAGTTTCGGGAGAATATTTTTCGCGCCCAAATCGTAGCACTCATCAATCCAGCGCTTGCATGCGGGCGGGACATCTCCTTTACTTCACAGCCCATGTTGCCGGAATCAGGCTATACCCGAAAGAACCCCTTCCCCGCTATCCTCACGGTGAACCGTCGGCTGACAACCGAGGCCTCGGGCAAGGAAACGCGGCACCTCGAGATTTCGATCAGCGGTTCCGGCCTGAATTATGAAGTCGGGGATTCTGTGGGCGTTGTGCCTTCAAATCCCCCTGAGCTCGTGGAGCTGATCCACGCCGAACTCGGGCTCGCCGGAACCGCGGAGGTGCCCACGCCGGAAGGCGAACTGGTCCCACTGCGGGAGGCCCTCCTGAAAAATTTCGTGATCACCGAACCGTCGAAGCAGCTGCTCCAGGCGGTCTCCGAAAAGGATCCCTCGGGAAAATTTCTGGCGGCACTTCTGGAGCCTTCGGCGAACGCGGAATTGACGAAATTTCTCTGGGGACGCGACTTGCTGGATGTGCTTCAGGAATTTCCGGCGGCCAGGTTCACACCGGAAGAATTTGTCAAAACCCTGCGCAAGCTCCAGCCGAGGCTATATTCCATCGCTTCCTCGCAGAAGGCTGTCGGCGAGTCGGTTCACCTGACCGTGGCGGTCGTGAGATACGGGGTGAAACACAGCCCGCGCGAGCGCAACGGCGTCTGCTCGACGTTTCTGGCAGAACGGGCCGAGGGCATCCCGGTTTTTATCCACAGCGCAAAATATTTCCGGATGCCGGAAAACCCGGAAGCTCCGCTCATCATGGTCGGTCCGGGCACCGGAGTGGCACCGTTTCGCGCCTTCTTGCAGGAGCGTCAGGCAACCGGTGCTGGTGGCCCGGCCTGGCTGTTCTTCGGCGAGCAGCATGCGGCCACGGATTTTCTCTACGCCGCCGAATGGGAAGCTGCAATCGAGGCCGGGAGCCTGACCAGATTGACGACCGCCTTCTCGCGCGATCAGCCCGAAAAAATCTATGTCCAGCACCGCATGCTGGAGGCGGGAGCGGAGGTTTTTGAGTGGCTCCAGCGGGGGGCGTATTTCTACGTCTGCGGCGATGCCGCGCACATGGCGAAGGACGTCGATGCCGCGCTGCACAGGATCGTTGAGGAGCACGGCCGGATGTCGGCCGAACAGGCAAAAAACTATTTAGATTCCATGAAAACCGAGAAGCGTTACCGGAAGGACGTTTACTGATGCCCCCGCTCCTCATCTCCGCACCTGACAAGGTATGACCACCCCCTTTCAACACGTCCATTTCCTCGGCATCTGCGGCACAGCCATGGGCTCGGTCGCGGCTGCCATGCACGACCGGGGATTCACCATCACCGGACAGGACGACAAGGTTTACCCGCCGATGTCCACGTTCCTCGCCTCGAAAGGGGTGACGATCATCCCCGGGTTCCGCCCCGAGGACATCCCCGCAGCCGACGTCATCGTTGTCGGCAATGCTATGACGCGCGGCAATCCCGCCGTGGAAGCGGTCCTGAACCGCAAGCTTTTCTATCTCTCACTCCCGGAGATCCTCAAACAGTTTTTCCTGCGTGGACGGCACAATATCGTGGTCACAGGCACCCATGGAAAAACCACGACGACCTCCCTGCTCGCCTGGATCTTTGAATCTGCCGGACTGGCTCCGGGCTACCTGATCGGCGGCATACCCGCAAACCTCGGCCAGGGAGCCTGCCTCCGCGACTCGAAACATTTCATCATCGAGGGAGATGAGTATGACACCGCCTTTTTCGACAAGCGCTCGAAGTTTGTGCACTATCTTCCCGAGTTGGTGATCGTGAACAACATCGAGTTCGACCATGCCGACATCTACCGCGATCTCGACGAAATCAAGACCAGCTTCCGGCGGATGCTCAACATCGTTCCCTCTGAGGGACTGGTGCTCCTCAATGGCGATGACCCGAACAGCCTGGATGCGGCAAAGGCTTGTCCTGCCCCGGTCGTTGAGGTTGGCTTCTCGGCAAACTCTGGCAACCAGATCCGGAATGTCTCTCACGACAAGGACGGCTCTTCGTTTGAACTGTTCCATGAAAAGTTCACAATCCCGATGTCAGGGGATTTCAACGTCCGCAACGCGGCGATGGCGGCCTCTGCCGCACATTACTACGGAATCTCCCCTTCGGAGATCCGCAAAGCCCTCGGCTCATTTCTCGGGATCAAGCGCCGCCAGGAAGTTCGCGGCACGGCGCACGACATCACGATCATCGACGATTTCGGCCACCACCCGACCGCGATCCGCGAAACTCTGGCTGGCCTTCGGGCAAGATATGGCAACGCGCGCATCTGGGCGATTTTTGAACCCCGTTCAAACACGACGCGGCGCGCGGTTTTCCAGCACCAGCTCCCGCTCGCATTCAAGGACGCAGACGGGGTCTTCATCGCCGCGGTCGCACGACTGGACCAGCTCCCGGAAAACGAACGCCTCGATCCGGCACGCGTGGTATCGGACATTGCCGCCTCCGGAAAGCCTGCGTTCTACGAACCAACCGCGGATGCCATCGTCGCCCGCCTCGGTTCGCTGGCTGCAGCCGGTGACATCGTCGCCGTGTTCTCCAACGGGGGCTTCGATGGGATCCATCAGAAACTTCTCGACCGGCTCTGAGGCTACGCAGTCGGGCTGATCGAGCGCAGGAAACCAAGAAAAAACTCCGCGCCTTTTTCGAGGTCGGACACCGAAATATACTCATCGCACGTGTGGGCCTGCGCGATCGATCCGGGGCCCATGGCGATAGCCGGGCAGCCAGCCGCGGCAAAAACGGCGGCGTCACAGAACCATGGTGCGCCGGCGAGTTCCGCGCCGCACCGCTGAAGCACCCGCACGAGCGGATGAGCGGGATCGGTGAAGAGGGGATGCGAGACGGCCATCGAGATTTCGATATCCGGGACACGCGCGCGGAGGATTTTCTCTACGATGGAAAGGTCCTGTCCCGGGATCGTGCGCAGATCGACGCCGGCCAGACACGAATCCGGCACGATGTTGACTTTCGAACCTCCGGCGATCGTCCCAACGCTGGCCGTGGGATGCCCGAGCACCGGATCGAGAAGCTTCGCGAAAGCCGGAACCAGTTCCGTGCGAATGGCGTCGACCGCCTCGCACATTTTGTAAATCGCGTTCACTCCGGCCTCAGGCTTCGAGGCATGCACGGCAACGCCGCTCGTGTGAAGATTCAGCCACGCGGAACCCTTGTGCGTGTGAACGACATTCAAACCGGTCGGCTCTCCCGCGATCACGAAATCAAAAGTCTCCTGCGCGGACAACGCCTTGGCTCCGTGCTGGCCGGCCTCTTCCCCCATTAGTCCCGCAAACCAGATTTCATATGGAAGCGAGGGAATCAGAGACGCAGCCTCCTTCAAGGCCCAAAGCATCGAAGCCATCGGACCCTTCGTGTCCGTTGCGCCCCGCCCGAAAAGCCTGCCGTCACGGATTTCCCCCGAGAACGGTGCGATCGTCATCCCGGTCACACTCACAGTGTCGGTATGGGGCGCAAAAAGGATCCGAGGCTTGCCGGGGCTGTTCGAAGGAAACCGGGCGACAACATTCGGCCGACCCGGCAGGACCTCGCGGAGTTCGGCCTTCGCACCTGCGGCGGAGAGAAACTCAGACAGCCATCCCGCGCAGGCGGCTTCGCCGGTCTGCGGCGTTCCCGGATCCCCGTCGGGGTTGACGCTCGGGATGCGAACGAGGTCGCTCGCGATGCCGGACACATTCATCGGTTCAAATACCACCCGATGAATTTCGGGATGCCTTCGGCAATTTTTGTCTGCGGGTTGTAGCCGAGGAGGGCGCGGGCTTTTGTGATGTCGGCCGAGGTCAGGGGCATGTCGCCCTGTTGCTCCGGCAAATGCTCGATAACGGCCTTCTTGCCGAGGCCTTTTTCAATCTCCCGAATGAGCTCCGAGAGGGTGATTGTCTGATTTTCCCCGAGGTTGAAGATATCAAAGAGCGGCCCGTCATATTGCAGCGCCCCCATGATGCCTTGGACAATGTCGTCGATATACGTGTAGTCCCGGCGCGTTGATCCGTCCCCGTATTGTGGAATCGGAAGCCCCTTGTGAATCGCATCGGTAAATTTGTGGATTGCCAGGTCCGGGCGTTGTCCAGGCCCGTAAACCGTGAAGAAGCGCAGGCAAACCACCCGCAGGCCGAAGAGGTGGGAGTAATTTCCGCAGAGATGTTCGCCGGCAAGCTTGGTGGCGGCATAAGGGCTCAGGGTCTGCGGAAGCGGAAGTTCTTCGGAAAAGGGAACCGTCTTCGACAGGCCGTAAACCGAGGAGCTGGATGCAAAAACGAACCGGCTCACCGCATGCTGGCGCGCGGCCTCGAGAATGTGGTGAGTCCCGGTAATGTTCGTATCAATGTAAAGCTGGGGATCTTTCACCGAGGGCCTTACGCCCGCCCTGGCGGCAATATGGATGACCGTCTCGAAACCGCCCTCCGCAAAAAGCTCCTGAATCTGACCACGGTCCCGAATATCCCCCTCGACCACCTTGGCCGCTCCTCCCATCGTGGCTACATTCGCGCGCTTCACTGCCGGATTGTAGTAATCGTTGAAATCATCGATGAGCGTGACTTCATGTCCCAAGGACAACAATCGACGGCAAACATGGGAGCCGATAAATCCGGCACCGCCGGTCACCAAGGTTTTCATCCCCAGAACCTAACGGTTGAGCGAAAACCCCGGCAAGGAATTTCACCACCACAGGAATTTCACCGCGCCAAGAATCGGGTCGACTTGCAAGGCAGAACTGGGGAAAGTGGAACCATGTCAATAGCCGCACGCCTTCATCAATTCGGCCCGCCCGCCGATTCGCTCGCCACCGCCGATATCGTCCTGCCACCCCCGGGACCGGAGGAGGTTCTTCTGGACATGCTGGCGGCACCGATCAACCCGGCAGACCTCAATGTCATTGAAGGCACTTATGGCGATCTACCTCAACTCCCCGCCACCATCGGCAACGAGGGGGTCGCCCGGGTCGCAGTCACGGGATTGGGCGTCACCGGACTCAAACCCGGCCAGCTCGTCCTACCTATGACCTTTGGCACCTGGTGCAGACAGATGCTGGTGCCCGCAGGAAATGTCATTCCTCTCCCCGATGGACTGGATGTTTTCCAGGCGGCGATGCTCACTGTGAACCCGGCGACCGCCTGGAGGTTGATGCACGATTTTGTGAAGCTCGAAGCCGGAGACTGGATAGTACAGAACGCGGCGAATTCCGGCGTCGGTCGCAGCGTCATCCAACTCGCGCGTGCTCTGGGTTGGAAGACGCTAAGTGTCGTCCGCCGGGCGGAGCTTGTGGAGGAGCTCCAAGCCTCCGGTGGAACGGTCGTCGTAACCGAAGAGTGCGACCTGAGAAAAGAGTTGAAAACCCTTTGCGGTGGCGCGCGCCCGAAGCTTGCCCTCAATGCCGTGGGCGGGCCGAGCGCCCTGAACATCGCTAATGCGCTCGCTCCCGGCGGAACCATGGTCACTTTCGGCGCCATGAGCAAACAGCCTCTGAAAATCCCCAATGGGCTCCTCATTTTCAAAGGTCTGAACTTCACGGGCTTCTGGCTCAACCGCTGGAGAAAAACCGCCGGGCACGCGGCCCTGCACGAAACCTATTCCGCCCTGGCCTCGCATCTGAAGAAAGGCACGCTCTTTACTCCCGTCCATGAAACCTTCCCCCTCACCCGCATCGTGGAAGCCGTGGACGCGGCGGGGAAAGACCAGAGGTCCGGAAAAGTGCTTCTCGATCTCTCCGCCTGATCCTTTGGAAATAATCAATCGGCGACTCCGTGGCTCTCTGAAAGGCGGTCGGATCCGTCAGGAGGAGTAGCCAGAGCTGTAATATTTTCCCTTCGTCCTCCCTGTTTGCGTCGATGAGCAGATCGATATCCCTGTGCGCGTGGGATAACCGCCCGCCCGTGCGACAAACTGGTGGGATGAGTGTTCTCCCTCGGCTTTTGCAGCTTGCGGAAATGCTCGATCACCGCCCCCATTTGCAAATCCTCAGCTCCTGGCCGACATTCTCCCATGAGCAGACATCGTTCAGCTCACACACGCGGCCAGCGACGGCATCAGAAGAGAAAGTCGTGTATTCGCTGGATCGGGGTTGCCATGTATTCCGCAGCCAGCCTGACAGGTTCGCATGCGGCCACCGCCAAATCGGCCGATGCATTGAAAACCAAAAAGGCGGACTCCGAACAATTTTCATTCGAGAACGATGCCTGGTCATCGAACGCCATTCCCCGGACCGATCCCCCTCCCTCCAGCGATACTCTGCAGTATCCCTGGCGATCCTCCATTGTCACCACGACCTTCTGGATCGGAGAGAAACCAAGCGCAAACAATCCCGTCCCGAACCGGAAAAGCTGCTGGGATCCGAGGTGGGCCCAGAGCTATGGCGGCACGGACCCTCCCAACCGCGCAGACCGGCTCAGCACCTTTATCCCGCGTAACTTCACTCCACACCAAAACCCCTTCTATGTTGCCCTCCCCTACAATGACATGACCTCAAAGGGTCATAAACCCGAAGCGGAACAGATCATCCCCTGGTTCAAAACGGCTTTTCAATCCCCCACCCGCTCTGTGTGCAAAGACCGGTGGATCGCCATCCGTCGAGGGACCAGCGTCTGTTATGCCCAATGGGAAGATGCAGGCCCATTCCGCTCCGACCATGCCGGCTATGTGTTCGGG
This sequence comes from uncultured Chthoniobacter sp., assembly GCA_964605515.1. Lineage (GTDB taxonomy): Bacteria > Verrucomicrobiota > Verrucomicrobiia > Chthoniobacterales > Terrimicrobiaceae > QYQL01. The sequence goes on from CAZSDC010000006.1 coordinate 39,910, forward strand.
AATGAACGCCCGGAGCCAAATCTCAACAAGGGCGCCGGCCTCGATGTCTCACCTGCCGTCCGCGACTTCCTCGGCATGGAGGATACCGACGTGACCGATTGGAAATTTGTGGAATTTGCAGACGTGCCCGCCGGCCCCTGGGCTGCGTTCGGCGACAACAACACCTTCGTCATCAACCGACGTGCCGCCGCGGAAAAGGCCCAGGTCGCCCTCTCCCAAAGAACCTCATTGCAAACTTCCGACCTGGATTAAATGTTGATTCGCCGGGGCAAGCGGAGAACATTGCCCGGTGCCCGCAAAACCTTTGCTGATCTACGATGGCGAGTGCCGGTTCTGTTGCCGGTGGATCGGGGCCTGGAAGGCGGTTACGGGGGAGCGGGTGGAATATATAACCTCGCAGAGCGCGGGAGCGCGGTTTCCTCAGATCCCGGCGGAGGAATTCCAGCGCTCGGTGCAGTGGGTCGGGGAGGACGGATCCATCTGCTCCGGTGCGGAAGCGGTGTTTTCCGCTTTGTCCACGGCGACATGGCGTGGCCGGGCGGCGCTGGCCCTTTATCGAAGGGTGCCGGTCTTCTCCCGCGCGGCGGAAGCCCTCTACAATGCGGTCTCCACTCACCGGGGATTTTTTTCACGGCTTACGGGGATGCTCTGGGGAAGCGACGTGCGTCCTCCGACGTATGCCGTTTCGAGCTGGGTGTTCCTGCGGCTGCTCGGGGGAATTTTTCTCGTGGCATTTCTATCCTTCGGCGCGCAGATCGACGGCCTGATCGGAACGAAAGGCATCCTGCCGGCGCAGGATTTTTTCCAAGCTGTGAGCGCTGCGGGGCTCGGGTCGCAATATCCGAGCCTCTTGTGGTGGACCGGAGCCGGGGACGCCGCAATCCATGGGTGGTGCTGGGCGGGCGTGGCATCATCCGTGCTGCTGGTGCTCGGGATCGCGCCGGCGGCAAACCTCGTTTTTTTGTGGGCGGTTTACCTTTCCCTCACCCTTGCCGGGCAGGATTTCTACCAGTTCCAATGGGATATCCTTCTGCTCGAAACCGGGTTTTTGTCTATCTTTCTTGCTCCATGGAAATGGTGGACAAACAAGGCGGCTGCCCCACCCCGACTGGCACACTTCCTTTTGATCTGGCTGCTTTTCCGCCTCGTTTTCGAATCCGGAGTTGTAAAGTTGTCGAGCGGCGATCCCACATGGGCGAATGGGACCGCGTTGAACTACCACTATTTCACCCAGCCACTGCCGACGCCAATTGCCTGGTTCGCGCAGCAATTGCCGGAGTGGTTTCAGCGGCTGAGCGTGCGCACCACTTTCCTCATCGAACTGGCGTTGCCATTTCACCTCTTCTTCCCACGGCGGCTGCGACTGCTAGGTGCGGGAGGCATCGCTCTCCTCATGGTGCTGATTGCCGTCACGGGCAACTACGGGATTTTTAACCTCCTGACGCTGGCGCTCTGCCTGATGGCAGTGGATGATGTCGTTTGGGGCGGGTTGGCCGACCGGATGGCATCCGCGACGCGGCAGCGCTTTCTTCCAAACCAGGTTCTCAGGCCGACCGCAGTCGCAATTGTGCTTCTCAGCCTCGTTCCGATGGCGTCCGTATTTCGTCAGTCAATGCCATGGATCGGGCCATTGTCCCGCGTCTATGAGACCATCCAGCCATTTCGCACGATCAACGGATACGGACTCTTCGCCGTGATGACGACCAAGCGCAGGGAGATCATTGTCCAGGGATCGGACGACGGGGTGAATTGGAAAACGTATGGTTTCCGGTTCAAGCCCGGCCCCGTCCGCAGAGCACCTCCCTGGGTCGCCCCCTACATGCCGCGTCTGGACTGGCAGATGTGGTTCGCCGCACTCGCCGGCGCGGAACGAACCCCTTGGTTTGAGAATTTTCTCCTCAAGCTTTTGCAGGGATCACCGCCTGTGCTCGGGTTGCTCGGCGACGCGCCATCCTTCGCCGGCGGTCGCCCCCGATACATCAGGGCATTGACCGATGACTACACATTCAGCTCAGAAAGAAGCAAAACAGGCGAGTGGTGGAAAGCGGAGCCGCTCGCCATTTTCTTCCCCGCAGCTTCCCTGAAGGATCGATAAAACCCGCGCAGGGAATCGCCGGAATTCATCCGACTACTCGAGCTCGAAGTTGATATTCACGGTGTAGGCACCGCCCGAGGCCAAGCCGGCTGGCGGCGGATCAATCTGCGTAACGCGCTTCGCTGCGTCGAGAACCGACTCATCCATCAGCGGGTTTCCACTCGACTTGACGATCTCGGCGCTCGAGATCTTCCCGTCTTTCTCGATCCGGATTTTTACCGTGCAGACAAACGATTTCGACTGGTCGAAGATGGAGGTCGGCTGGTTCCACTGGCTGTAGAACCGGTCGTGGATGAGCTCATGATACCAGCCGAACTGGGAGGAGTCTCCGCCGGCACCCGTCTTCGAGGATTTGCCATTACCCTGGGCCGCCGAACCCGAACCTGCGGTGGTCGAAGAGGACTTCGATGCGCTAGCTCCCGGGGAACTACCGGGAGATGCAGAGGACTTAGCGGAGCTGCCTGGAGAGGCATTAGGGGAAGATTTGGGAGAAGCTGAGGCGCTTGGCGAAGAGGAAGCGGAAGGCTTCGGGCTCGGCTTGGGCGACTCTTTCGGACTTGGCTTGGGAGTAGGTTTTGGAGTGGCCTTGGGGGTTGGCTTCGGAGTCGGTTTTGGGCTCGGCGAAGGTGTTGGCTTGGGCTTGGGAGTGGGAGTCGGCGTCGCTGTGGGGGTCGGCGTCGGGCTGGGTGTTGAAAGCGGAATTTCCGATACGGCCGGAGTGGCTTCGGGGGTCGGCTCCGGAGTGACTTCAGGGGTCGGCTCAGGGGTCGGCTCCGGAGTCATCTCCGGAGTGGGCTCAGGTGTGGCTGCCGGGGTTGCCGCAACCTCAGGTTCGGTGCCGGAAGGCACGGACGCAGAAAAAGCTCCGGGATCCATCCAGACAACCTCCCCCGAAGGCTTTCTTATCTCCCTCCTGGCGAAATAAAAGAACGCCGCCAGCGCTGCCACATGGATTACGGTGACGAGGAGCAGATTCCGCCGGAACCTTGGGTCCGCCATGTCAGGGGCTGGTTGAAGACGGCTGTTCCGGGTGGGTCATGACGCCGACTTTTGTGATGCCGGTTCGCTGCAGAATATCCATGACGGAAACAAATTTTTGCACCGCGAGATCGCGGTCCGGGCGGACCACGACAGCCGTTGAAGGATTTTCCGCGTGAAGCGTGGCGAGCCGGGATTCGAGGTCCGCAGCGGTCAGGGCTTCATTGTTCAGTTTCATCACATCATTCTTATCAATGGAAATCGTGAACACCTCGGAAGGGTTGATACTGGTCTTCGCGGTCGAGCTCGATGGCACGACGAGATCAATGCTGTTTTCGATGAGCGGTGTCGTGATCATAAAGATGATCAGGAGAACGAACGCCAGATCGAGAAGCGGCGTCACGTTGATTTCGGTGAGCGTCTGCAGACTCTGCCGTGAGGAATACCTTCGCATGGTCAGGCAAGTGACGACCGGCGGACCTCGCGCGTTCCGTGCTCGACGTAGCGGTGCTCGATTTCGGAGGACAGCTCTGCGGCATAATTGTCGGCCTGCACGATCATCGAGCGCACGCTGGTGACCAGAAAATTGTATCCGAACATCGCGGGGATCGCCACGAGCAGGCCGGTAACCGTAGTGATCAGCGCTCCGGAGACGCCCGGAGCCATGGCTGCAAGGTTGGCGGTGCCGGCCGTCGCAATCCCCGAAAACGCATCCATGACGCCCCAGACGGTTCCGAGAAGGCCAAGAAACGGGCCTCCGCTGACAGCCGTGGAAAGAATGATCATCTGGGATTCCAGCTTGAGGGCGGACTCGCCGACCGCCCGCTCCATCGCCGCCTGGACCGCGCGCATCTGGGCGGGGCTGATTTTATCGGCCGACTCGAGACGCGCGCGGAACGTCTCGTCCACCTCGGTCGAGCCGAGCATTTGAAAGCAGAGCTCTGCAGTGCCGGCTGCGTAAATGGCGTAGAGCGGAGACCCGTCGAAACGGACGCCCTGCTCGTAGATCCGGAGCGGCGTCCGGTCCTGGTGGAAAAGAGCCGCGAACCGCGTGCTTTGTCGCTTGGCAAAATGCAGGTAGCGCATTTTCGTCACCATGACCGACCAGCTGAAAATCGAGGCGAGGAAGAGTGTGAGGAGCACGAGCTTGCCCTCAAACGTGCTCTCCAAAAATGCGTAAACAAGTCCCGTGGCGATCATTTCCGTTCCAGCGGTTCCCGTCCTGTTCCGTTATTCATTTATGCATCCTAACCGACACCGGATGGTGGAAAAATGCAAAACTTTTTGCCACAGAAGGCAATCGGGACTAATGAGGGGACGCATGCACCGCACGATCCTCTGTCTTTTTCTAGCCTCCGCCCTTCCGCTCCGTGCCCAGCAGGGACCGCCTCGCGACAACCCCTACGATGTCATCGGAAAAATCTTCCAGCCGCTTTGGGGCGTTCTTCTTGCGGACACCAAAAGCACCAACCGCGCCGCGACTCTGACCATCGCGATGAGCGAGGTCTCGGGCCGCCTCCCGGCGAACACGAAAGGTGCCCAGCTCAAAGCGGCGGTCCAGTTTCCCGACAAGGTGAAACTCGAAGCCCCGGTCCTCGGCGAACAGTTCACCATCTGCAGAAACGGGAACGATGTCTGGGCAACCCCGGGCAGCAAGGTCGAATACTTGATCGCCCAGTTCAAAGTGAAGCCGAAAAAAAACCAGCAGAAGCTCTCGACCCCGATCTTCCTTCCTCCCGAGCTCACGAAGTATGCGCTCTTTCTTCCGGCCGTCTTCTCCATCGTTCACCCGAATGTCGCGGAGATGGATTCGCTCAACGGAGAAGACTGCCGCGTCCTCACCGCCGGTCTGATTCCCGAACTCGCCAGATCCACCCAATCGGAGGACTTTCAAGCGCGAATCTGGGTGGCCGCCGGATATGCTCCCCGCCGCGTTGAGGTAATCCGGAAGGATTTCAACGCCATAGCGGACATCAGCGACCTCACCTATTCGCCCTCGCTGCCTGCCGCCACTTGGCAGCCCCCTGCTGGAACAACGGATATTTACCGCACCACACCCGAAATGCTCGAGGCCCTACTCTACATTGTCATGAACTCCCTCAAAACTTCCGAGGCAGACGCCCCCTGGCTTCACGCGAAGTAGGCTGACGGCATGAAACCTTTGCTTCTCCCCATCGCGCTCCTTGCTCTTGTCATGCCCCTGCGGGCTGGGGAAAAGCAGCACCCGATCGACCGGGCGATGGATTCAGCGATGGAAAGAGATTCCTCGACAGCCGGGATGGTCCAAGCGGTTTCAAAAGCCACCAAGCAGTGGGACACGGAGATGAACGATCTCTACATGAACTTGAAAAAGACGATGAAGCCCGACGAGTGGAGCGCCCTCGTCACCGCGCAGAAAGCATGGATCGTCTACCGCGATGCCCAAACAAAGTCGATTGTCGAAACCTACGGCCACATGGATGGCACGATGTGGATCCCGATGTCCGCATCAGCCGTCATGGAGCTCACCAAGGACCGAGCCCTCTTTCTAAAATCCCTCAAGGAAGCAATTTCAGAGAGGTAATCTCGGTCAGCTCGCTTCGGAGGAGAAATAGCGGATCCGTTTCTGAATGTCCGTGTTGATGGAGTGATACGGCTGGGTCAGGTTGCCCGGAGAGAACAACGTTTGCCGCATGGCCTCGGCATCATCGCTGCCAATCGCGTCCGTGAAGATGGGTTTCAGGTAGTTGATCCCAATTTCGGAGGGTTTCATCAAGGCGGGATCGTAGAGCGCGGGGTGCATTTTCCGGGCATGAATCAATCCCCACCTGTCGCGGAACCGGTTCGCATCGTAGCCCTCCACCCGGAACCCTTGGTCCTTTGTATATTGCAGGACAGAAACGGCGTTGTTGCGGCCCTCCGCCAGCATGGTGACGGTTTCCGCGCCAAGCTGCGCCGCATAGAACCGGTCGAAGAGAATGGGGCGTCCGCCCCGCTGGGTGTGGCCTACCTTTCTCGTAAAGATTGCCTCCGAGGCGGAGTTGCCCCGGCGGTAGAGCTGGAAATATTTATCGCCGATCATCTTGATCAGCCGGGCCCGGAGCGCATCAGCCGCTCCGCTCAGGACCATATTGCCTGCAGGATCCGTGGTCTTTGTTTCCGCGCCAAGCTCCTGCCCCTGACTGTCCACGATGCCTTCGCCACAAACGATGACGACATTTTTTTGCAGGTCGTAAAGGTATTTGACCCGTTCAACCAAGTGCTCCAAATCCACCGGATGCTCCGGAACAAGGAGCATGTCCGGCCGGCCATAGGCTGTGCCCAGTGCAATGTATCCAGAGTGGCGGCCCATCACCTCGATGATCGCAATCCGCCGGTGGCTTTCGGCTGTCGTCCGGATGCGGTCCACGCCGGTGGCGGACACATAAACCGCTGTCGCGTATCCGGGAGTCACGTAATTTACGATCTGGTCGAGACTGAACACCGCATTCGAGGCGACGCGCTTATAGCGGAAACCTCCGGGCACCGAGGACTCATTCGCCCGCACCCATTCGTCGGGCTCGCTCGGATAGTTCAGACCGAGATCGTTGTCGACAGTCTTAGGGGCCAGGACGACGGGCAGGCGTTCCGCCAATGGCTGCAGTCCGTTGAGCGTGCCATCGCCGCCGATACAAATGAGCCCTTCGATGCCGAGCTTTTTCAACCTGGACACCACCAGGTCAAGCTCCTCGGATTTATTGGAATCCACATAGTCGCGCGAAGACCCGATCAACGTACCGCCCTTTGTGGGGTCGAGTTCGGGGATCTCCTGAAAAAGCGGGTTGAGGTGGACGTGGGGGATCTTCGGATTGAAGAGGCAATTGAATCCCTTGATCAAACCGATGATCTCAATCTTCAGTTCGTTCGCGCGGACGACTGCGCCGTGAATAGTTGCGTTCAGAGCCGGGGTGTCCCCGCCCGCTGTCAGGATGCCGATTCTTTTCATGAGAGTTAAGGAATGCGTGTGCAAATGGGCTTTAGCAGCTTTCATGCCGCGATATCCCCACGAAATGGCAGCCCCATTTCGCATATTGAAGAATCGCTCGGACCGCGACATACTGACCGGTATTCCATGGACCGTTTATTGTTAACCGGCGCGACTTTCTGCCTGCTTCTGAGC
>CAZSDC010000007.1:0-45854 GCA_964605515.1 uncultured Chthoniobacter sp.
CACTTGGACCGGGGGCTTCGATCAGCGTGGCTGGAACCTTTGTGGATGACCGGCCGCAATCCGGTTCCGGTGGACTTACCCCCGTATCGATCAACGCCGGATCCGTCAGCCTTTCGGGTTTCAATGTGGAACTCGCAGCCGGCAGTGTGATTGACGCTTCCGGCGGGGTGACAATCGCGGCAACCGGCGCAAGAAAGTTTGGGAACGGAGGAAGTATTTCGATACTTGCCGGCCAGGATCCGGAGACAAAATCCGTGGTCGGTGGCAAGCTTGTTTTGGATGGCGCCCTCAAGGCGTTTTCCGGCGGTCGGCTTGCGGGGATCGATTCGAACGGGAATGTCATTTATCCTGGGGACAGCGGGTTCCGCGGCTACGCTGGAGGGGCAGCGTTGGAGGCCAAAGGCGGCTCGCTCAGCATCCAGGCGACCCGCATCCAGGTTGGTGGAAACGCGGCCGGCGATAACTTGTTCGTGATTCAACCCTCGTTCTTTAAAACCGGGGGCTTCACGAGCTACTCGATTACCGGACTGGGCCGAAAGGCGGGCGACGATGCACAGGACGCACAACCGGCCGATGCGGCTCCCGTTACCCTTTCAGCTGCCGAATCACTCGCAGCCGCTGAAGTCCTGCCGGCAATCGAGATCCTTCCAAATACTGTCATCGAGCCAGTGGCCTCCTCGTTCCGCCTTGATGGCGGCGCGTTCAAGGGCCTTGCCTCGGTGAGGATCGTCACCAATCAGGCGAGTGAGAGAGCGCCCGCCAGCATTTCTTTCGAAGCCACTGGCGTGAGTGACTTCAGCGGGACCCTTGTCACACGCGGGGATCTTGTCATGGGTGAAAGCTCGGTGATCCGGACCGACCCAGAAGCCAGGGTTTCTCTCAAAGGCCACACGGTCGCCGTCCTCGGCTCCATCTCGGCTCCAGGAGGAACGATCACTATCACCGGATCAAAGTATTCCAAATACTCGTCGAGCGTGTTCCCGCAGGCGATCGCCACGGATAACACGGGGGGTCTCCCAACCGCCGTTCCCGTGCCGCTGACGACGGTCTATATCGGGAGCCGTTCCACGCTCTCTACCAAAGGGACAATAGTTCTTTATCCGGACAGCTATGGCCGGAAGGTCGGCCGGGTTCTCCGCGGCGGGACGATCTCGGTCGCGGGAAACATAGTCGCCGCCACTGGTGCCGTGCTCGATGTCTCCGGAATTTCGGCGACAGTGGATGTTCTCCCGTCGGCGGCCGGAGTCGAATCTGCTCAAACCGTCAGCGCAAGGAGCGGCCTCAACGCCGTGCGCGAGTCTCTCCGGACAGTCCCGAAGATCGTCGACACCGACGCTGGGACGATCAGCTTTGACGCCGGCCCTTTGCTCCTCTCTGATGCGACCCTGAAGGGATTCGCCGGGGGCTCTTCAGCAAACGGGGGCTCGTTGTCGGTCTCGGCCATACCATTCAGGCCGACAGAAGATGCCCTCCCCTCCGATACTGCGGGCCTTGTCATCGCCCAAAGCGGTAAGGCCATCGCCTCGGCTGTTCCGGATGACCGGACCGCGATTGGCAGCGGGGTGTTTGGCGAGGTGGCTCGCGCGGAGGTTGGAGCGAAACCGCTGAAGATCTCCGGGAGCGGTTTCTTCGCGGCAGACCAGTTCCTCGGCGGCGGATTTGATTCTCTGACGTTGTCCGGCGTCATCAGCTTTGTCGGGCGGGTTGATATCGCGGCGAGGAACACTATCAAGCTGGGGGACAAGGGGGTTATTCTCGCGGACGATGCCGTCAATCTTTCCGCCCCTTATGTCAGGATCGGTAGCGCGTATATCCCGCCCCAGCAGACGCAAACGATCGCCAGTCCGACCGATGCGACAGTTCTCCAAGCGAGCTACGGCACCGGCCGACTGAACATTGCATCCGGCCTGATTGATGTGGGAAGCCTGACGCTACGGAATATCGGTAAAACGACCCTGTCTGCCGAAGGCGGAGACATCCGCGGCTATGGCACCTTGAGCGTCGCGGGTGATCTCACCCTTCGTGCCGCGCAAATTTACCCCGCCACCGCGAGCACCTTCACGATCATCGCTGCCGATTATTCCGTCAATGGTGCCACGAGGCTGGGCAGCGTGACGGTCGAGGGCTCCGGCACGAAGAAGATTCCTCTTTCCGCCGGAGGAACGTTGCAGATCTACGCGTCCAACATCACCCAGAGCGGGACGCTCCGGGCACCGTTTGGAACGATAAGCATCGGCTGGGATGGAACCGGAACAGCGCCCGTCAATGCTCTCACCGGGCTGGCCGTTTCCGCCACCAGCCGGCTGGTGCTGGGCTCGGAGGGCATCACATCCGTCTCCGCCGTGAATCCCGCGACCGGTGAGGAAACCACGATCCCTTACGGCGTCAGCCTCGATGGATCGAACTGGATCAGCCCGGCCGGCACGGACATCACATCTTCCGGCCTGCCATCCAAAACCGTGCAACTCTCGGCGCAGAACCTGGATTTTCAGTCTGGGGCGGCGATTGATGTGAGGGGCGGAGGAGACCTGCTCGCTTACCGCTGGATCGAAGGCAAGGGTGGTTCCAAGGATATTCTCTCCTCGTCCGGCAGCTTCGCGATCCTCCCCGGCTACGATTCCGGTTACATCCCCTACGCGACATTCAACGACTCCAACTCGGACAGCAACCTCATCTCGAATTCCGGATCCGGCTACGCCAATTCGTCGCTCCAGGTCGGCGACAAGATCCATCTCTCGGGCAGCAAGTCCTTGGCGGCCGGGGCTTATACCCTGCTGCCCGCCCGATACGGGGTGATGCCTGGTGCGATCCTTGTGACTCCGAAAGCCGGATCCACGCGGACGACGGTGGAAACCACCGAGGGAGCCAGCATCGTTTCGGGATACAGCTTCAACAGCCTGAATACAAAAAACACCGGATCCCCCCTGGCGACAAAGTTCGAAGTGGTTTCGGGGAAGACGCTTTCCAACCGGGCCGAATACGAAGCCCTGTCGGCAAACTCTTTCCTCGCCGCCCGCGCCTCGGATCTCCACCAAACCGTGCAGCTCCTGCCGAAGGACTCCGGCTACGTGTTGTTCCAATCCACTGCCTCGATGAATCTGTCGGGCTTGGTTCGCTCGAAGTCCGTTTCGGGAGGGCGGGGAGCATTTATCGATATCAATACGCCTCTGGATATTGTCATCACGGGAGCGGATGCGGCGCCGTCGTCAGGCACCGTCTCGTTGAATGCTGCACGCCTCACCTCATGGGACGCCGAGAGCCTGCTGATCGGGGGAGTTCGGGACTGGACCAAGTCCAACAAGTATGCCGCTGTGAACGTCCAGGCAAAATCCATCACGCTCGACAATGCGGGCGCGCCGCTTCAGGGGACCGAGATCATCCTTGCTGCCAACCGGGGCATCGTCCTCGCGCCGGGAGCCCAAATCCAGCAATCCGGGACCCTTGCAAAAACTGGAGATAACTTTGTCTTGAGCGGTTCGTCTTCCATCTCCGCCGGAGATCCATTGACAATCACCAGAGCCGGCGGCTCCGTGACATTTGCTGATGGAACTCCGGGATCCACACGATTGATATCGTCCGTGGCTGGGACGATTACTTTATCCGACGGCACGACCACGCCGCTCACGGCCGGCACGTCGGTTTCCCTTGGGGCTGGCAGTTCGATCACCCTCTCGAGTCCCGGGACTCTTTCCCTTTCCGGCGGGACAGCGGGAGCGACGGTTCCTGTCAGTCTCGGCGATGGGGTATTCCTTCGCGTCACGAGCGACCCTTCCGCTTCGAACACCCGTTCTTCGCTCGCCTACTCCGCCACCCCGTCTCTGGTTGTGGGTGCAGGCGCGCAAATCAGTGCCGGGGTGATTGTTCTCGATTCTACCGCCGCGATGACAATTGAGCGCTCTTCAAGCCTCAAGGCCGACGCCTACTCGATTGGGGCTGGCAAGATCAGCATCCAACTGGCGAACGCCGGGACGCCGTTCCCTGCCGCGGGACTCGTTATCGGAGGCGATCTTCTCGACAATTTTCAGAATGCTTCGCGGCTTGCTCTCCGCAGTTACTCGGATATCGATTTTTATGGGAGCGGGAGGATCGGAAGCGGCCGGCTGTTGAGACTGACGTTGAGTGCCGGCCAACTGGTCAATCAGGGTTTGGGAAGTGTCACCTTGGCGGCTGATAACGTCCGGCTCGACAATGCGAACAGTGGTGCAGGGGCAATCGGCGTCGCGTCCACCGGCGGGGCTTTCCGCGTCGAGGCAAAAGAACTGGTCCTCGGCGAGAACCAGATGTTCATCAATCGGTTTGCCGAAGTCACTCTCTCGGCCTCGACGAGCATCTCTGGAGAAGGAGTAGGCGGGGTTACGTCCCAGCGGGGCCTCACGCTGGTAACGCCCGTCCTCACCGGGGCCTCGGGGTCGATAAGAAGCTTTGCCGCGAATGCCGGTTCGCTCTCGCTTCAGAAACCGGAATCTTCGCCCGGAAGCACGGCAGCCGGCGGTCTCGGCGCGACGCTCTCACTCACGGGGCCGTCGGTTTCGATCGATTCCAACATCGTGCTCCCGGGCGGATCGTTGACCGCGCGGGCAACAACAGGAAACCTCCGCGTTTCGGGAACCATTGATGTCTCGGGAACCCAGCAGACCTTCTACGATGTGACGAAGTTCACGGACGCAGGTGAGGTGAAGCTTTTTGCGGATGCAGGGAGCGTCGTGCTCGCTCCCGGCAGCCTTGTCAATCTCTCGGCGGCAGCCGGGGGAGGAAATGCCGGATTGTTGCAGATCTCGGTTCCGGCGGGATCGTTTACGGCTTCCGGATCGCTGATGGCGGGAGCTGGGACGGGGTTTCGCCAGGGGTCATTTTCGCTCGATGTGCTTTCGCTTCCGAACCTGTCGGTCTACACCGGCTTGCTCGCCGAAGCAGGATTCTCCGAGAGCCAGTCGTTCCGGGTTCGCGGCAATCCCTTGGTGGTCGGCTCGGGTGACGTCTTGATCAGCGGAACGACTGTGGCCCGGAACTTCACGCTCTCGACGGATCTCGGAAAAATCGATGTGGGGAACGCTGCTGGCGGGGCGGTCATCGATGCGTCCGGACCCACGGGCGGCTCGATCTCTCTCTCGGCGCGGGGCGATGTGGTGATTTGGTCGGGCTCGCTGCTGACGGTTCGGGGCGACAACTTCAGCAATGCGGGCAAAGGCGGCACGATCAGCCTCGCAGCGGGTTCAGAACGGAACGGATCCGCAGGCACTGGTCGTGTCACGATCAAGAGCGGCTCGACGCTGGATCTCTCGGTGGCTTCAAGGGTTGTTCTCGATTCCGCCAATCCGGCGAACGACGCGCTGCTCAGCGGAAGCAGCGCGTATCAGGGAAAATTCAGCGGAAAACTCTACCTCCGCGCCCCGCAGAATGTGGCGGGAACGGACGTCGGGGTTGATGCCATCAACGGGAAAATTCTCGGGGCCTCAAGCATCACAGTGGAAGGATACCGGCTTTTTGATCTAACCAACACCGGCGGGCTGATCACCAACACGGGAGCCATCAACGCCGCGGGAGGTTTGATGACCGCTGCCCAGAATGTCCAGGGCAGCATCCGACAAAACGGGGTGAACTTTCTTGCCGCAGCCACATCCGGTGCAGGGACCGCGCTGGTCAGATACAACAACTATGTCCGGAGCCGGTTCCTTGCCAGCGACACTACGCTGCTCCCGATTTTCGTGCTGATGCCGGGTACCGAGGTGATCAACCGCACGGGTGATTTGACGCTTGGATCCGCCTCTCCCACGACGACAAGCGATTGGAACTTCGCGACGGGCTCCGCCGGCACCGAGTTTTTCTTCGGCCCGAACAGGGCGCCGGGTGTCCTGACTCTCCGAGCTGCGGGTAACCTTGTTTTTTATAACGCACTGAGCGATGGATTCACGCCAACGGCGGCCTTTCCCGACTTGTGGCGTGCCAGGTTGTCTAACCGCAATACAAGCCTCCCGGTCAACACCCAGTCGTGGACGTTCCGGCTGACAGCAGGCTCCGATCTCTCGGCTGCGGACTATCATAGCGTGCTGGCGACATCGTCGCTTCCGGCCACGGCCGGATTCGTCAGGCTCGGCAAGGATAACGGCCAAAATGTTGTGCCTGGCATTACCGATGCCACAAGTTCCGGCGCGCAAACGTCCTCCATTATCGCCAACCGCTTTCAGGTCATCCGCACAGGAACCGGGGATATCGACATCTCTGCGGGCAGAAGCGTGCAGATCCTGAATCAGTTCGCAACAATCTACACGGCCGGATCCCGCGTCCCGAACCCGACTCTCGGGGGAACCTTCGATCTGCCGGTGTTTCTAGCCAATGATACCAGCGGCTCTTCGAACCTGGGGAGTCCCCAGCAGCAGCCCGCCGCCCTTTACAGCATGGCCGGAGGGAATGTGTATATTTCTGCCCAGCAGAACATTGAGAGACTCACGAATTTTTCTGCAGCGAGCCCGGGTTCGGCGAAGGCCGACTCTCAATTCCAAATGCCGACCAACTGGCTTTACCGCAGGGGGTATGTGGGTGCGGATGGAACGTTTGGCACGCTCAACGTGGGCGGGATTCTCGCGGCAGCTTCGACAACGTGGTTCATCGATTTCTCCAACTTTTTCCAGGGAGTCGGCGCGCTGGGCGGAGGCGATGTGCACATTTTTGCCGGCCAGAATGTGAGCAACGTGGATGCGGTCGTGCCCACGAATGCGCGCATGGCAAAAGGGATCCCCATCGCATCGAACCTCCTGGAACTCGGAGGTGGCGATCTCTTTGTCAAAGCCGGCAGCGATATCGATGCGGGGGTTTATTACGTGGAGCGGGGCACCGGGACGCTGGCAGCAGGCCGGCAGATCAAAACAAATGCGACCCGCGAGATCTCCGGAACAGCTGCGGCACCAGGCGTGACGGACTCGCCGACGTGGCTGCCGACGACGCTTTTTCTTGGCAAGGGTGGCTTCAATATCTCGGCCCGGGGCGACGTGCTGCTGGGTCCTGTCGTAAACCCGTTCCTTCTGCCGGGAGGGCTGGGCAACACCTACCTCTACAAGACCTATTTCTCGACGTATGCCTCGGGAGACTATGTCAACGTTTCCTCGATTGGGGGCAGCGTGAGCTTGCGCGAGGTGGCTTCGATCGGCGGATCGGCATCGGAAATCCTCAATCAGTGGTATAAAAATAAACTCCTGTGGACCCCAACGGGCTCCACCTCCGGGTCCTATGCCCGGCCTTGGCTGAGGCTCAACGAATCCAGCGTCCAGAATTTCGGGACAGTTTCCGAGGCCCTGCCGCCGACGCTCCGGGCTACTTCCTTCAGCGGAAGCCTGAACCTTGTTGGGGACCTGACGCTCTATCCCTCGACGACGGGCGGCTTGGAATTGGTGGCAAGGGATGCGATCAACGGCCTCCAGAAAACCGGCCCCGGAAATTCAGCGCTCTGGGTCTACTCCATCCTAAATGTTTCGGACGCCTCTCCTGCCGCTTTTCCCGGCATCGCATCTCCCTTCTCGTATCAGAAGATCGCTGATCTTGAGGGCTCCCCATCCGCGACAAGCTCGAATAATTTTCTCAACTTCATTGACAATCTCCTGACCGAATCGGGAGCGACATCAGGATCCGAGGCGACTTTGCAGGCCAAGCGGGCCCGGCATATGTCGGGAAATCTTCATGCCGGGGACAGCAATCCGATCCGCATATATGCGGGAACCGGTGACATTTCCGGGCTCGAACTCTTTTCCCCGAAATCCGCGCGTGTCCTCTCTGGACGCGATATTTCTGATGTGTCGTTCTATATCCAAAATCTGGATGCCGGAGACATCTCAGTCGTCTCGGCAGGAAGGGATATTCTTCCTTACAATGCCGACTCCGCCATCCGAACGAAGGCGGGGAAAACCGGGGCACCAACGGATTCTCTGGCGGGCGATATCCAGATCTCGGGGGACGGATTGCTCGAAGTGCTCGCCGGAGGGAACCTGGATCTGGGAACGGGCACAGTCACCAACTTGAATTGGAAAATCACGTCCGATGACGGCGCGAAGGCTGTCTATGTTGCCGCGACATCCCAGAAGCAGGCCCGACTCAAGGCCGTCACACTCAAGGATTCGACGAACAAATTGGCCACATGGGTCACCAGCACCTCCACGATTGCCCTGCTCACCAAGTCCGACGGGACCGGCACCGGAATCACCAGCGTCGGAAACGCGCGCAACCCGTATTTGCCTTTTGAGGGCGCGGATATCATTGTGGGAGCCGGACTCGGCGCGGTCGGCGACCTCTCGTCAAACAGCCTCGATTTCAAAACGTTCCTCGCCGGGCTTGGCTCGGCAAAACCCACTTCGGCGCAGTCGGCGGGCCAGTCGGGAACGCGGAAGGATTTGGCTGCTCTCGAACAGTTCTACACGATCCTGCGCGATGCCGGGCGCGACTATAGTGACCCAGCCAGTCGAAATTACCTCAAACCTGCCGCTTACGCTCCCGGATATGTCGCGATTGCTACCCTTTTCCCTGACCCACAATCGAAGGGAGATATCCTCACCCGCTCACGCGACATCCGCACAAAAAGTGGCGGGAGCATCAGCATCTTTGCACCCGGGGGCGGCCTGACCATGTCGGGCACGAGCATCGTGGAAACCGAAACGCCACCTGGAATCATCACGGAGACAGGGGGTGCGGTTTCCATCTTTACGAATCAGAGCGTCGAAATCGGCATCGGCCGCATCTTCACGCTCCGTGGCGGGGATATCATGATCTGGTCCTCGAAAGGCGACATCGCAGCGGGCGCCTCCTCGAAAACCGTCCGCTCTGCGCCTCCCACCCGGGTTCTCCTGGACCCGGAGAGTGCCGCCCTTCAAACGGATCTTGCGGGATTGGCAACCGGAGGTGGAATCGGTGTCCTGGCGACTGTCAAGAATGTCGCGCCCGGTGATGTCGATTTAATTGCGCCTGTCGGGGCTGTGGATGCTGGCGACGCAGGAATCCGTGCAACCGGCAACCTCAACATTGCTGCCGCGCGTGTCCTCAACGCCGACAACATCAGCGTTGGTGGCACAAAAACCGGAGTGCCCTCCGCCCCGACCGTGGCAGCTCCCAACATCGGCGGGCTCACCTCCGGTTCCTCAGCATCCGCAGCGGCAAACACTGCAGCCCAGTCGGTGGCGAATACATCCGAACGACCAACTGAACCCGAAGTGCCATCCATCATCACCGTCGAAGTCCTCGGCTACGGAGGAGGGGAGGGCGAGGAGTAAAAAATCTCAAGGCGTCCTCTTCCATTTCGTATATCGGACGAAAAACTGCTGTCGGATGGACATTTATCGATCGCCAGATAACGATATAATCTATCGTTATTATGTGTGGTAATGGCGAGTCTCATGCCGGGAGGGTGAGGCTCCGTCCGAAACCATGTTTTTCGGCTCAGACGGAGCTTCACCATCCCCGTGACATTGATCGAATGTCACTGGAAACGCTCCACTCATCCCTCAGGGAAATAGATCTCGATATATTTAAAAATATTGTTGACGCAGGCCATCGCTCAAAATAAAACACAATCAATAACGACATACATAGTCGTTATTCAAATCTCTGACCCGACACCGGGAAGCACCACAAAAACGCAAAACAAAGAAAGAAAAGCATCATGAAAATAAAGAACAAATTACTCACGCTTCTCTTGGGTGCAGTCGGCTTGGCAGTCGGCCTGACCCCTGGGCAATCGGGAGCGACGACAATAACATCAGGCATCGGGTATATTACCTTGGGCTTCCGGGCTGACGGGTCAAACACCGCCTATTTGGTGAATCTGGGGAATTCCACTGTTTTCACAGGGGCTGTTGCAAACTCCGTAACGACGCTGTCGCTGGGGAATCTCGGGGTTGACCTGCAGAACACGTTCGGAAATGGGGGCAATTGGTATGACCGTGCCGATTTGTATTGGGGGGTGTTTGGAACGAGCAATTCCGGCAACCCGAACTTGTATGCCTCGAAGGCGCGGACTGACGTTAATACGCCCGGAACTCCCTGGCCAAATCTGAGCGGAAGCCTGACGGATCGTCAGAATACCGCAAACCAGATCAGCAACGTGACCGCTTCGTTTAATGGCCAGACAGCGACTGCCAACAGCAACGTCGCTTGGGTTCAATCGGGCGTTTCAGGAGCCGCGAGCTACGCGGTTCAAGTCGGGACTCCAAGCGTCACGGACTTTGGCTCAACCAGTCAATGGACATCCATCGAAGGCAGCTTCGCGAGTGGAACGTCGGGGACCGTCCTCGACTTCTTCCGTGTTCCGAATGGCAATGTCAACGGCGGCGTGCCATCGAATCTGGGTTCCTTCAGCATCAGTAATTCGGGAAATGTCACCTTCAGTGCGGTTCCTGAGCCATCCACCTATGTCCTTCTGGCCATCGCCGGGACCTTTTTTATGGTCTTTGTGCGCCGCCGCAAGACTCTCAACTCTTAATCGATAACTCAAATTGCAATCTACTTTCATACCATGAAAATTCTACAAACTCTTGTCATAGCGGCGGTGGGCTTAATCACCGCAAACTTCGCTTCGGCGACAACAACCATCTACATCGTTGGCTCCAACGGTGATCGCGGGGCAACCCTCACAGGCATCGCGAATATCCTGACTGGAGACTGGTATTTCCGGGGAAACCAGGGCAATGCCAGCAAGGTCAGCGGCGTTTCGACTAACTGGACATCCACCGGAGCTCAGGGGAGCAACTACGGGGTCTTCAACGGCACCTACGGTGGCGTGAACGTTGTCGTTAAGACATCATTCATCGGTGCGGCCGGCGCGGTGGCGGCGGTTGCTGCGCATGATCAGGTGAATAATCCAAACGCAACGCCCCGGTTCACTGTTTCCAACGGTACCGACAGCGTTACGGTTGTGGATCTCTACGATCCGACCGTGAATGCCCAACAAGGGACGGATTATGAGCTGCATACTGCGAATTTTGGTCTTTCGACCAATTTCCAGGCAACGACTCCATATAACGGAACCTTCAACGGGCAGGTTTATGACGCGCTCACACAGGAAACAGTGGGGATTTCCCCGTTGATCTTCATTGCGAGCGCTGGTTTCCCTGCGGGCAAGAACCTGACCACCCAGCTTGCACAGCTCTTGTGGAGCACGGGTGCGCTTCCGCTTTCCTATTTCACGGGGGATTGGGTCAATGGCGACCAAAATAAGATCGTGTATGCTCTTGGCCGCAACACAGACGCCGGGCAACGCTACGGCA
Source organism: uncultured Chthoniobacter sp. (assembly GCA_964605515.1). Taxonomy (GTDB): domain Bacteria; phylum Verrucomicrobiota; class Verrucomicrobiia; order Chthoniobacterales; family Terrimicrobiaceae; genus QYQL01. The sequence goes on from CAZSDC010000007.1 coordinate 11,244, forward strand.
CTTATGCGGAGTTCGGCTTGGGGGCACAGGCGGTTGTCAACGTGTTTAAACCGGTGATTACTCCAAGCTCCCAGACAACGACAAACAACATCGTGTCCGGTGGCACGGTGGCTACCCACGATAGATGGCCTGCGGAAAATGTCGGCGGCGTAGCCTCACCCCTTGGTAGCGGCGGGTTTCAGACTGGCGCAAATCTGGCCCCGTTCCTTACGGCCACCTTGCTCCCGGCTGCATACAAAACCACGTATCTTGACCCGGACCTCGGGCAAAATGTCGACACCTATCCCAACGCGACAGCCGGCTACTACATTGGCTACCTGACCCCAAGTGATGCGTTGTCACGCGTTTTGGATATCAATAGCTCCGGAGTTGTTCAGAACAACATCTCAGCTGGGAACCGTGGCGTAGTCTTGTCATGGAATGGTGTGTCCTATGACTTTGCGGCCGGAAACAACCTGAAGAACGGCCAGTATACTGCGTGGCTTTACAACCGTCTCCTCAAGCGCATTCCTGACGGATTGGACGCAACAACCTCGGCCTTCTATACGTCGTTGAAGAGTCAGATTTCTACATCAACTGCCACCTCCGGCGGCGGGCTCAAGGATGACACCAGCGTCAAAGTGAAGAAGACCGTTGACGGCGGACTGGTCACCTCGAAGTAACAACATGCAAGCTGTTCTCCGGGTGCCATCGTGCACCCGGAGAATGGGTTTTAACGGGAAGCCAGTCCGGAGAATGCCGGACTGGTTTTTCTTATTTTGAATTTTGACAAATGAAATTCTGCAACGAATGAAAATGTCCCGACTTGCTTTGCTACTCGGAGTCGTTCTCTTTGGTGCCGGACTTCTTATCGGAAGTGTCTTTTCCTCGCTTTCCGGTAGCCGGCCCGATGCTAAGCAGACCGCATCTACAGGACTTGTCGCTCCGGTCAGAGTGCCCCGGCAGATCACTCCCGCTGGAAAATCGGATTCTCCCCAGAGTTCTCCCATCGCAGCAGGACGGGTTTCCTCGCAGCCTGCACAATTATTTCCCGTTTCGAACTCCGGAACTGTTCGCGGCTTTGCAGCCAATACCGCCTCTCAACCATCCTCCCTGCCGAGCACGTCGTCCTCACCCCACACCGGCCGTGCCGCCGCCCCTCCGGTGCATCCGACCAGTGCGGGAAGTGTTCCCGCGGCCTCCTCATCCGGTGCTTCCACGGTGGGCGCCACGGCTTGGCAGGCAACCTCAGCGCCTGCCGGGACCGGTCACACTCCGCAGCGGACCCAGGCTGTTGTTCCTCAGACCGTGCAAGCGATCGACTCCACCGCTCCGGGAAATTCGTTCTCCGTGGCTGGCCAGCGAGTGGCCATCGAGGGCGTTCAAAACTCTGCCGGCAAAACCGCGTTGGACGTGGCAATCACCGACTCTGGCAACGGAACATCCACCGCACCGGCTTCCAGTGGTTCTCCACCTTACTCGTCACTGTCCACCGCTTACAGCGGGCTTCCCCGCTACCAATCAATCCAGCGCACGGTCGGGTTTACCTATGAGCAGGAGTTATTCCGTTCCAAATGGGGGTGGGATGCCTTCAATGAAGCCCAAAAATCCGTCTTTCAGGCCGCTCAATAGAACCGTGTGATCTTCGGTTCGAGGGCGTAGTCCCGGATCGGCGAGGCTTTGAGGAGATAGTCGAAGACTTCGGGAGGCACGCTCCTCCGCGTCGTTTCTAGGATCGAGGCGGCTGTCTGGAAGTCTCCTCGCCGCATCGCGGCGTAAGCGTTCGGAAAATCTTTCTCCGCAAGCCCGGTTGTCTCTCCCATCGAAGACAGCTCCGATGTCGAAGCGCGTTTGATTTTGAATATCCCGAGGCTCGCGTCCACGACCACACGGCTGTCCACAGGGAGCAGCCTGAGTTTGGCGGACTCAACAAGATTCTCGGCCTCTTCGTCATGGCCGTGCGTGCTGAGAATGCTTGCCAACTGGATGAGCGGATTGGGATTCATCAGATCCGCATCAGCGGCTCTTCTGAGAAGATCTTCTTGCACGTCTCCCGAGGATATTGGGGAGGCGGCATTCAGCGCCGCTTGCAGGGCCAGGCTGTCGGAGACCCGTTCTCCGCGGGAGATCGAGATTTTTGTCAGGTCCAATGCCTCGCGGTTTTTCTCAGCCTGCAGGGCAAGCAGGGCCTCCGCGTATGCAAGCGAAGGGAAATGTGGATGCTCCAGTGATATTCCTTGAATGCTCTTCCAACCCGATTCTGCATCGCCGGATCGCATCATTGCCAAGGCCTTGTCGAGACGCGTGCGGACCTCCTCGCGTTCGCGCTCGGAGGGTTGTGCGGTCTCCTTTGCTCGGGCATTCTCCACTTCGCGGACCGCAGCGATCCGGCCATGGCGGGCTCCCAGCGAGAAGACCGCATAACACAAAACCAAAGCGATCACCGGGATCCCCAGCAGGGCTAGTTGTAGTGACCACCCATGAAAACGCTTCAGACTCTCCTCAATCCTCGAACTTAGAGTTCTGTGGCTGGAAGTATCCTCTTTGCTGGCTTCCGGCTCCGTGAAAGAGTTCGCCGTTCTGACACCCCGCTGTTCTCTCCAGACAGGTGCTGGCCTTTGATGTGGCCTCGATCCCTCCCGTCGAAAAGCAGAGGGCTCCAAGGCGTGCTGCGATCCGCGAGGTGAAATCTCTGTCTTCAACGCGTCTGGCGAGGAACCCTCGGGCTCTGTTGTTTTCTCGCCTTGCCCTCTCTGAACTTCCTGAATGCGGACGTCCAAGGTTGTGTCGGTGCCCACTACTCGAAAGGCTACCAGGCTGTTCACACGAACTTTCTGAACGCGGACGTCCACGATTGAGTGGGCTTTAAGAACGCGTTTCTCCGGTATCCGATCGGCGGATTCCTCTCGAATTGACTCGGTTTTACTGATCTCATCCATATATATCCTCCTGAAGATGTGTCTGTTATCGACTCCAGAGGACGGGTCGCCGAGTTGTTAAACGACTAATATGGTCGTTATTAAAAGCTCTGTATAAAATCTGTCAAGACAAAATCGTTGCAGTATTGCAATCGGAGAGGCGACGGTCGTGTCGTCAGTGGGTCGTCACGAACCGGTCGGGTGCATCCAATGAATCTGGCATCACATTATGTGAGCAAGAGATTACTGGAAAAACTCTTTCAGTTTTGGTTCGCCGGCATACCGGCGGATGGCCGGGTCATTGATCAGGTAGTCAAAGAGGTCGGGGGCTGCGAGTTTGCGTGCGATATTTGCACAGGCAGCCGCGCGGACAAAATCCCCCTTTCGCATGGCGACATAGGCTGCGGTGAATGCAGAGACCATGTCCTTGCCCGGTTCGGCGATCTGCGGAAGTTGGTCATCAGGCGTGTCTTGGAGAGTCGCCAGCCCGATCGTGACATCCACGACGGAATGGCTGTCCACCGGATTCAACCGCGAGCGGGCACCCCGCAAAAGCGCGAGCGCCTCGTCGTTCCGTTTCTGGTAGCGTAGAAGCGTGGCCAGTTCGACCATGGGAAATGGATTTGCCTCGTCGGCCAGCATCGCCTGTCGCAATAAGGCTTCGGAACGAACCTGCGTGTCGCCAAATTTTTTGAGCGACGGATCGCGCGCCTTCTGGGTTTCCAGAACCGCTTGGAGAGCGATGGAGTCGGAAATTCTCTCCCGCTTGGAGATACTCTCGGCAGTCTTCGCCTCGGCGAGCCGGATGTCGCCATTCTGAACTGCAGCCACGGCGAGCAGATACGTCACCGACGCCACATCGGATTTCGTGTCTTCCAGTTCACGGAGCTCCATCACAGCCTTGTCGGTATTCCCGGCACGCAGGTCGGCCAGTGCCTGGTCCAGATCGGCAAGAAATTCATTTGAGGCTGTCGCTTTTTGCCTCGTCTCCTCCACAAGTGAACTCTCGATCCCCGCCTCAAAGCCCAAATTCCAAAAAACGATACTGAAGAGTATGATCGTAATCAGTCCTGCGGGGAGAACATAGAGGAGACGGACGCGTTTGACGGCCTTTCTACGGGTGAGGTGGCCAGGGTCAAGGGGTCTGGGCTTTTTTTCGTCAGGTCGGGTTCTCTTCCTGGCGGGCAGCGTGGGAGGGGAAAACGATGACTCCCAGCCCTCCGGCTTGAGAGTTTTGGCGGGCGGTGGTCCTGACTCTTCCTTGGAGCCCTGCTCGGGTATCGTGGCAGGTTCAGTTATTTCCGTTGGCTCTGATGCCCCTGGGCTTGCTTCGGGGTTATTCGCACCCTGTCCAGGCGGGAGTTCGCCGTCCCCGAAGCCGCTGGAGCCATTCGGCTTAGAGATCATTTTCGCCGGGAATTTGATTCCGGTTTGCCGGAGCCGGTTGCTCCATTTGAGCTTTTTTGCATCCAGCGTCTGCCCCTGAAGTTTCGTGGGCTCCCCGGAATTGCCCGGAAGAATGTCCGTTTCTTCTGGCTCGCGCGGGGGGAGTTTCAGCTTTTCCTCTGGCTCGCTCTCTTTCGGCATCCAAGATTGTTACATGGATCGCTGCAACCGGGCAAGTTGCGAGCCTCAAAATTTTGATACCCCCCCCTGGAACTGAGAATGTGACGAAATCGTAACATTCGACTCCTTTCGCGCACTGCCGATCTCGCCGAAACTGACGAGCTATTTTGTCCATGCGTCAACCCGTCTGCCAAGATGACCCGTGTCATGCTGATATCCGCCTCCGTGCGAAGTCTGTGGTTCCACGTGCTGTGTTCAGGTTTCAGGCGACGGCGTCATTCTTTCTTTTTTTCCTTTTTTGCTGTCTCCATGTTTGCCGGGCCGGTGACATTCTGAGGGGAGGGGCGAGCGCCGCATCGGGACACAAAAGTGCCGATGCGCAAGCGAATGCCGGTGCGGCAGCGGCAACGATCGCAAAGGCCAAGGCGCAAGACCGGCTTTCCCGTACGACCAAAGCTATCAATGACATGCGTGCCCTCCAAGCCTCCGCGCGGGCGGCGTCGGGGAGCGTTTCTGTTCCAGACGGACTTGTCACCGGTGGACTGGAGCGCCTCACGGGCGGCACCTGGACCGGGGCCAACGCTCCAGAGCAATCCGGCGGCACCGTCATCATCAAGCAGACCGCATCCCAGGCTCTGCTCGATTGGAAGACCTTCAATGTCGGTCAGGGCACTACTGTGAACTTTGACCAGACGGCCGGCGGTGCCGACACCGGCAAGTGGATCGCCTTCAACAAAGTTTTCGATCCATCCGGCAAGCCGTCGCAGATCCGGGGCCAAATCAAGGCCGACGGCCAAGTCTATATCATCAACCAGAACGGCATTATCTTCGGGGCGGGCAGTCAGGTGAATACGCGGACCCTCGTCGCTTCCTCCCTGCCGATTAATGACCGCCTCGTTGAACAAGGACTGCTAAGCAACAAGGATGCCCAATTTTTGTTCTCGGCTCTGGATGTTCCGGCAGGGACGGACGGAACGAAAGCCTTCACGCCCGCTGCTCCCCTTACTGCCGACGGAAGGAACGGGGATGTCGTTGTCGAGGCCGGAGCGACGATCTCCGGACCGGTCAGTGCCGACGGAAATGGTGGTCGGGTGATGCTGGTGGGCGCAAATGTGAGAAACGAGGGAACGATCTCAACGCCCAGCGGACAGACGATCCTGGCGGCCGGCCTGCAGCTCGGGGTTCAAGCCCACAACAGCGCTGACCCAAGCCTGCGTGGGCTGGATGTCTGGATTGGCAACGTGGGAACATATGCCGGAAAGGCCACCAACTCCGGCATTATCGAGGCTTATACCGGAAGCGTCTGGATGGCAGGCAAGGAGGTCAATCAACTGGGAGTCATAGACAGTTCGACCTCGGTCAGCCTCAACGGACGCATCGATCTCCTCGCGAGCTACGGGGCAGTCGGAAACCCGGACTACGACCTAAATGGTGCGCAGAATCCGATATTTCTCAACCAGTTCACAGGGACTGTGACACTTGGGCCCAAGAGCGTGACCAGGATCCTTCCAGATTATACCAGCACGGCATCGATCCCCGGAACCTCCCTGCCCGAAAACTCGCAGATCAACCTGCAAGGGCTTTCTATCGCGATGATGGGCGCGGCGACAGTTTTGGCTCCTCACGCGGATGTCATGTTCAAGGCGGGAAAATGGACCTACGTCGATATCGGAAATAACCGCACGACTTATCAGGCTGACGGAACAATCGAGTCCGGACTTGCTAATAATTATGATGGTGCGGTCCAGAAGTTTTTGTACACGGATGGGCAGGTTTATCTCGATTCCGGCAGCCTGGTGGACGTGAGCGGAATGACCGATGTTTTTGTCCCGCTATCTCAGAATGTCGTGACCGTTCAGCTGCGCGGAACCGAACTCGCCGACTCCCCTGTCCAGAGGAGCTCGATCCTCCGGGGACAAAAGCTGGTCGTGGATTTGCGACAAACTGGGACATTCAACGGAGTCGCATGGGTCGGGACCCCGCTAGGAGATTTGACGTCGTTGGCCGGAATTACCCAGCGCGACGTCTCCCAACTCACCGCTACAGGGGGCACGGTGACCATGCAGGCTGGCGGTTCCATTGTTGTGCAGCCAAAGGCCACCGTCGATGTCTCCGGCGGCTACTTCAAAAACGAAGGTGGAAAAATCCAAACCACCCGGCTTTTGAGGCACGGGTATCTGGTGGACATCGCCTCCGCGACGCCCGATCGAACTTATGACGGGATTTACGAAGGAAAGACCACCCAGGCCTCAGCCAAGTGGGGCGTCACAAAAACATATGGCGACTCGCTGGCTCCCATGGGTGGATACTCGCCGAAGGACTACATTTCCGGCGCGGACGGGGGGGCGATTACTTTGACCGCTCCTTCGATCATTATCGGAGGAGAGCTTGTAGGACAAACGATCACCGGGCCGAAGCAACTGGACAGCCCGGCACAGATGGCTTCCCTCTACATCACGTTCCAAGCCGATGCCAGATACATAGATCCCGTGACCGGAAGCATCAAAGATTACAAGACTTCTGCCACGCCACCGAAGATCGTGGTGGCCGATGCGGCCCCGCGCGCCATAGGGGATCTGCTCGCCGAAGGCCAGAGGCTCCCGGACAGTCAGACCTCGGAGTTTGCGGTCAGCACGTCGTGGTGGAGCAGCGAGGGTGGAGGGTTCGGCCATGTGATGGTGGACAATCGTGATGGCGACCTCACTATTCCCTCAGGGGTGGATATCAAGATCCAGACGGGCGGCTCCTTCCTGGCCAGGGCGTCAAACGTAACGCTTGATGGCACGATCATAGCGCCCGGCGGAACGGTTGCGCTGACCGCCTACAACTACTCGCCCTACAAATATCAGGACTACTTGAACAAAACCCCCGATTTAACCCTCGAACCTGCCCTTGACCCTGTGAGTGGACGAGGATCCATCAGGCTCGGCAGCGCCGCACGAATCGATGTTTCCGGCATGATTTTGGACGACCGTCCGACATCGCAGAACGTTGTGACGACGCGCCGCACTTTGGCCGGCGGATCCGTCTCGCTGGAAGGTTACAACATCAATCTTCCACATGGCAGCTTGATCGATGCCTCCGGGGGCGCCCTGGCCAAAGCCGTCAATGGAACCGACAAGTTCACGTATGGCGACGGCGGAAAAATCAGCATTCTGGCGGGACGGGATCCTAACCTCTCGACGATCGTTGGTGGCAGCCTGACCCTGGATGGAACCCTCTCCGCCTATTCGGCGAACAAAGGCGGATCGCTGACCATCCGCGCGAACCTCATCCAGATCGGCGGCAAGGCGAGCGACCCGACGATGCTCGTTCTCGCGCCGGAATTTTTCAGGACCGGTGGATTTACAAGCTACTCGCTGACCGGCATCGGAAAATCCACAAAGCCGGCCCTGACCGCCAAGGAGAAGCAGGACGCCCTCGCCAACCCGGTCCCCACTCCGACCCCGGTGGCCGGACAGGATCCGGCAGAAGACACTTACATTCCTGCGATCCGGGTTGTGGAAAACGCCGTTATTCAGCCCGTGGCTGAGCAGTTGCAATTGGCACCCAACACCAAGTCTGGCGGGAAGCTGACGCTCTACCACACGCTCAAATCGCAGGGTGAGCGTCAGCCGGTCAGCTTGACGTTAGCGGCGACTGGCACGGACGACCCCTTCACGACAAATTTTGTCGAAGCCCGGGGCGACATAGTCATCGGAAAGGGTTCGATCCTCCGCACGGACCCCGGCGCGAGCGTGCTGATCGGAACCGATTCAACCTTGAAGGATGGCCTGAACCTTGCCGACACGGTTTCAATGGAGGGTACGATCATCGCGCCAGGTGGGACGGTCGCCATTTTCACGCGCAACAAATTCCGCATCGCACCGGATTCGGAAATAACGAGAACCTATGCTCTGCCGACGATTTATATCGGCCCGCAGGCCGTGATTTCGACTGAGGGAGCTGTTGTCTCCACGCCTGACCCGTTCGGGCGCCGGACCGGGATTCTTTACTCGGGCGGAACGGTCAGTATTCATGGAAATATCGTGGCCGAAGCCGGGGCTATTCTCGACGTTTCGGGAAGTTCCGGGATCTTTGATATCCCCGCTTCCCAGTTGGCGGGCGCCGGGGCGAGGGCAACCCCTGTCACATCCGGCCTCATGTCGCTCCCCTATAACCGCCAGACCGTCGCGACACGGGTGGACAGCAACGGAGGCCTGCTCGATCTTCAGGGGGCGGAAATGCTCTTCACCGATGCCACGTTGCTCGGTCGCGCTGGCGGACCCACGGCGACCGGCGGCACACTTTCCATCTTTTCGGGCCGCTACTATAACAAATTAAATGGCCAGAGTGAATTCCGAACCAGCGCAGACATCAATTTGATCGTCTCCCAGTCGGGGATATCGCTTCAGGGCACAAGCGACAAGCGGGGAGTCGGACTGAAGGTGCAGTATTCGGATAGAACCGAGGTTAACAAGATTAAGTACGCCAAAGGGGATGCGGTTCCCGCGATGGGATATTTTGCCGCCGACAGCTTCCAGCAGGGCGGATTTGCCTCTCTCGATCTCGGCTACAATTACATTTCTGCGGGAGTCGATCTTGCCTACGGAGGAAATGTCGAATTCCGCGGCCCTGTCGCGATCAATGCCAGTGGCAAACTTCGCTTGGCGGCCGGCGGGGTTATCCGCGCGGATTCCCCGGTCAACCTTGCCGCCAGCTATATTGCCGTCGGGCAGAAATACCAAGCGCCGTTCAACCTGAACGACACGATTCCGGATGCGTTTCAGCAGTTTCCCGCATCTGGACTTCCGACATATAACCCGCAACCTTCCTATGGAGCAACCGGCGCGGTCAACTTCTCTGCAAACCTCATAGACATCGGAACCACGGTCTTCCAAACAATCGGCAAGGTATCCTTCGCGGCCGCCAATGGGGACATTCGCGGAAGCGGCACGCTCAGCGTTGCGGGTGACATCACCATGACCGCCGGGCAGATCTATCCAACCACGCTGGCGGACTTCAATATTTACGCCTACGACTACACGAAGGCCGATGGCTCAGCTGGGACAGGATCGGTCACGGTTATCGGCTCAGGGACCCGAGCGATGCCGTATTCCGCCGGAGGCAACCTGAATATCTTCGCCTCGACGATCACACAGGGCGGGACGCTTCGGGCACCGTTCGGCACGATCCATCTTGGCTGGGACGGAACCGACTACGACACGTCCACGCCGGCGTTTGACTCTCCGCTGAATCCCGTCGTAGGCAGTGGGCTCACGGTTCCGACCGCACGGTCCGTCATGCTGGGAGCCACGAGCACCACGTCGGTGTCGGCAGTGGATCCGGTAACAGGCGTAGGGCTGACGATCCCGTTCGGCCTGAGCCCCGACGGGCTTTCCTGGTATGATCCCACAGGCGTCAACGTGACGGTGAGCGGCTTGCCTCAAAAAAAGGTTTCAATTGCCGGTAACAGCGTGACCACAGAGCCCGGGTCGGTCCTCGATATCCGGGGCGGCGGCGATCTGCTCGCCTACCGCTGGGTAGCGGGAACCGGCGGAAGCCAGGATTTGCTCGGGGATGCGACGGGAACCGCCAAAGTCTGGAACTCTGATGCGGTTCTCGGCAAATACAGCGCGGGGGATCTGGTAACTTACAATGGCAAAACGTGGTCCGCCCGCAGGGCGATTGACCCGAAGGATTTCGGCGTCAACGCATCACAATTCGCCGCAAAACAGTGGACGAAATCCAAAGACCTGACGGCAGATGTCAGGACAGTTGACTCTTCGCCGCCTACTCCGGTATCGGGGAGCACCTACTGGACAGAAGTTCAAACCTCGTATGCGGTCGTGCCGGGATACTCGGCCGCATATGCTCCATATGCAGTGAATAATACCGGTGAAAACGCCAAAGCGCTTGGCGGAGATCCTGGCTACACAAGCACGACCCTAAAGCTTGGCGATCAGCTATACATTGATGGTGTGAACGGGCTGGCGGCCGGAACCTACACGCTCCTTCCCAAGCGGTATGCGACCCTTCCAGGTGCTCTTCTGATCACTCCGAAATCCGGGGGAACCTTTTCCAGTTTCAGCGCGGCGTCCGGATCCCTCACCACAAGCGGGTATCGCGTGAACAGCACGAGCGGCGGAACATTCGCCAGTTACACCACGGCCGAGGGTGCTATATACACGAGCGGCTACCTTGCCAATGCGTTCGCCGGGCAGTCCCGGGTTTCTGGAATTCGCTCGCTGTTTGAAGTCGCTCCGTCAGCCGTGGTGGCAGATCGTGCCAAATATGAAGTGTATGGAGCCAACAACTTCATCAGCGGTGCAGCCGGGCGTTTGAATGTAAATGTCGTGCAGCGGCTGCCGATGGATTCCGGGTATCTTTCCTTCCAGGGAAATAATGCGCTGCAGCTCGATGGGTCCGTTTTAGCAAGCCATCCGTCCGGCGGACGCGGGGCCAGAGTGGACATCAGCAGCGATGCGGACATGTTTGTCATCGGAGGCTCCGGCGCAGCCCCTTCCGGTGCCAAAGTCGTCCTGAAGAGTGACGTGCTGAACTCCTGGGGAGCAGAGAGCATCCTGATCGGCGGTTTACGACGAATCACGGACAGCGGTACGATCGTGAACGTGCGCACCTCGTCGGTGACGGTGGACAACCCAGGGTCTTCGCTCTCATCACCGGAGATCACGCTGGTCTCGAAATCCGCGCTCACTGTGACTGCTGGATCCAAAGTCGCCTCTTCGGGCGACCTGACCCAGCTCTCTGAAAATCTCCTCCTCACCGGGGACGGAACCCTCCTCCGCGTCAGCGGGGACAAGCTTGTTTCCATGACCCGTTCGTCGCTTGCGGGCTCGACTCTTCCGCTGATGACGATTGGCGATGGCGCAACCATATCCGGAGCCGGTGTGATATTGGACTCGACCTACGGGACCTCCCTGAGTTCGTCAGCGGTCCTGAGGGCTTCCTATCTGACGCTCGGCAGTGGCCAGATCAGCATTGTTCTTGATGGGGCATCGGGGGGCGCTGGATCAGTCGTGACCCCTCATTTGACTCTTCAAGGATCCCTGTTGCAGTTCGTCCAGTCGGTGGATTCGCTCACGCTTTCCAGCTACCGCACGATCGACATCTACGGTTCGGGAATATTCGGTTCCTCCTCCTTGGGCAGCATGAATCTTTTCGCATCGGGAATCCGCGGATACAACCGTGGGGACGTGACGTTGAAAGCGGGAGAAGTGATGCTCGCCAACCCCTCCTACAGTATTGCGTTGGCTTCGCCCGCGCTTCCTCTCTCCGGCGCTCTTAACATCGAAACGGGCACGATGCGGCTGGGGGCGAATGCATTCAGTGTCACTGGCTATCAAAGCCTGAATATCAACGCCAAGAACGGCCTGCTCGCCACCAAGACGGGATCCCTGACCGTGCCGGGGTCCCTGACGATTACAACGCCGTTGATCGCCGGTGCCAAGGGGATCTCCTATGACGTGACAGCCGCCGGCGCGGTCTCGTTGCTGCGCGGCGGCGAGAGCTCCTCAGTTTCCGGTGGCCTCGGCGCAAGCCTCAGCTTTACAGGCAGCTCGGTTTCAGCCACCTCCAAGATTCTCCTGCCCAGCGGGTCGCTCACCTTGCGCGCCACGGGCACTGGCGGCGGCGTGACGGTCGGCGGAGAAATCAATGTGGCCGGATCGTCGCAGAGCTTCTACGACATAACTCGCTATGCCGATGCCGGAATTATCAAGCTTGTTTCCGATACCGGAAGTGTGACCCTGAGCGCGGGCAGCGTCCTGAATGTCTCGGCAAATTCCGGAGGCGGGAACGCCGGAACAATCGACATCCGGGCAGGGCAGGGCGCTTTCGTCAATAACGGGATCCTCCTCGGTTCCGCCTCGGCGGGGGCCACGAGTGGGTCGTTCCTGCTCGATGCCGGGTCTATTCCTTCCTTCGCCGCGATCAACGGCCCGCTGGAGACCGGCGGCTTCTTTGAGGAGCGCAACATCCGCGTCCGCACAGGCAACGTCCTCATCGACGGCACTGCTCACGCGCGATCATTCACCCTCTCTGCTGATGCGGGCAGCATCACGCTCACAGGCGGTGCCTTACTTGATGCATCCGGGACCACCGGCGGAAGCATATCCCTTGTGGCTCACAACAATGTCACTGTCCAATCGGGAGCCAAACTCACCGTGGCGGCGCAGAAATTCAATAGTGCAGGAAAAGGCGGCGATATCCGCATCGAAGCTGGCGCGGAGACCAACGGTGTTGCCAATACGGCCGCAATTCTCGACCTCCAGGCCGGCTCCACTCTCGACCTCTCCGTCGCGGAATATGTCGCGGGGAGTTATATGACCGTCGGCTCCAGCGCGTTCAAGGGGCAGTTCCAGGGCACCTTGCAGCTTCGCACCCCGCAGAGAACTGTCGGTGGGAACCTCGGCGTAGGTGTCTCCCAGCTCAAAGGCAATGTCATCGGTGCCTCGAGCATTCTCGTCGAAGGCTATAAAATATTCACGGTAACCGGAGCCACAGGGCAGATCACCGGATCCCGCTCATCCTTCAGCGCGCTGCCGACAGCCAGCCTTGCCGCCGGAACCACGGAAAGGTTGATTTATGACAATGGGGTCACGTTCATGGGCGCTGCCGGGGCGACCACGGCCGGCTACACGGCCATGGTCAATTCGATTCTCGGTGTCGGAGATCCCAAAAACCTGTCTTCGCTTCTTGTCATCGCGCCCGGTGCCGAGATCATCAACACAACCGCAAACGGGGATATCACGCTCGGCAATTCCTTGTCGAACTGGAGTTTTGACTGGAATCTGGCGGACTTCCGTTTCGGCCCGAAGTCAGCCCCGGGGATGCTGACGATCCGCGCCCCGGGCAACGTGGTGCTTTGGAATACGCTCAGCGACGGGTTCACCGCGGTGAATCCGACCTCATCCGGGTTCGGGAACTCGTCCATGTGGCTGGCGCCCCTCATGAATATCAGCGCCCTCCTCCCGACAAACACACAATCCTGGTCGTTTCGAATTACGGCAGGGGCCGACCTGAGCGCGGTTGATGCCAGCCAGCGCCGCAGCCTTACGGATCCCGCCCTCCTATCGACCAAGGGATCCGTGCGCCTGGGCAAGACATTTACGATCGGCAGTAGCAACAGTTTGACAGCGTCGCTGATCGGGCCGTCACCGGCCCTGAGCAACTTCCAAGTCATCCGCACCGGAACCGGCGATATCCGGATAGCCGCCGCGCGAGATATCAAGTTGCTCAACGCTTTCGCCTCAATCTACACGGCGGGAGCCAGGATCAGCAACCCGAACCAGATCTTCTCGACCTCATCCAACGACTTCGTGACGCCACTCGTCATGCAGACCGGAGCCCAGCATCCGAGTCAGACTTCCCAATTGGGTGCCCTCCAGCAGATTTACGCCCCGCAATGGTCGATGGCCGGCGGGAGCATCTCGCTCCTCGCGGGAGGAACGATCGGCCGCTATACCGTGAAAAACTCGGTGGATGTCGAAGACTCTTCGAAGGAGTTGCCGGACAACTGGCTCTACCGGCGCAGTTATGTCGACGGTAGCGGGCTATTCGGAGTGGCCGGCGTAGACGGAGGCACCGCTATCAGCAATGTCATCGACTCCTCCGCATCGACAACTTGGTGGATCGATTTCAGCAACTTTTTTGAAGGTGTAGGAGCTCTTGGAGGCGGCAATATCAAGCTGGTTGCAGGCAACTATATCGTCAATGTGGACGCCCTTATCCCCACCAATGCGCGAACTGCCGGGCTGTCGGGCACAACCCGGCTTGCCCCCGATGAAAGTAAATTTCTGGAGCTCGGCGGCGGGGATCTGACCGTCCGCTCCGGCGGCGACCTCAGCGGAGGAGTTTATTATGTGGAGCGCGGGACCGCACAAATCTCCGCAGGCGGCTCCATTACGACGAATGATGCCCGCCTGCCGGTCTCTGGAGGAGACGCTCTCACAAGTCTTCCGACCACCCTCTTCGTCGGCAAGAGCTCCTTCAATGTCTCCGCACAGAAGGACATCCTGCTCGGCCCGGTTGTCAACACGTTCTGGCTCCCTCAAGGTGTCCAGAACAAATTCTGGTATAAGACGTATTTTTCGACCTACTCAGCGGATTCGTTCGTGAATGTGACGTCCTTTGGCGGGAGCATCACTCTCCGTGAGAATGCGGTCGCGAATGGTCGCGTCGTCGCGGGTAGCACGGCGGAATCCACAAGTTCCATTCTGGCTTTCTGGTTGCAAAACCAGAATCTCTTCGGCTCGATCACGGGCGCGGCCCAGCCATGGGTCCGGCTGGATGAGACTTCCGTTGATGTCTTTTCTAAAGTCGCCTCCATCATGCCGCCCACGTTCCGCGGCACGTCATTTTCCGGCGATATCAACATCGTCGGCAAGATCAACCTCTATCCATCATCTGTCGGCGGACTGGAACTGGCTGCCGGCGGTTCGATCTCGGGCTTGAATGCCGTCGGCAGAAATTCGGACAAAACGATTACCGCCTACACTTCGGGATCCATCAATGTTTCGGATGCCGACCCTTCCCTGCTGCCCACCAAGCTGAAACCGTATGCTTTGCAAACAGATGTGGGCAGGAATCTGATTAACGCACGACAGACGAAGGATTCCCTTCTGAAATCGGTTGTCGATGCGTATTTCAATGAATCCGGTTCCTATTCGGGAATCGAATCGGACGTTCAAACAAAACGTACCCGCCATGCGCAGAGTGTCCTGCACCTCAACGATTCCAAGCCTATCCGTCTTTATGCGTCGTCGGGTGATATATCCGGCCTGACCTTGTTTTCTCCCAAACTGACCCAGGTTTTCGCATATCGGGACATTACCGACGTGGCATTCTATCTCCAGAACAGCAGGCCGGGCGACGTGTCGATTGTTTCCGCCGGCCGCGACATCATCCCGTTCTACGACAATTCGAAAATCCGGTCGGCCGCAAGTTTGCAGCCGGTGACCGCCATCATTATGGATGCCAACCCATCGACGGTCGACGGCAAGAACACAAAGGCGCTGGCCGGGGACATCCAGATTGGTGGGCAGGGAACCCTGGAAGTGCTGGCCGCACGCACGCTTGACCTGGGAACCGGCGCAAACCTGAGCGATGGGCGCGGCAATGGCATTACGAGCATCGGAAATTCCAGAAACCCCTACCTGCCATTCCAGGGTGCTGACATTGTGGCCATGGCAGGTGTCGGCGGCAAGTCCTCCGGACCGGCCTTGGGGCTTGCAGCCAGTTCTTTGGATTTCTCGTCAGTGCTGTCAGGCAACGCAAAGGCGGCGGCTCTCACGGAAGGTGCCGCCCTGAAGGGGTTGGTTACATTCTTCGGTGACCTGCAGACCGCAGGCACGGAGCATGCCACCACAGGAAGCTATGCGACCGGATTTGAAGCGATCGACGCGCTCTTTGGAACCACTCTCTCTACTGGAGAAATTTTTACCCGCACCCGGGATATCCGGACAACGAGCGGCGGCCAAATCACGCTGGCAGCTCCCGGGGGCGGCGTCACCATGTCTCCCTCGATTTTTGGAAACCCGCTTACGCCGCCGGGCATCGTGACCGAATACGGCGGGGCGGTTTCGATCGTCACGCAGGATAGCGTCACGATTGGCGCGTGCCGGATCTTCACGCTTCGCGGCGGCGACATTACGATCTGGTCCTCGGCTGGTGACATCGCCGCCGGAACTTCGCCGAAAACTGTTGTCACAGCGCCGCCCACGCGGATCGTTGTTGATACCGGGAGCGCGGATATCCAGACCGATCTGGGCGGGCTGGCCACGGGGGGCGGCATCGGCGTGCTGGCGTCTGTGAAGGGTGTCCCCAAAGCCAATGTCTACCTCATCGCTCCGGTGGGCACCGTGGATGCCGGGGATGCCGGAATCCAAGCGACCGGAAACATAAATATTTCGGCGGCAGCCGTGCTCAACGCCGATAATATATCCTCCGGGGGAACCACCTCGGGCGTGCCGAGCGCGCCGAGTGTCGCTGCTCCAAATATCGGTGGTTTGACCTCCGCTTCGAGCAGTTCCGGTGCAGCAACGAGCGCCGCTTCTTCGGTCGCCAACCAGGCAACGCAAAAACAGGAGGTCATCGAAGCGCCTTCGGTTATCACCGTCGAAGTCCTGGGCTATGGCGGCGGAGAGGACGACGGGGGATAGATTGCGCGCCGTTGGCGCGGTTGGGGAATGTGGAAGGAGCCGCAGAGATAGGGAGCAAACTTAGACCGAGTGTGAACTTCGTATTGCCATGAGCTAATAAATCTGCCAGAGGTGTTGCTTCTATGGCAGCCAATAAAAAGTTCGTGAAGAAGTTTGCCAAGGAAATCGCGAAAGAAGTCGCCAGGGAACTCGCGAAAAAGCCCGCAGGCAAAGCATCCAAGTCCGCAAAGAAATCTTCCAAGAAGCCTCGGAAGAAGCCAGCCCTCAAGCCTGCGGCAGAGCCTGTGCAAGCGGCACAGCCAGAAAAGTAATTTCCGAGGCAAAGATCGGCCATCGAGCGCCGGTCAAGTCCGTTTTCGGGATCATCCGCGAATCCCTCGCTTGGTGTCGTCTGCCTAACAGGCCGTGCGTTGTTTTTTAGAGGCGGTTGTTCCAACAGCTTCAAAACGTCCTGTGTGACGAGATCGTTACATTTCTAATCTGGACCGTATGCCGGTGGCGGAGTTGCCTTGGTTGTTCAACAAACTTCGCGCAGCATGAACTCCAAAACCACAGATGTTGAAAGCCGCTCGTGCGGGAAAACGCAAAACCTCTCCCGCTTTCATCCGCGCTCATCGGATCATCCGGACCAGGAGCAGGAATCGTCGGGCGTCGCAGATTTGAAAAACGAAGAAATCTGGGTCCATACGCCGACTGGACGCAGGCGGGCTCGCAACCCGTCCCGATCCGCCGAATTTTCCCCGGCGGCCATTCCGAAAGTCGTTGTCACGAAGTCAACATCCGCCTCGCAAAACGCCGTGCCGACCACCGAAGTCCCCCTGTCGGGTTCCCCCGCCGCACCACACATTCCGGAATGGTTGTTGAAAGAGGCGGACATGGCATTCAAAGTCGGATTGATCGCGCTCTTCCTGCTCGGCGCGCTCGTCGCTTTCAAATTTGGAGAATACCGCGGGCGGAAAGTGGCGCTGCGGGAGGTGCAGTCCGCTCCGACTGCGGCACTGCCCCCCGCAGAGTTTCCCGAGGAGCTGCTCCCCGCGCTGGACACCGCCCTTCGACTTCTGCGCGAGGGACGTAATCTCGATGCTCTCGATTCCTTGAACAAGCTACTGGCTTCGCACCCTGGGGTTCCCTCGCTTCATTATGCCACGGCTATTGCCGCGCTCCAAGCCGGCTATCCCATACAGGCGGACCGGTTGGCCGACGCCTCGATCAAGGGTGGATTCCGTGTATCCGACTCCTGGGCACTGAAGGCCGCCATTGCCGCCCTCCAAACCAAGGGTGTCAGTTCCAAACAGGAAGCCCTGTTGAAAAAAGCCATCGCATCCGACCCGATGAACCCCGCGCCCTTCATCGAAATGGCTTCCCTGCTGCGCTCTCAGGGTCAGAGTGGTCCGGCTGTCGGTCTGCTGGAATCCGCCGCGTCTCGCATGAACCCCGCGGATGCTCAAACCGTCGTCGAAACAACAAAAGCCATCCTGGCGGTGGAAGCCGCCGGGAAGCTTGTCCCGCCTTCCCAACCGCTGGGGATTCCCGCAAAAGACCTCCCGAATGCCTACTCGGAAATGAAGCGCGGAAATTTTGAAAACGCAGCCGCCATCCTGCGTGTCTGCCGCGACCAGACGCCCCCGGATATTTTCAGCTACCTTGTCAATGATCCGGCCCTGAGAAAATTTGCCTCCCGTCCGGAACTCAGGGGATTCTACTGACCTGCTGGGAATTCGCTGCTCATCGCAGCGCGCTGAAGGGTGGCTTCCGGTTACATGACCAGGACACCCTTGCATGATAAATTTGATGGCGTCACCGGTTCCCGGAGGGTTCGGTCGTCCCGGCCTCCTTGCATTCCCCCGACGCGGGAGGAATGTGACAAAATTGTCACATGCAAAATCGGCATGCGTTTTGTAAAATCGTTACCGTGAAAATTGCATTTATTTTTCTGACTTTTGGTGCCCTGTCGGCTTCCACGGCATTTTCCGCCGGCATCCCTGCCTTGGAGGAAAGGGCCGGCAAGGGAGATGCAGAGGCTCAGGTGGAATTGGCCCGGGACTGTCTGTATGGGCAGGGGGTTCCGGAAAACCCCGAAAAAGCGTTCGCGCTTTTTGAGCAGGCCGCAGCGACGGGAAACGTCGATGCCAAAGCGGCGCTGGGCTTCCTATACCTCTCCGGCAAAGGCACGAAAACGGATGAGGCAAAAGGAATCGGGCTGCTCCGCGAAGCCGCGAGTGCCGGTTCCCCCAAGGCCGCTTACAATCTGGCGCAACACCAGATCAAAAAGGGCCCGGAGTATTCGAAGGAGGCTTTGGATCTCATGACGAAGGCCGTAGATTCGGGTATGCCAGAAGCGGAGTTGGCTCTCGCGGATTGGAACTATTTTGGGAAAGACGGCATCCCCACGGATTACGGCAAGGCCTACCCTCTTTATCTTCGCGCCGCAGAAAAAGGAAGTCCGGCCGCGCAGAATGCGGTGGGAGCAATGCTCTATCACGGCGAGGGGGTGTCGGCCGACCGAAAGCTTGGCGCAGAATACTACCGGAAGGCAGCCGAACAGGGGTTGGCAAAAGCTCAAGCCAATCTCGGGTTGCTATACATCATGGGCGACGTGTTCGGTCGCAACAAGGTGGAGGGGTTGAAGTGGCTCTTCCGTGCCAATGCCCAAGGAGAAGTCACGGCGAGAAACGCCCTCAAGGACTTTCTGCGAGGCGTAAACGAAGTCGAGATCGAAGAGGCGGTCAAAACCAGCGGAATTCTCCGCTCATCCGCCCTGAACCTGGAAGACCCCCCCGCACCGAATCCCAAAAAATAAAGCGGATGCTTCTGTTCAGGGTGCTGGGTTTGTCCGGGTCTGCGCGTTTACCCGCGCATTTTCCGCAACATAAGCGTCCCACCCGTAGCGTGCGCGGAAGGCATCATCGGAAGCAGCGGTCTGCTTCTGCCACGCTTGGCTGCGGGGCGTCCCGGTGGCCGTCTGCTGATCAACCGCATTGAGAAAATGGTCGGCAAGAGCCGAAACCTCCTGCTGGGAGACAGGGTCAAGGACCGATGAACTGCCGGGCTGGGCCAGCACTGCCGGCACGTTAGCGCCGGGAGGAACATCTACGACTTGTTGCGAAGCCTGAGCTGGCGAGGGGACTCCAGAAGACGCGGCGGGCACAGGTTGGGTCACCGGTTGTGCCGCGTGCGAGGCTGGAGATACGGGGACTGTGACAGCGGTCGTTTGATGAGGAAAGCTTGGGGATCCTGCGGGTGCGCCGACAACAGTTGAAGTTGTCGCTGTATGCACGGTGGTCTTCAAGTTTGCAGGCTGAGACTTCGGCGGCGCAGACCGCACGCTGGTTGCCGCGACGGACACAGGCGAACTCGCCGGATAAGATTGAGCCACGGATGTTCCGGGAGAACTTGCCGCACCGATAGATTTCTCGCCATCCGAATCCGGAATGAGTTTTGCACCTATTGTGCTCCGGCCCGGCTCGGGAACGGCCAGGGAAGATGCCATCGTTGTTGGCACAGCGCGAAAATTTGTGTTAGCCCGATTTCCTTTCAGTAGAAGAAAGGTCGCTGTGGCGCCGGCAAGAAGCGCGAAGAAAATTCCGACAGGGAGGACGTGTTTCATGGTTTGTAAAAAAAGACTGGCGCTGGACTCCCGTCCAGCGCCAGTGATTTTTGTTAACAACCGGACAAGCCGATCATCAGGTTTCGTTCGATGGGACTAGGGTCCGACAAGACCGCCGTCATCACCACGGCTGACGTTCATGGTCGATATCTGGATACCCGCATTGCCGAGGTTGGTCGCGTTGTCCAGACCATCAGTGCCCAGCAGTTTGGTCACCAGCGTGTCGAGATCTCCAGTTCTGGATCCAGCGACCCAGAAAAGGTGCTCGTAAGCCCAGAATGTGTAGTTGCCATTCCGGATGACGTCGGGATTCGTGATACCGCTCGAGTTCACATTCAGCTGGCTGCCGTTGTAGTTCAGCGCGACAGCGCCGTTGGTCACGGCATTGTAGCTGTCGTTCGTACCCAGGTAGCCGATAATCACAAGATTTTGGCCGGTCGCAATGGTTGTCCCCGTCGCGTCCTTTGTTGTGACGTTTCCAGTGGATCCCTGGAGGAGGCCCCCCAAGCTGCCGCCGCTGCTATACCCGCCGTTTGCTGCCGTGTCATTGTTGAAGATGAACGACTTGTTTGCACCATCGTTTGTCGGCCAGATCTGAAGCGAGGTCACCACGGTCGAGTTTCCCGAGCCGCTGACAACGCCCTTCCATTGGTTCACAACGTTTGCATAACCGAAGCCGGTTTCCGCCAGCGTGGTGACGCGGGTTCCAGAACCGTCGTTACGACCGCTCAGGTAAACAGTCGTCGAGTTATCTGCCGGATTCCCGGTCCAGAGGCCCAGCGGCTGAACACCGTTACCCGCCAACGCGCGGAACTGCTGCGCAGTGATGTTTGTCAGGGACGATCCCTTGCTTGCCACAAACCGGAATGCAATGATACCGGCATTTGCTCCCTCAGTGAGCGAGGCGTTATACGGAGTCGAGTCTGCGAACACGTCCGAAAACGCGAGTTGCGGTTTCGCACCAACCACGGTTCCGACATCCTGACTGCCATTGCCGCCTGAAGTCGTGGCGGTGCTGGTCGGAAGGAAGTTGACGTTGTTCTGCAGTGACACGTCGCGGATACCTTCCACGGAACCCGAGAAGGACGTCCGGATGGTCGTCACTCCCGAGATGCCCGGGTATGTGCCCTTTAAGATGGCATAGGTTGAACTCGTGTATGTCCCGCCGTCATAGGCGTAGGTCAGGTTTCCGCTGAACGTGTTTTTAAGTGCTGTCAGCGCCGCTGCCCGGAAGGCCGTGGCCCCGGTGATGTTGATCGTGGTGTCGGCCATCGCCATGGGGGCAAGGGCGGCAACCACTGCGATTGCGAGGATGTTTTTGATTTTCATTTTTGTAATTTTAAGTTTCTAAGTTTGTTTTTTAGGCTTTGAGTTGACGGCGACGGGCTGCGAAGACGATCGCCGCTGCGCCGAGACCGAACAGCGCGTAGGTTGAAGGTTCTGGCACGGCATTCACGGCACTGATCTGACCGGACTGGTTGATAACGATGGTTGCATCGTAGGTGCCGACATGGGCGGTTCCGCTCGGGCTGGCTCCCGAAGTCGTGTTGAGGATGCGGTAGAGATCCACCGCCCCTTCGACGTTGGTGACTGAGCCGTATGTTCCTCCGGACCATGTTCCATTACCGAACGTCTGTTCAACACCCGGGTTGAAAGCAGCGAAGTCCGTGGTTCCACTTGTGAAGCTTGTCCAAGTGTTGGTGCCTGCGCCGGTGATCGCCACTGCGGTGTTGTTCCCGGAAGCTGCCTGGTTCGTGAACGTGCTCGCGAGCGAGATCATGTTCCCTGCGGAGGTTCCCTGGTTCGTCGAGCTGATTGCTGTTGGCGAGCCGGGAGTGGCGCTGTTGGCGCTGCCCACAGTTCCGACGGCTGTGCGCGTCTGGGACGCGTACAGCGTGCGGACAGGATCGCCGCTGGTGACCGCGCCGCTGGAAGCCGAGCTATACACGCCGACCACGCCGAACGAGAGATCGGTGCGGTCATACCATGCAACGCTATTTCCAGCGGTGATTCCAAACGTAGCGTCAAGGTCGGTGCCAACGCTGGTGATGTTGATTAAGTTTGCGGCGCCCAGATCGCGGAAGTTAATGGCACTACCGAGATCGACAAGCACGTTTGACGACGAGCCGATCCCTCCAGTGGCACGGAATCCCATGATCAGATCACCGGCATTGTAGGTTGCAGCGCGGGCTTGAGAGGCGGAAATCGCCACTGCGGCCAGCAGTGCAATCGCAAACAGTGATGTTTTTGATTTTATCATTTTTATGGTTTTAGTTTTTTTGGTTGTGGCAGCGGCTCGACCCACCCGAACAAGCGTGGCTTTTCGCCTTCTGACGCGCCAAGAAATCCTCGAATCCCGGAGCGATGGCTAGGGGAGTATTGTGACAATTTCGTCACAAACGAAATTGGGACAGCCGAGATCGTGGGAACGCTCGAGACAGACCGTCGGAAGCAGCCCGCAGAGGCGGCTCCGGGGAGTGAGCGCCATCAATTCCGTCACATTGGCTGCCTTGCGGGAGGGGTGTTGCTCCAGCGTCGAACTGACGCACGGATTCGGGAGTCCAGAAGGCTGTTGACCGTGGTGTGCGGCAGCTGAGAGAATCGGGCCGATGGCTCCGCTGACGCTGCTGTGGGTGATTTTCGGGGTGACGGTCGTTCTGGTGTGCTCGCTGGATTTGCTTGTCATCACGCGCCG
The DNA here is from genome assembly GCA_964605515.1 of uncultured Chthoniobacter sp. Taxonomy (GTDB): domain Bacteria; phylum Verrucomicrobiota; class Verrucomicrobiia; order Chthoniobacterales; family Terrimicrobiaceae; genus QYQL01. The sequence continues at coordinate 34,170 of CAZSDC010000007.1, forward strand.
GCATTCTGCAGTCGGGGTGGCATCCGCGCTGCGCTGGACGGGGGTCTGGATCGCTGTGGCGCTGGGCTTCGGGGCGCTGGTTTACGTTTTGCATCCGAAGGGCCCGGAGATTGCGATGCTATTTGTCACCGGTTATCTCATGGAGTTGTCGCTTTCGGTGGACAACCTGTTCGTGTTCATCCTGATTTTTTCCCTGATGAACGTGCGGGAATTCGCCCAGCCCAAGCTGATCAAGCTGGGGATTCTTCTTTCGATTGTGCTGAGGGTCGCGTTCATCCTGTTCGGGGTCGCCCTGGTGGAGCGCTTTCACTGGCTGATTTCGCTATTCGGCGTGCTCCTCATCTGGACCGCTTGGAAGATGCTCACGTCCGGTGAGAACGAACACATTGACCCGAAAAACAATCTTTTCTCGCGCATCGCGGCCCGGCTTTTTCCGCTTTACAGCGGCGATCCTTCAACGACCCGGCTCGTCGTCCGGCATGATCGACGGCTCTGCATCACCCCGCTCTTCCTGGTGTTCCTGGTCATCGGCAGCACGAATGTGGTCTTCGCGCTCGATTCGATTCCCGCGATCATCGGGATCAGCACGGATCCGTTTGTCGTGATCACATCGAGCGTCTTTGCGGTTCTGGGCCTGGGCTCGCTCTTCTTTGCGATCCGGGGTGTGATGGGCATGTTCAAGTTCCTGCAGCACGGCGTGAGCGTGATCCTGTTTTTTATCGGGGCAAAAATGATCACAGAGCTTTACGACCCGGTCGGCGACTGGTTCGACGAGCATCTTTTTGTCCCCCTGCTTGTGATCGCCGCTGTCCTGATCGTTTCAATCGTTCTTTCGGTCTGGCACGAGCGCACATTTCCCGATAAGGAAGCCACCACCCCGAACCCATGAACAACCTCACATTTGGATTGACCATGCTGATTGTCGGCATGGGTGGCACGCTGGCAACGTTGTTTCTTCTCACGCTGGTCATCCGGGTTCTTGTCGCTTTGTTTCCCGTCCGTTCCCATGAGAAAGAGGACAAGGGATGAGCGGGGCAATCCTGAGCGCACTCGGGGCGCTGTTCGAGGGCGTGCGGTTTCTTTTTGCGCACGGCGGTCCGAACGTGATCATGATAGCGGTCGCTTGCGTGATGTTCTGGCTCGCGATCACGAAGGGGGTTGAGCCCCTGCTGCTCCTCCCCATCGCCTTCGGATGCCTGCTGGTCAACCTGCCGCTGAGTGAGGTGATGGCGGCGGGCGGGGTTCTCAAGACTCTCTATGACTTCGGCATCGGCAACGAGCTCTTCCCGCTCCTGATCTTTGTCGGCATCGGCTCGATGACGGATTTCACCCCGCTGCTCGCCAATCCGAAGCTGCTGCTATTCGGTGCAGCAGGCCAACTCGGGATCTTTATCACCCTCCTGCTCGCGCTCTGGCTTGGGTTTTCCAAGGAGGAGGCGGTCTCGGTCGCTGCCATCGGGGCCTGCGACGGACCCACTGTGATTTTCGTCTCCAACATGTTTGCCGGGATGAACAAGATTCCGACAGCGATGGTCGGGGCGCTCGCCGTCGCGGCGTATTCCTACATGGCTCTTGTTCCCGTCATCCAGCCCCCGATCATGCGCCTGCTCACGACACGCAAGGAGCGCGAGGTGCAGATGCCAAGCCCGAAAGGCAAGGTCTCGAAGGCCGCGCTGATCGTATTTCCCATCGTCGTCACGGCGATCACCGGAATCATCGCGCCGCAGGGGCTCCCCTTGATGGGGATGATCATGCTGGGGAATTTCATCAAGGTCAGCGGCGTGGTGCCGCGCCTGGCGGATGCCGCGGAAAACGAGATCGCCAACATTGCCACACTTTTTCTCGGGCTGGCAATTGGCGGGACAATGGCCGGCAGCCAGTTCCTCACGCGCGAGACCCTTATGGTTTTCGGCCTGGGGCTGGTGGCGATCACTATTGATACCGTCGGCGGCATCCTTCTCGGAAAACTTTGGTATCTCCTCTCCGGCGGCAAAGTGAATCCGCTCATCGGCGCAGCGGGAATCTCCGCCTACCCAATGGCCGCCCGCCTCGTCCAAAACGAGGGCCAGCGCTGGAACAAGCGCAACTACCTCCTCATGCACGCCATGGCCGCGAACACCGGCGGCCAGATCGGCTCCGTGATGGCCGCCGCTATCATGCTCTCGCTGCTCAAAGGCCTCGGGGTGATTTGAAGGCGGGGCTGCTGCCTCACCGGCGCGACAAGCGGCGACGCAGGGCAACCAGGCCCAGAAGGCCGGTGCAAGCGCCAAGGCTCACCGTGCCTGGCTCGGGAACCGTATAACGCACGATGGCATTGCTGAGGGAGGCATTTAGGCGGGCAGGGTGCTAACGAGTGGTTCGGCTGTGTCGTGGTTCACGCCGACAAGACCGGGATTGAATTGGCCCCATTTTCTGCCGGACCGCTTTTCTCCTTGTCCTGTTTGATCTGCTGCGCTGCATTCCTCCCGGATGAACGAAGAAGCAGCGAACATGACGGTGGCCGGCACAGTCGGAAAAGCGGGCTGGAGGCTCTTCGAGTGCGGGTCAGCCGCCTCGACCAATGACCTCGCGCGTGACCTTTCCGCCTGGAGCGCCGTGCGCGCAGACGTTCAGACCGGCGGCCGCGGGAGGTTCGGAAGGGTTTTTGTTTCCGACCGTGGCGGCCTCTGGATCTCTGCTGTCCTTCCAGCCGACGGCGGCGTGGCAAAGTGGGCCGGATTTTCTCTCATGGTCGGAGTTCATCTGGTGCGGATGCTCGAAGTCCTCCGCGTCTCGTCGGCGCGACTTCGCTGGCCGAACGACCTCATGTCCAGCCGCAAAAAGCTCGGCGGCTTGCTGATCGAGCAATCGGCAAGGGACGTGCTCATCGTCGGGTTCGGCCTGAACATCTCCAACACGCCTTGGGCATCCGATCCCGCGCTGGAGGCCATCTCGACGAGCATCGCCCGCATCTCTGAGCCTGTGCCTTCTGTCCAAGAGATGGCTGTCCGCACATTGGACGCACTTGCCGATGCGCATCAGGCGATGGAGGAGGGCGGGATGACGGCCGCGATTGATGAGCTCAACGCCCGGTGGAGCCGTCCCGTTCCCGTGGAGGTTTTGCTTGCAGACGGAAAGAAGGTTTTCGGCCGGTTTGCCGGCCTTGACCAACAGGGAAATCTCCGGCTTCTCGATGAAACGGACTTTGAAATTCTTGTCGGACATCAAAGTATTGAGAAACTGTCCGAGCTAGACTAACCGGCTTTTACTACAACAAAAAACCAAACAACAAAGCATCCATGGCACTCAGGGACAAATTCATGACCGCAGAGGAAGCGGCGGCACTCATCAACGACAACGACACGATCGGCTTCAGCGGGTTCACGCCCGCTGGCGCCGCGAAGGCGATTCCGACGGCTCTCGCCAAACGTGCCAAAGCCGAGCACGCAGCCGGTCGTCCGCTCCAGATCGGAGTTGTCACCGGAGCCTCAACTGGCCAATCCCTTGATGGCGAACTCGCGCTTGCCGAGGCCATCTCCTGGCGCACGCCCTACCAGTCGAACAAACACCTCCGCGCAGCCATCAATGCCGGGCGGACGCGTTTCTTCGACATGCACCTCTCCACGCTCCCGCAGCAGATCCGCTACGGGTTTCTGGGCAAATTCAACTGGGCTGTGGTCGAGGCCTGCGACGTGACCGATGACGGCGAGATTGTTCCGACCACATCGGTCGGTGCCGCTCCGACCTTCTGCAGTGTCGCCGACAAGATCCTGATCGAGCTCAACCACAGCCATCCTCCGGCCCTGCGGGGGCTTCACGACATCTACCAACCGCTGGACCCTCCGCACCGGAAACCCATTCCCCTCTCGGACTGCTCTTCGCGGATCGGAACCCCATTCATCAAGGTTGATCCGGCCAAGATCGCCGGAATTGTGGAGACCAACCTTCCCGATGAGGTGGCACCATTTGATCCCTCGGATGAGACCACCCAAAAAATCGGCCAGAACGTCGCCGAGTTTCTTGCGGGCGAGATTCGTGCGGGCCGGATTCCGAAGGAATTCCTCCCGCTGCAGTCCGGCGTCGGCAATATCGCGAATGCCGTGCTGGCCGCGCTCGGGGAAAATTCCGACATTCCGCCGTTCGAGATGTTTTCAGAGGTGATCCAGGACTCGGTCATCGCTCTTATTAAAAAAGGAAAATGCAAATTCGTTACCGGAACCTCGCTCACCGTCAGTCCCGGCCTGCTGCAGGAGCTCTATGCGGATCTGGAGTTTTATAAAAAGCACATCTGCCTGCGCCCGCAGGAGATCACGAACAATCCGGAGCTGGTCCGGCGCCTCGGCATCATCACGATCAACACCGCGATCGAGGTCGATCTCTTCGGCAATGTCAACTCCACCCATGTCATGGGATCGAGCATGATGAACGGCATTGGAGGCTCGGGAGATTTTACACGCAACGGCTACATCTCGATCTTTACCTGCCCCTCGCTCGCGAAGGGCGGCAAGATCAGCCCGATCGTTCCGCTTGTCAGCCACATGGACCACAGCGAGCATTCCGTGCAGGTCATCGTCACGGAAAACGGAGTCGCTGACCTCCGCTGCAAAACCCCGCACGAGCGCGCGCGCCTGATCGTGAGCAAGTGTGCCCATCCCGATTTCCGCCCCGAGCTGCACGGCTATTTCGACAGCGTGACCAAAGGCCAAACCCCCACCACTCTCAGCGCCGCGTTTGCCATGCATCAGCGGTTCCTCGACACGGGCGACATGCGCGGCGTCGATTGGAAGGCCGCCGGTCTGCCCTGAGTCGGAGGGCTTTTTAGGTTAGCTTGCCGCCGGAGCGTTCTTTCGGGATCCGGCGAGTTTCATGATTGTAAAAGCGATGCTGCCAACCGCTGCGAGGAGAAGCGGTATTCCGATCAGGGGCCGATAAGCGAGCCACGCGAGCGCGATGGTCACCAGGGTGAGCGGCAGCGCGATGGCGAAGGCTAAAACCCCGGTGCCCAATCCCACGATGTCGCCAAAAAACGGCACGATGCTGGCGAGCACGGAGAATAGATTGCAAACCATCATCAGCCCGAAGAGCATGAGCAGGAATCCCGCCAGCCGCAGGATCCACGTGAGCGTCACGTTGCTCTGCTTCTCCTTCTGGAACATTATTTCCGCGCTCACGGTCCCGGACTCCAGCAGTTCGATCGTGCCCAGTTTTTTGACGGCGAAGGGTTCGAGGGTGTTCCCGGTCTGGCCTGCGATGATGCTCACCGGGCCGCTGGGAGCCATCTGAAATGCGACGCGCAGGTCTCCGACTGCGGGCGACTGAGGATCTTCTCCGACGTAAAGCCGCCCGTCTGCCGTGGGTTGAACTTTTTCCCGCCGGTTCTTCGCGGCGGCCTTTGCCTCGGCTTCGGTCACGGGCCGGGAAACAAAGTTGCGGATCCGCGCGGTCAGGCTTCGCGGCAACCCGAATTTTCCCACATGAATTCCCTCCGCGGTAAATGTCTCGGTCACGAACGGCATAGCGTCCGGATTCGTGTGCCCTGACGGATTCTTGAATTTTGCGGACTCGATCAGCGATGGTGACCAATCCTTCGAATACGAGTAGGTGGTGGTCGTCTCCTCACCGCCTCCCAGCTTCTTTCTGGTTTCCGATTTTGAGTCCTCTTTCCACTGATACATCTCGACGCCGCGTTGGAGTTTGAGGGCGTCGACCGTGATCCCGAAAACCCCGTCAGTCACAGGGCCCGGCGCTTCGGCCGCGCCCGTCAGATACACAAGCTTCCGGTCATTTTCCGCGAGCACGGATCCGGGCGAAATGGAAATCACCTGCCCGGCTCCGACATCAAGGGTTTTCGCCCGGTGAATCGCGCGCCCCTCATTCCAGCCCAGCAGGAGAAACGAGCCGACAAAAAGCGCCAGCCCGACCACAACACCCGCGAGGGCGCTGCCGATGCGGCTGAACCAGGACTTGCTGGATGTTTCCGTGAAAGAATCGTCGCTCATAGGAATCCTTACTCCTCCGGCTCGCCCTCTTCGATTTCGTGACGGATCGCTTTGGAGATGAATGGGCGGACGAAGCCGTAGATAAGAAAAGACACAAAGAGCACAGCCGGCATCCACCAGTAGAACATGGCCGTGATGGCCAGCAGGAGGATCAGCCCCAGGAATGCCGGGATGGATCGCTGGGTCCTCCAGTTCAGCCCTTTGAAGCTCGGGTATTTCACCTTGCTGAACATCATGAAGGACAGGAACAGGAGCAGGACCGGCAGGGCAAATTTCCACGGGCCGATTTCCTTGTCGTCCGCCTGGATCCAAAGCATGAGGAGCGTGAGCGAAGCGATCAGCCCGGCGGCCGCCGGGATCGGGAACCCTTGGAAATCCTTATCCGGTTTGTCGCTGGCGATCTGTGATGTGCAGTTGAACCGTGCCAGCCGGAGCCCGCCGCAGAGCAAAAAGAAAAATGCGATCAGCCATCCGGTGCGCTGAAAATCGCGGAGAACGATCTGATAGACGAGGAGCGCCGGCGCGACGCCGAATGACACGATGTCGGCCAGCGAGTCGAACTCCCGCCCGAAAGCGCTCTCGTGTCCGCCCAGTCTGGCGAGCCGTCCGTCCAGCAGGTCAAAAACACAGGCTCCCAGGATAAACGCGATCGCTTCATGATAGAGCGATCCTGCCGACTGCCCGCCGGCGACGAGAAGCGATCCGTCAATGATCCGCAGCACGGCCGCAAACCCGCAGAACAGGTTGCCGGCCGTCATCAGGTTCGGCAGCAGGTAGATTTTGGGCTCGTTTGGTTCGTTCATAAGCAGCATGCGCCGGTTGTCGGGCCATTCGTGTTCATCGGTGGGCGTCCTGGGTTGCCTTGGGCATCCGGGCAACCGGAGTTTCGCCTCCGCGCACATGGTCGCCCAGCCTGACGAGGATTTCCGCATCGAGCGGGAGGAGTAGTTCCGTTCGGGAACCGAACCGGATCATCCCGAAGCGCTGGCCACGGGAGAGCTTGTCGCCGACAACCGCCCAGGGACAGATCCGGCGCGCGATCGCCCCGGTGATCTGGCGCACGACCACGGTGCCGGTCGGGCCGGAAAACACCCACGACCGGCTGACATTCAGGACTGAAGACAGGGGGTTGCGGGCATCCAGAAATCGTCCGGGCTTGGGCTCGGAGTGGAGGACTTCGCCTGCGAGCGGCGCCCGGTTCACATGCACGTCGAGAACGGAAAGAAAGATTCCGATCCGGAGCAAGCGGGTTTTCAGAAACTCGTCTTCCTCGACCTCGTCAACCGTGGTGACCAGCCCGTCAGCCGGGGACACTGCGATATCTTCTCCCGGTGGCAGAATGCGCTCTGGATCGCGGAAAAAATACAGCGTGAATAAAAGCGCGACCGCAAAAACAATCGAAAGCAGAGGAACAACAAAAACCGTGAGCAACCAGGCTGCGGCAATCGCGGCCAGAATCCATTTTGCTTCGCTCATCGCCCGTTTTTCCATCTGCGAATCCTAGCACTCCGGGCGACGGGTGGGAATCCCGATTGTTCTCTGCTATTTAAGCGTCCCGGTGCCCCAGCGACGGTGGAGGAACCTTTCCCATGGCGCGAAGAGCAGTTTGTCTGCAAGCAGTCCGATCACGATGAGCACGACCATCACCGCCATCACCTGGTCCATCGCCAGAAGATCACGTCCGTAATTGAGCAGCTGCCCAAGCCCGAACCCGGTCAGGATCACCACAAAAATTTCTGCGGCCATGAGGGATCTCCACGCGAACGCCCAGCCCTGTTTCATCCCGCCGACAAGATACGGCAGCGAGGCCGGGAGGATCACCCGCACCCATGTGTGGAGGCCGGTCGAACCCATGGTCTTCGCGGCCCGAAGATAGATCGGCGGCATCGAGCGGACGCCGTCGCTGGTCGCGATGATCACCGACCAGAGCGTGCCCATAATCACCACAAAAAGCATCGCCGCCTCGGTCTGCCCGAACCACACCAGCGCGAGAGGCACCCAGCACACGCTCGGCAACGCCTGCATCCCCAGCGCCAGGATCCCGACCGTGTCCTGGAAAATTTTGAATTTTGCGGTGAAGAGCCCGAGCGGGATGCCGAGGAGGAGCCCGACCGCGTAGCCGACGAGCAGGCGCTTGACGGTGACGACTGTCGCGCTTTCGATTGTCCCGTCAACGGTCGATTGCCAGAGGTATTTGGCGACGCTCGATGGAGGAGGGAACATCACCTGCGAGTATCCGCCATACCGCGCGACCAGCTCCCAGACCGCGACAAGGGATGCGAAAAAGACGAGAGATGTGAGGGCGCGCTTCATTCCGACGCCTCCAGCCCCTCGCCCGGCGTGAACCCTTTGAGGGCTGCGGTGATTTCGGTCGAGTAGTGGGCAAGCTCGACGCTGTTGATGTCGCGCGGACGCGGGAGCGTGACGAGGAATTCTTTGCGGATGCGACCGGGGTTCGGGGAAAACAGGACGACCCGGTCGCCAAGGCAGGCGGCCTCGCGGACGTTGTGGGTGACGAAGAGGATCGTCTTCCGGCGCGCCTGCCAGATTTTTTGGAGGTCCCCGTAGAGCTGTTCGCGCGTGAGGGCGTCAAGGGCGGCGAACGGCTCGTCCATGAGGAGGACGCGGGGGTTCGGGGCCAGCGCCCGGGCGAGGGCGACTCGCTGCTTCATCCCTCCCGAAAGTTCGTGGATATTCGAGTGGTGGAGCTTTTCCAGCCCCACGAGCTTGAGATAATACCCCGCCACTTCGAGCCGTTCCTTGTCGGTCAGCCCCGGCTTGAGCTTCAGCCCGAAGAGGACATTGCCCATCACGTCGAGCCATGGGAACAGCGCGTGTTCCTGGAACATGACCATCCGGTCGCGTCCCGGCCCGGTGACCGGCACCCCGTTAGCGAGCACGCGCCCGGAATCCGGCTGCTCGAGCCCGGCGACGATGTTCAGCAGCGTGGATTTCCCGCAGCCGCTCACCCCGACCAGGCAGACGAACTCGCCCTCCGAGATTTTCAGGCTCACGGAATCGAGCGCCAGCACCGTGCGGTGCTTCGTGGCAAACGACTTCGAGATGCGTTCCACCTCGATCCGTTCGGCCGACAAGTTTTTCAGTTCGCGTTCGACGCTCACGGTTTCCAGATCAGCTTGTCCAAGTCCACCTCGGCGCGTAAAAAACCGACCTCGCGGGCCTGCTTGAGGAATTGGTTGAACGGGGCGAGCGAAATCTCATCGCTGAAAATCAGCCGTGTCCACGATTCTTTGATCAGAGCGGCGGCGATCTCCTTGTGCGTGATCGCGCTTATCTCGTCGCGCACCCGCCGCTGCGCCTCGTCCGGGTTTGCGAGCACCCAAGCCGTAAGCTCGTGGTGTGCGGCGAGGAATTTTGCGGCCAGGTCGGGATTTTCCTTCAGGAACCCCTCGCGCCCGGCCAGCACGGTCGTCAGGGCATCCTTGTCGGCAAGAAAGATTTTTCCGCCAGCCTCGTTGAGCAGCCGGGTGACCCAGGGCTCTACCGTCCAGGCCGCGTCGATTTTTCCCTGCTGGAACAGCGCCAGCGTGTCCGGGTTCGCGGTCGGGATCACCCGGGCATCGCCGCCGCCGAGGGTCACCTTGATCCCGTGCGCGATCAGCCAGGCGCGGCAGACTACATCCTGCGTGTTCCCGAGCTGGGGCGTGGCGATTGTCTTTCCCCGGAAGTCCTCCGGCTTCGTGATCGCGTCGCCTTTGACCACGAGCGCCTCGCCCCCGCGCATCGCGCCGCCCAGCACGCGGACTTCGATGCCGTTCGCCTTCGCGTAAGCGTTGACCACCGGGCTCGGCCCCACATATGTGAAATCCACCGCCTTGGTGAAGATCCCCTCCATCGCTGACGGGCCGGCATTGTAAACCATCCACTCGATTTTGACCGGAACCCCCAGGCGGGACTCGAACCAACCCTTCCCCTCGCGGGTCATGTTCGCAGCCACCATCCCCTGCGCGTGGGTTACATTCGGAAAGACGCCCACACGCACCACTTGCTGCGCAGACAGCAGGTGCGCCGAGGCCAGAATCACGATGACGAGTCTCCAAACCATATACCCACGAAGGATTGCCTGAAATCGCCGCGAGTCAACGCGGGATATCAGGTATTCGGCAGGGCGAATTCACTGGCGGATGAGCCCTATTTCGTCGCCGTGGCGAGAAGCGTTTGAAAGTGGGGTGCCTCGCTCTCACGGGATACCAGCGAAGTCCGGATCTTTGAAAAACCCGCTTTCCTAAGCATCTGGTGGAGCTCTATCTCGACAAATCCCAGCCAGACGTGGGCATAGAGCTCCCGGGCCTGTTCGAATTTGTGGCTGGCAAGATCGAGGATGACAACCCGTCCGCCCGCCTTCAACGCCTTGTTCGCAGCTTCCAGGGCGCGGGGCGGATTCGGCACGTGATGGAGGACCTGGCTGAACACCACGAGATCCACGGACTCCGGCTCCACGGGCGGAGCCTCGACGTCCCCGTGCCGGTATTCAATGTTTTTGAACCCGTGCTCCCGTGCCAGGGCGGATCCGAACTCGACCATCTTCCTCGAGTTGTCGATCGCGATCACTTTTTTGGCCGTGCGCGCCAACAGTTGGGCCAGCGTCCCTTCCCCGGCACCCATGTCGGCGATCACCATCGGGGGAAGAAGGCCGAGGAGCGCGTGGGAGAGCGCCTGCCATGATCTTCCGGGGACGTAAACCCGTCCGAACCGCCCGGCCAGCTTGTTGAAATACTCCGCGGCTCGGTCCTTGCGTTTACGCATCGTCATCGCCAGCGCCGCCAGATCGCTCACAGCCTCTCTCAGATCGGTCCGGGCCTGCTTCAGAATCTCACTGACCATCCCGCCGGAGGCTCCCTTCGCGGAATAAAAAATATTTTTCCCAACCCGGCGGTCGGCGGCGAGCCCCTCGCGCTTCAGCTGCCCGAGGCTTGCGGAGATCCGGGATTGGGCCATCCCCAGGATCTCCTGCAATTCCGCGACGGTCAGCTCCTCCTCGACGAGCAGCAGCATCAGCCGCAAGCGCGTGGGATCGGACAACACCCGCAGAAAATTTACTGTTGACGCCATGTGACCCATGAATATATTCCAATATCTCGATACGTAAAGAGCAACCTCAACTTCATCCATCCCATGTCCCGTTATATTTTTTCCTCCGAGTCCGTTGGCGAAGGCCATCCCGACAAAGTTTGCGACACCATTTCCGACGCGATTCTTGATGCGTGCCTGACGCTCGACCGCACGAGCCGGGTGGCCTGCGAAACGTTTGTCAAAAGCAACATCGTCGTCGTGGGCGGCGAGATTACGGTTCCCCGCCTCAAAGGAGCCTCGCTCGATTCGGCTCTGAACATTGGCCAGATCATCCGCACCGCGATCCGCGGAATCGGCTACGTGAACGATGATGATGTTTTTCATGCGGACCGCGTTTTCATCAACAACTACCTCACCAGCCAGAGCCCGGACATCGCCCAGGGCGTGGACGCCAAAGCGGCGGCCGGCAAAGGCACGGAAGAGCAGGGCGCGGGAGACCAGGGGCTCATGTTCGGCTACGCCTGCAATGAGACTCCGGAGCTCATGCCCGCCCCTATCATGTTCGCCCACCGCCTCGGGCGCGAACTCACACGCATCCGCAAGAGCGGAAAGGTCAAATGGCTCCGCCCCGACGCGAAAAGCCAGGTTTCCGTCCTGTATCAGGATGGCCGGC
>CAZSDC010000008.1:0-9474 GCA_964605515.1 uncultured Chthoniobacter sp.
CGCCGACATTTTCGCTCGGCAACCGGGGCCGGCGCTGGCAGGTGGAAGAGCAGATCGAGGACCTGCTGCGCACCGCGCTGGGACTTGCAGCCCAGAAAGGCTCGCTCTTGATTTCCACCAACTGCACCAAGCTCAACCTTTCCGCGCTCGAAAGGATTGCCCGCTTCGCGCTGAAGACGGCAAGGCTCGGCGGTGACATTTCCCACGAACCGCAGCTGCCTGATTTCCCGGTCGGCGAAGGAGCACAGACGCTGTGGGTGAGCTTGAGGTGAATCGTGTTGAGTCCGCGACTGCGGAGAGGATATTGTCTCGCCTTATGAGCAAACCCGCCTGCCCGATGTGCGAAATGACCGATGTGCTGGAACACCCCGACAAATGGGAATGCATAACCTGCGGCCACGAGTGGGAGCGTGAGCCGGAACCCGAAAAAGCCCGCATCGTCAAAGACGCACACGGCAACGTGCTCGCGGACGGCGATTGCGTCATCCTGATCAAGGATTTGCCGTTGAAGGGCGCTCAGGTGCTCAAAGGTGGTTCAAAGTCGAAACCCATCCGATTGGTGGAGGGGGATCACGAAATCGATTGCAAGGTGGACGGTATCGCCGTCGGCCTCAAAGCGTGCTTTGTGAAGAAGGCCTGAGCGCAGCCTGCGCGGATAAGCGAACCGTTTGCGGGCGTTTGTCTGAACTCACCCGGCCAGCGGCTTGAAAATGCCGATCGGCGCGTTTTGCGGATCAAGCAGAACGGCGATGCGGCCGACATCCGGCACATCCATGGGAGGGAGGACGATTTGGCCTCCGAGTTCGGTGGCTTTTGCGGCGGTCGCGTCCACATCCTCGACGGAGACATAAGCCACCCAGTGCGCGGGTATGCCCGGACGAGGCGCTTTCATCAGCCCGGCAACGCTTTGGTCGGCTTTGTTGAACAGGGTGTATTCCGGGCTGAACGGAGTGGTTGTCCAGCCGAGGAGGCCGGAGTAAAACGCCGTGGCTCCCTCGACGTCGGTCGTGAGAAGTTCGTTCCAGCTGAAATAGCCGGGCCTGCTGCACATGGATGATTCGTTTTCGCTCATGATGGTTTTTTTAGTGGATGTTGAGCATGCCGGTTGAGACCAGTCTGCGACCTGAGGCCGTTGAGACTCACCTTATGCTTGGTGCAATTTGGCGCAACCGGACAGTGCCGCAAGTCGTTTGTTTGCACCGCGGGTCCGAACTGTTCCCGCAGGATTCCTGTTCGCTTGCTACTCATTGCAGGATGGATGAACATTATCGCATGAGTCTTCCGCTGCTCGCTGCCGCATCCCTATCTTTGGGGCTGGGGGACATTTCTAAATCCTTCGATGGCCGGGAGGGCGCGCTCGTTCTAATCGACTGCACTTCCGGCGAATCTAGGCGATTCAACCCGGACCTCTGGGCCACCAAGCTTCCACCATGTTCGACATTCAAAATCTGGAACACCGCGATCGGTCTTGAAACCGGCCTCCTCACGGACGCGGACCAACCGTTCTGGAAATGGGATGGGGTCGAGCGTTCGATCCAGCCTTGGAATCAGGATCTCACCCTTCGGCAGGCTTACGCGGCGTCCTGCGTGCCCGGCTACCAGGCGCTTGCGTGTGAAATCGGTTCTGCCCGCATGAACGAATGGCTGAAGCGACTTGATTACGGAGACCTGAACACTTCGTCGGGCATCGACGTTTTTTGGTTGCCTGCGCCCGGTCGCGTTTCGCTTCTCATATCCGCGGACGAGCAGGCCGCCCTGATGAAGCGCCTCGTCGCAGGCGATGTCCCATTTTCTCCAAAAACATTTGCGGCTCTCAAGGACATCATGCTCGCAAAGACCATGGATCACTGTAGAATTTACGGCAAGACTGGGACCAGTGGGGCCGTTGAGGCTGGAAGGAAGGAAACCGGCTGGTTTGTCAGCTACGTGGTTTCCGGCAAGACGACGCTCGCCTTTGCCTGCGTGCTGACTGGCAAAATGGCAGCGGGCAGAGAAGCGCGGGCGTTGGTGGAGAAATTGTTTGCCGACTGGAGGTAACTGGATCGATGCGAGAGATGATCAGCGTTTGAGATCCAGCGCTTCCATAATTTTCAGAGCGGCGAAGGCGTCGTTGGCAGCGTAGCGGAGTTGGCGCGGCGTGAGTTCCTCAGCCGCCCAGTTGCTGGTGGTGGTGGATTTGGATTTTGGGAAGCTCAGGTTGAGGACGGCTCCCATGGCCGCGCGCACGCCGATTTGACCCTTGTATCCCCGCTTTCGAAAAATGTGGTCCAGGTCGAGGACGGCATTCGGTTTGACTCCCAGTCGGCTACGGATTTGGCCGTGGTCGTTCTTCAACCCGAAGCCGACTTTCAGCACGCGTTCGGATTCGATCAGGTCGGCGACGACTTTCAGGCAATCCCGGCGGTGAAGCTGAAAGATGAAGGCTTTGTCGGTGAGGGCGAACTGGACGACATGCGGTCCGCCGCTTTTCTCTCCGGCCCGGAACGTCGGCTTGGCCTCGGTATCAAATCCGGCGACACCGGCGGCGAAGATTTCCCCGGCTGCGGCTTCGCACTCGGCTTTCGTTTTTGGAACAAGGATCCGGTCCGGCGCGAGTCCGGCGAACGGTTGCAGGAGAGCGGTTTCTGCTTTTGTTGGCGCGATAGGGCGGCCCCTTTTTTGTGCCTTCCCCGGATTGTGAGGCAAGGGCTTCCTCAGCAGACCGGCGACAAACCGGCGAACACGCTTGACGATGCGCTGACCGCCCGACTCAGCTTTCGTGGTCATCGCCCAGGCATGGCTTCTAGGACGAGTCCTTTGAGGTATTCGGTCTCCGGAATTCCCACCACAACCGGATGGTCGGCGGGCTGGCCGATGCGGCGAAGCAGGCGCATGTTCCGCCTGGCATCTTGGAGCCCTTCCGCGATGGACTCCTCGAACTCGTGGCCGGCGACATGATGGGAACAGCAGAAGCTTACCAACAGTCCGCCCTTCGTGAGCAGGCGGGCGGCGCGGGCGTGGAGGTCACGGTATCCTCGCAGGGCCTCGTTGACCTTGGCGCGGGTCTTTGTGAAGGAAGGAGGGTCGAGGATGATAAGGTCGTATTCGCCACCGCGGTTCAGCACTTCAAAGACATCGGCGTGTTTCACCTCGATTTCGACGCCGTTCCGTGCCGCGTTTTCGCGCAGCCTCTCGACGCTCTCCGTACCGGATTCGATCGCTGTGACCGTGGCGGCATCTTGTTTCGCGCAGGCGAGGGCAAATCCCCCCTGATTCGAAAAGCAGTCCAGCACCCGGCGTCCGAGGGCGAGGGGAGCTACGGTGGCGTAAGATTCGATTTGATCTAGGTAGAGTCCGGTTTTGTGCCCGGCGAGCGGATCAACGAGGAATCTGACCCCTGCCGCTTCGACCTCGAGCGGTTGCGCGGGCGCTTGTCCGGCGAGAACGCCTGTGCGGAGTTCCATGCCTTCTGCCGTGCGGACTGGCGCATCGTTACGCTCGATCACACATTCCACCTGTGTCAGTTCAACCAGGGCCTTTGCAATAATTTCCCTGTGCAGGTCCATCGCTTTCGTCAGTGTCTGCAGCACAAGGACCTGCCTGTAACGGTCAACAATGACACCCGGCAGCCCGTCGCTCTCGCTCCAGACCAGGCGCAGAAGATCGCTCCGGCATCCGGCCTTGACCCGGTATTCGATCGCCTGCCCGATCCGCCGCCGGAAAAAGTCCTCGTCCAGATCCTGCCGCCGCCGGGAGAATCGCCTCACCACGATCTGCGATTTCGAATTGTAAATCCCGACACCCAGCAACTGGTCCCGCCCGTCTTTGATCGAGACCACGCTCCCGTCTTCCGGGTTCCCGAAGGTTTTCAGGATCTCGCTGGAATAGACCCAATCATGGCCGTGTAGGATGCGCGAGCGCGGGCGGACGATAATTCCTCCCATGGGATCAGGTGGTGAGAACCTGGGAGGGCACAAGGAACTGATGTGTTTTGACAACCCGGGCGCGGTGAGAAAACAACGGGCGGAACATCTGCGGAAAATAGTATTCGGCAATCCCTGTGGCAATTCCTTTCGCCTCCGGCATTCGAAGGAACCGGTTCTGAACGCGAAAGCCGGCTTTCCGTCTCATCAGACCGAAATCGCTTTATCGATGGCAAACGGCTTTCCTCCCCAGGCCTTCACCGAGGTCCAGCTTTCATCCGGATCAGACCAGAACGGGGCGGAATCGTGTAACCCGAGCGGCAGGAATGCGCCCGAGCAGAGGTAGAGGCTGCCCGTGGAGATATAGTTTTCGCCGACTTCGGGCTGCACTCCGCAAAATCCGATGCGCAGCCATCCGTTCTCATCAAATGTGCCCGGTGCCTCGACCATCCGACGGATCACCGCAGTCATGGCGCACCGGACCTGGGCTGGGCGTAACCCGACGGGCAGCTGGTTCTGGAGCGCCATTTGGGCCAGGGGCTGGAGGCATCCAAAGCGATAGGCCAGTGATCTTCCGATCGGAGGGAATGTTCCCTCGGGCGAGATTGTTCGTTCGAGCTGAGCCGCATAGCGGATCGCGCGTTCCCGAACATGTGGAAATAGTTCGGCCCAGCCCCCCTCATCCCCGACATGCGACATGATATCGATCAACATCGGGTGGATCACGAATGCGTTGTAATAGTCAGAATGGTATGATGGGCCGTCGCCGTAGACACCGTCGCCAAGATACCAACGTTCGTGCTGCCGGAGAGCATAGTCCACTCTCGTTTTATCCCAATCGCTCTCGCTGAAGACAAGGAGCGCGACCTCGACCATCGCGCTGAAAAGAAGCCAGTTGTTGAAAGGCGGCTTTGTGCGCCTTGTCGCTTTCAGGGCCGCGAGCACATTGCGTTTTACCCTGGGATCGAGAGGACGCCAGAGGGCATTCGGCGCTCTCAGAAGGGCTTGAGCCAAAAATGCCGCCTCGACGAGCGGTTGGCCTTGTTCGGCGAAAGGCCCCGCATCGGGAGAGGAAAGGTCGGTGATGGCATCGAGTGACCTCCGGGCAAGAACCGCCCAGGGCGCCGAGGCGATTTCGCCGAGTTCCAGCCAGGGTGATAGGCCGACAAGAAGCCGCGCAAAGGCTTCCAGATGGCTGAATCGTTCCGTCTGGGTTCCCGGCTTTTTCTCGACCGGCATGCGCAGACGCAAGCTGCGATCGGCCAGGTGTGTGAGGACCGGTCCCGCAATCCGGCATGCTGTCGCGGTCCAATATGCCCTCTCGCTCATCGCCTCCGACTGCTATCAAATCCAGCTTCGGCGTGGAGAAAAGGTTTTGCCTGAACGCACCGTGCGCTTCCCATGCGATTCAGGCGGGGAGGAGTTCCTCGTGGCGCGTGACGACGCGTGCGGCTCCGGGTTCGGGGTATTCAAAAATCCGGCCTTCAAAATTCCGTATCACGACCTTCTCGCTGTCGTGGTAGAGGACATAGCCCGGATTGATGGGGACTTTTCCTCCGCCTCCGGGGGCATCTATGACGAACTGCGGGATGGCATACCCGGTGGTGAACCCTCGCAGTCCCTCGATAATCTCAACCCCTTTGGCCACGGAAGTGCGCAGATGAGACGAGCCCCGGATCAGGTCGCACTGATAAAGGTAATAGGGGCGGACACGGCACAGCAGGAGCTTGTGAACGAGTTCCTTCATCGTCTCCACATTGTCGTTAACACCGGCCAGCAGAACGCTTTGGTTCCCGAGAGGGATTCCGGCATCCGCCAGGCGGCCGAGTGCCTCCCGAACCTCGATTGTGAGCTCTCTCGGATGGTTGACATGCACACTCATCCAAAGGGGATGGTATTTTTTGAGCATCCCGCAGAGCTCCGGGGTGATCCTCTGCGGGAGGAAAATGGGAACGCGGGTTCCGATGCGGAGAAATTCAATGTGGCGGATCGCCCGTAGGCGGCTGAGCAATC
This sequence comes from uncultured Chthoniobacter sp., assembly GCA_964605515.1. Taxonomy (GTDB): domain Bacteria; phylum Verrucomicrobiota; class Verrucomicrobiia; order Chthoniobacterales; family Terrimicrobiaceae; genus QYQL01. The sequence continues at coordinate 5,916 of CAZSDC010000008.1, forward strand.
CTTCAAGCTTGTCGTCGGACAGCAGGAGGGCGTCTCCGCCCGAGAGCAGCACGTCGCGGACTTCCTTGTGTTTTTCTAAGTAGGTGAAAGCCTGTTCGAAATCCAACAGCATCTCCTGTTCGCCGACCCCGCTCACCACCCGGCTGCGGGTGCAGTATCGGCAGTAGGAGGCGCAGCGGTCGGTCACAAGAAAAAGGACGCGATCCGGATATCGATGGACCAGCCCCGGCACCGGCATGGACGAATCTTCCCCGCAGGGGTCGGACATGTCATAGGGAGAATCGTAACCTTCCTCAATTGTGGGAATCACATGGCGGCGGATCGGGCAAGCGGGGTCATCCCGATCGATCAGGTTGAAATAGTGGGGGGTGACAGCGAGGGCGAGCTTGGTGCCAGCGAGCAAAACGCCTGCCCGTTCAGTAGTCGTTAGATTGAGGAATTTTTCCAGCCCCGCGAGGGTTGTGACACGGTTCTTGAGCTGCCATCTCCAGTCGGGCCATTGTTCGGCGGCGCTGTCCGGCCAGTATCCCGGCGCGTGGGAAACAAAGCGTTCCTCGGTATCTGAGTGCTCCATGGATGAATTTCGCAAAGCTACGCAAGTGTGGCTGTCTGTCAACGCGCGATCTTGACGCCAAACTCCACCAACATCGCGAAGACGAGGCACCAGGGAATCACCCCCAGGCTGAGGGCTACGAAGATCGGGATCGTCCGCTCGCCGACCGCCAAAGCTAGGACACTTCCGGCTTGCGGGCCGATCGTTACAGGGGCCAGTAAGCCCAGCCCAGCAAGTCCCCATCTTTCCCAAATCCGCCAGATCACTTTTGAAGAATCCCTTTTCACCGGAATCCTCAACTTCCTGACCACCCATTCCCGCAGGGGGGCCCCCGCAAGAAGTATCACCAAGGCTCCGCTCGAGTATCCCGCCCATGCCGAAACCGCAGTCAGCCAGAGAGGAGCGCCAGAGGCCACCCCCGCAGGAATCGCGCCTAGAAAATACAAAAAACCAAATCCGAACGAGATTGCCGCGCCGGAAGCCATGTTGAGCATTTCCGCAATCAAAGCGAAAACCGAGCGGGATAGGAGGATAATCGACTTATCTTGACGGGTTCGGGCTCACGAAGGGGGCGACAACGCACGACAGACCGAGCAAACCCAGGACCACGAATGCTATAGACTGGAGGATCATGGAGCATACTAGCTCAACGCTTTCGTTTTATCAAATCTGACTTGTGTAACTGTCAATGCGAAAACTAGTTGCATCAGCGGTCGAATAAGGGAATGATGCGGCAGATTTAATGGCGTTGAAAGAGATTACAATCTTCACCGATGGTGGTTGCCATGGGAATCCCGGTCCCGGAGGCTGGGGGGTGATCCTGCAATATGGCAACAAGAAAATGGAGCTCTCCGGCGGCGAACCCGAGACCACGAACAACCGGATGGAACTTCGCGCCGCAATTGCCGGTCTCGCGGCTTTGAAAGAATTCTGCTCGGTGACGGTCTATACCGATTCGCAATATGTGCGACAAGGAATCACCGAGTGGATTCACAAATGGAAGGCGACGGGATGGATGAGGTCCGCCCGCCAGCCGGTGAAAAATGCGGATCTCTGGCGCGAACTTGATGCTGAGGTCCTTCGGCACCATATCACGTGGAAGTGGCTCAAAGGCCATGCTGGCCATCCGGAAAATGAACGTTGCGACGAATTGGCCGCCGCTGAAATCGCAAGACTCAGAAGCTCGGGAGCCCAGGCCAAACCGGCTGGGGCTCATCTCGTCCGGGTGGTGAATCATCCTTGCGCTCCCGCTCAGGGCCAACTCCTCTAGCCAGGAGGGAATGAGGCAGTCCAGTCAGAGTCGGAGGATTTTGTTTCAATCTCCGATACCGGTTGTGATAGGTTGCGCCGCATGAGCACACCGAACCGGGTCGTGAAGACCCATGTCCCCATACATGTTATCGTTTCTTCTGTGCTGATTGGACTGCTTGTCGTGGGCTTCATTTTCTATGCCGTCTGGCAAAGTGGCAGGGGACTCCACGAAGCCCGCATGAGCGGGACGATCGTTTCGAAAGTGTTTCAGCCTTACTCCCAACCCGAGCGGCAGATTACGCTGAATCGCGGCGGTGCCGTTAGCGCCAGGACGAGCGAGGGAGAGTTTGTCATCACCGTGGAGGTGCCACAAAGCGACGGCGCTTCAAAGACATTCACCGTCTGGCTGAACGATAAACAGCGATACGATGCTGTGAAGGTTGGCGATTCCTTTGACGTCGGTCCCTATGTTGTCCAGGAAAAATAGCACAGCGAACTCCATGCGGTTGACCGTTTCCTTGCTGTGCCATGGGCATGATGTCCATGGGTAACAATCCACATGGGCGGAATGCCCATGCCACGGTGTTTTCCGACACTCCAAGGTTAAAATATTTTCCTGATTGAACGAAAACTTGCGTGACTCTGTCTTAATTCCCAACACCCAACTGTCATTACAAAGTAAACTCCACCATATGAGCGCAAACACCTCCGAAATCACCCATCAAGTCCAAGAAAACCGCCAGTGGGTTGATCCCCTGCTAACCGAAGTGGGAAAGGTCGTTGTCGGGCAACGGAACCTCGTGCACCGATTGCTCGTGGGGCTTCTGACCAACGGCCATGTGCTGCTCGAAGGCGTTCCGGGGCTTGCGAAGACGCTGACCGTACGGACGCTCGCCAGCTCGATTCAGACCGGGTTTCAGAGGCTTCAATTCACTCCCGATCTTCTTCCTGCGGACTTGATCGGCACCTTGATCTACAACCCGCGGGAGAGCCAGTTCACCACAAAGCTCGGTCCGATATTTTCCAATTTAATCCTCGCGGACGAAATCAACCGCGCCCCGGCAAAAGTTCAGAGTGCCCTCCTCGAGGCGATGCAGGAACGCCAGGTGACGATCGGGGATCAGACCTTCAAGCTTCCGGATCCGTTCCTCGTGCTCGCCACGCAGAACCCGATCGAGCAGGAAGGCACCTACCAGCTTCCCGAAGCCCAACTGGACCGGTTCATGTTGAAAGTCCATGTCGGCTATCCAACCCGCGAAGAGGAGCGTGCCATTCTCGATGCCATGTCCACATCTTCACCCCGACTGGATGTTCAGGCGGTTGTGACCGCCGAAGAAATCATCCGCTCGCGGGGGATCGTCAACGACATCTATGTGGACGAGCGTGTGAAGGATTACATCGTGAACATCGTCTGGGCCACCCGCGATCCAGCCGCTGCCAAGCTCAAACTGGATGGGATGATTCGTTACGGGGCCTCCCCGCGTGCCACAATTTTCCTCACCCTGGCGGCCAAAGCCAATGCTTTCATCGCAGGCCGCGGATATGTGACACCACAGGATGTCAAAGCCATGGGGCTGGAGGTGATGCGCCATCGCATTGCCGTGAGCTACGAAGCCGAGGCGGAGTCGGTCACTTCGGAAATGATCATCGAACAGATCTTCGCAGGTCTCCCGGTCCCCTGAGAACAATCAAAATTTGGAATGCGAAATGTGGAATTCCCCATTCCTGAATTGTAATTCCTAATTCTTCTTATGG
>CAZSDC010000008.1:9484-13420 GCA_964605515.1 uncultured Chthoniobacter sp.
GGACCCGCCGCCTGGTGAATGCCGGATTCGCAGGCCAATATCACAGTGTTTTCAAGGGCCGCGGGATGAATTTCGAGGAGGTGCGCGAGTATGCCGCCGGCGACGAAATCCGCTCGATTGACTGGAACGTTACTGCCCGGATGAATGCCCCGTATGTGAAGAAATTCACGGAGGAGCGGGAGCTCACGGTCATGCTGGTGGTGGATGTGAGCGCCTCGGGAACATTCGGAAGCGTTGAGCTGAGCAAGCGCGAGTTGGCGGCCGAGGTGGCCTCGATCCTGGCATTCAGCGCAATCAACAACAACGATAAGGTCGGGCTCCTGCTATTCAGCGACGATATCGAACTTTTCATCCCACCTAAAAAGGGCCGCCTCCACACCCTGCGACTGATCCGGGAGATGCTTTATTTTCAGCCCAAGGGAAAGGGAACGAATATGGCCGGCGCGCTCGACTATTTGAACCGCGTCATCAGCCGTCGAGCCGTCCTCTTCCTGATATCGGATTTTTTGGCGCCGGACTTTTCTAAGGCCCTCACCGTCTCCAGCCGTCGGCATGATGTGGTGGCGATGCCTGTGAGCGATCCGGGCGAATCTGTGCTGCCCGATGTCGGTATCATCACCTTGGAGGACGCCGAGACCGGCCAGCAGATCGATATCAACACCGGAAGCAAATCCGTTCGCCGCGGGCTGACTGATCTCGACGAGTTGCGTCGCAAATCGCTTGAGCGACTCTTCCGCAGCCGGAGAGTGGACATCGTGCGCCTCTCCACAACCGAGGACTACCTTCTGCCGCTACGCGCGTTTTTCGAGCAGCGCGAGCGCAGACTTGCCTCATGAATCCAGCCGCTCCCACTCCCGCCCCCATCCACGACATTGTCGGGCCGGTCTGGTTTTTCCCCTGGCCGGCGTGGGTCGTCGTGTGCGTGGTTCTTGGTGCCATTCTGGTCTTGGCCGTTCTTTTTATGGGTGTGCGTTCTTTGCTCGGCCGCAAGAAACCGCCGACGCCTAAAGAGCGGGCACTAGCGGCATTGGAGAGGCTTCGGAACGCGATTGCCGGTGCCGATCCGTATTCTTTCGGAATCGCGGTTTCCGATGCCATCAGGAACTACATCCACGAACAGCACGGGCTCCAAGCCACAACCCAGACCTCGCTGGAATTTCTGGAAAGCATCAGCTCCAACCCGGTCTTCACCGACAATGAGAAGGCGGGACTTGCGGCCTTTCTGGAGAAAACCGACCTCTTGAAATATGCCCGGGCTGAAGCGGGCGAGTCTGAAATGATCGGGCTTCTCGAGACGGCCGGCCGGCTGGTTCGCGCCGAGGTGCCATCGGCCAAGCGCACGGAGGCGAAGTCATGACTCTTTTCGGTGTGACCATCGCCCATCCGTGGGTGCTCCTCCTTCTGCTTATTGTTCCTTTGGTTGCGTTTTTACGTGGACGATTTGGGGGAACGGCCGGGGTCACATTCTCCAGCACGGAGTCCCTTCTCCGTTTGGGGATGCGCAGGCGCTCCCGCGCGGGAGCATTTCTGGCCTCCCTCTCGTATCTGGCGCTGGCCTCCTTCATCGTGGCCCTTGCGCAACCACGGCTAGGGAGCGAGATCACGCGCGTCCAGGCCAGCGGGATTGACATCATGCTTCTTCTCGACGTGTCCCGATCGATGCTGTCCGAGGACTTTTCCATCGGGTCCAGCCGAGCGGGGAGGATCGAGGTCGTCAAGAAGGTGACCGAGCAGTTCATCCGCAAGCGTCCGAACGACCGGATGGGGATCATCGCGTTTGCCGGGCGCCCGTATCTCGTCAGCCCGCTCACCCTTGATCACGATTGGCTCCTCCAGAACCTAGACCGCATCCAGATCGGCCTCGTGGAGGACGGCACGGCGATAGGTTCCGCCATCGCATCGGGTGCCAACAGGCTCAAGGATAAGGAGGCGAAAACAAAGCTCATTGTCCTGCTGACTGACGGCGACAACAACGCCGGAAAGGTCATGCCGCTGACTGCGGCCGAGGCGGCCAAAGCGCTCGGGGTCCGCATCTACACGATCGGGGTTGGCACTCAGGGGGAAGCCCCGTTTCCGTTCACTGATCCCTTCGGCCGCAAGGTTTATCGCAACGTGCCGGTTGACTTCAACCCGCAGACGATCCAAGACATCGCCAAGATCGCCAACGGGATCGCCTACCAGGCGACCGATACCCGCTCGCTTGAAAAAATTCTGGGTGAGATCGACAAACTCGAGAAGTCTAAAATCGAGGTCGAGAAAATCGTGAACTATCGCGAGCTGTTCCCGTGGTTTCTGATGGCCGGTCTCGCCTGCCTCGGAACAGAAATCCTGCTTTCACAGACATTATGGAGACGATTGCCCTGACATTCGGTTCCCCCCTTTGGCTCTGGGGATTGCTGGCGTTGCCCGTATTCGCAGCGCTGTATGTGTGGTCGCATCTTCGCGGGCGTGCCTTGATTTCCAAAGTGGTGGCACCCCGGCTCCGCGATCAGCTTGCCGGGTCTGTGAGTGTCGTCCGCCGGGTTGTCCGCGGGGTTTTCATCGTCCTCACGCTCGGGCTGGTGTTAGTCGCTCTTGCGCAGCCGAGATACGGGTTCACCCAGCAGGAGATCAAGCAGAAAGGCCGCGATATCATCGTTGCCGTGGACACTTCCAAGAGCATGCTGGCGACGGACGTTGCGCCCACCCGGCTCGCTCGCGCCAAGCTTCTCACCCAGGATCTCATCCGCCTGCTCAAAGGTGACCGGGTCGGGCTCATCGCGTTCGCCGGTTCCGCGTTTCTCCAGGCCCCGCTCACGCTGGACTACGGTGCCGTTATCAATTCGCTCGATGAACTGGACACCAATGTTATTCCGAAAGGCGGTACCGATATCGCGTCCGCGATCGCAATTGCCGAGGAAGCTTTTGGGAAGGCAGAGGGCCAGACCCGCGCGCTCGTCCTCCTCACTGATGGCGAGGAACTCGATGCCGATGGAGTCGCCGCAGCAAAAAAGGCGGCGGAGCACGGGATTCGGATCTTTACTGTCGGGATCGGTTCTCCGGAAGGCTCCCTCATCCCCTTCCGCTCCGAGGACGGGCGTCAGGATTTTGTCCGGGATGTCTCAGGCAAACCTGTTCAGACACGGCTCGACCAAGGCAGGCTGACGGAGATCGCCAAAGTGACCGGCGGATTTTTTGTGTCCCTCGGCCCGGATGCGGCGCGGGATATATTTCAGAAGGGGATCGAGCCTATGGATTTGGCCGAGAGCGGCGTCTTTTCCGCGCGTCAGCCGCTTGAGCGCTACCAGTGGCCGCTGGGTTTTGCCGTGGGATTTTTGATTTTCTGGCTGCTCTTGGGAGAACGGCGCAAGGTTCGTCCGATCCGCCGGGGTGGAGCCGCTGCTCTGGTAGCGCTTGCGTTTATTCCGGGTCTCCATGCGGCACCCACCGGGCTTCAGGATTATAAGACCGGCAACTATGAGAACGCCCGCAAAGCGTTCGAGCAACAGCTCAAGTCCGCTCCCGACTCCCGCGAGGTGCAGTTTAACGCCGGGGCTTCCGCCTATAAACTCGGCGACTTCGAGCAGGCAATCACCCGTTTCACCAATGCGCTCCTCTCCGAGGATAAAAAGTTGCGCGAAGACGCTGCTTACAATCTTGCCAATTCACTTGTCCGAAGAGGTGAAGCCGCCAAGGACAAAGCCGCCAAAAAATCCGACTGGAAAAACGCCATCGAACAATACACAGAGGCGCTCAATATTGACTCCAAAAATAAAGAGGCCTTGGAAAATCGGGAGATCGTAAAGAAATTGATAGAGGACCTAGAGAAGCAGGAAAAGCAGCAGGACAAAAAGCAGGATCAGAATAAGGACCAGAACAAGGACCAGAACAAGGACCAGAATAAGGACCAGAACAAGGATCAGAACAAGGATCAGAACAAGGATCAGAACAAGGATC
>CAZSDC010000008.1:13520-43176 GCA_964605515.1 uncultured Chthoniobacter sp.
CAGAACAAGGACCAGAACAAGGACCAGAACAAGGATCAGAACAAGGACCAGAACAGTGAGGCCCAGAACAGTGAGGCCCAGAACAGTGAGGCCCAGAACAGTGAGGCCCAGAACAAGGACCAGAAATCCCAGAGCGAGCAAAAGAAAAATGACCAAAAACCTGCTCCCGCACCGACTCCCACTCCCGGAGAAAAGAAGGAAGGCCAGGTAAAAGCTAATACTGGCGACGAGAAGAAGGATCAGAAAAACCAGGAGCAACGGCAGGGAGACGCCGCCAGTGAGGAACAGGGCAAAGATGGAGAAATGAGCCCTGCTCAGGCCCGAGCCCTTCTCAAGTCCTTGAACTCCGAGGAAGAAAAAGTGAATCTCATCCAACAGCCCACTTCTCAGGAGGTAATGCGTGACTGGTAATACTATGAAACGTTTCTTTGTTGTTCTGGCGCTTTTTCTGTCGCCTTGCCTGCATGCGCAGGAAGTTGCTGTCGGGCTGTCCAGCAACCAGGCCCAGGTGGGCGAGCCTGTCCAGTTGATGGTCACCGTGCGGGGCGCCAGGGGGGCCGATGTGCCGCAGACGCTCGCTGTGAAGGGCCTTCAGGTCAACCTTGTTGGGCGTTCGACGCAGTTCGAGATGCGCAATCTTAAGATGAGTTCGACACTCACCTACACCTACCTTGTCGTGCCGCAGTCCGAGGGGGAATTCACGGTCCCTTCCTTTGATGTCCAAATTGAAGGAAAAACATTCCGCACCCAAGCGATGAAGCTCTTGGTGAGCGGCGGCACGCGGGCGCCACAGACGCCAGCGCTTCCTCAGAATCCTTCTCCGATTCCATCCACCCAGCCCCCGCCCCCGGCCTTGGAAGGGGAGCCGTTTTTTGCCGAGCTCATTCTTTCCAAGAAAAAGGCCTATGTTGGGGAGGTCATCCCAGCCGAATTCCGGTTCTACTTCAATTCCCGGATCGGCGGGCAGGTGGGTGAGCGGCCGAATTTTGGTGGTGAGGGATTTACAGTCCAGAAATTTTCCAATGCGGCGAAACGCGAGCAGGTAGTGAATGGGGCCAGCTACGTGGTTTTCACTTTTCAAAGCGCGATCACTGCTGTGAAAACCGGGACCTTGGAAATCCCCGAAGCCACACTGGAGGCCAGGCTCCAACTCCCCGGAAAAGCTCCGCAAGGGCTCGGAGACATATTTAATAATTTCCCTCTTCCGCCGGGCATGTTTACAGACAACCGGGATGTTACGCTTCGCACGAAGTCCTTGCAGATCGAGATTCTGCCACTTCCGAAAGATGGCCGTCCCGAGGATTTTTCGGGAGCTGTTGGCAAGTTTACCATGGAGGCCAACGTGTCTCCTAAAAAAGCCTTGGCAGGGGAACCGGTCAACCTGAAGGTGGCGATTGCTGGACAGGGAAATTTCGAAGGGATGAGCGCACCGGCTCTCACTGAGGATGAGGGGTGGAGGTCGTACCCGCCTTCTGACAAGTTTCAGTCCACGGATTCCATCGGGTTCACTGGGGAGAAGACGTTTGAGTTCGCCCTCATCGCGCGACAGGATCAGACTCGTACGCCCGGCGCCAGGTTTTCCTTCTTTGATCCCTCCACGGGAAAGTATGCCGTGCTCACACAGGAGCCGCTTGCTGTCGATGCGAAAGCCGGCGGAGCATCGCAGCAGCAGATTGGTCCCGGCACAGGCGCACCTCAGGGAGGCAGGACGCCGATTCCGGCTGCCACGGCTTCCGCTCCCGATGCCGCGGCCATCGCGGCGGGCTCGACAAGTTGGACCTCCTTGCTTTTTCGTAAGGATTTCCTGATCGCGAATGCGTCCCTTGCCCTCGCATGGCTGGCGATTTGTCTGATCCTGGCGCTGCGAAAATTCAATCACTCGCGTGTTGGCCGGGAACTGGCACACAAAAAGCTGGTGAGAGATGCTTTCGCGGGCCTCAAGGATGCGGAGCCGTCTGCTTTCTACGAAAAGGCCAGGGATTACATCTTTCTCCGTTTGGATGCCGGAAGTGACGATCGCGTCGTCGCTGCGAAGATCGACTCTTCCCCCCTGCTTCCCGCTTTCAAGGCTTCTCTCCACCAGGTGATCGAGCGACATGGGGAGACCAAATACGCCGCCGGTGGAGCGGCTCCGCCTTCTGCGGAAGAGCGTCAGGCGGTGATAACAATACTGAAGGATTTGGAGGCCCGTTATGAAAAGTAGTCTGCTGGCAGTTCTGTTTTTTCTTCTCGGAACGCAGGCGAGAGCGGATCTGGTTGCTGATGCCCGCGCAAGGTTTCGGGACGGAGAATTTGAGCAGGCGGCTAAGTTGTTCGAGCAGTCACTTGAGAAATCCACACCCAGCGCGACTGTGTTTTATGAGCTTGGCAGGACCCTGAACAAAACCGGACAGGAGGCCCGGGCCGCCCTGAATTTCCGCCGTGCCCTCATCCTCGATCCGCAGTTCACCCCGGCCCGCTCCGCCCTGCAGGAAGCCAATGTCGCACTGGGGATTCCAATGATGAAGCAGAACTGGCGGACACAGGTTATCGAGCGGATCCCCTTGGATGCACTCGCGTTGGCCGGAGCAGTGATTTTCTGGGCGGGGTCGTTTGTCGGCCTTGCGGCATTTTTTCCGCCGGCATTCCGAAGGGGACGACTGGTGGCGGGATTTCTACTCGTGTTGTTCGGTCTTTCCATTCTATCTGTGGCTTGGCTTTGCGATCCGAGAATCTCGCTTGCCAATACGGCGATCGTCCTGACCACCGGCGGCAGCTCACTGCGAAGTTCCCCGGCTGACCAGTCCGAAAAAATCGCGCCCCTGCCGCAGGGCACTGTCATTGACATCCTCTCCCAGCGTGGCCGGTGGTTTTATGGTCAGCTGCCCGGCGGAGCGAAGGGTTGGTTTCTGACCGAAGGGATCGTCCCCTTGATTCCCCCTGCCTGACCGGCCCGTGGAGATGGAATCCGAAAACGACTTTTCCTGTAGCGGAACACGAAACGTGTTTCGACGACGAAGTTTGCGGGGTGAACGGACCGCGCGGTATCTGATAGGTTTTCTCTCTGGAAAGCGTTTTCCCCCAGCCGGTGTTTTTTTTGCGCTCACGATTATTTCAGTCTGTTGCCTACATGCGGGGTGGCGGGACTCTCTCTCGTCCGATGTTGCCGGTCCCTTTCCGCCCATTCGCCCGTTTGAAGCCGAGTTTCGAATGGGTTGGTCGGACCTTGAGGCGGCAAGGGCGAAGGTAGCGATCGGCTATCAGGGAGAGTGTGTCCGTGTGGCGGGATCCGGTGCCACGACTGGATTGGCGCGTCTGCTCTGGCAGTTGGATGCCACGCTTGAGGCGACCAGCGCCATGCCGAATTTCCAGACCGTCTACTCCATCCAGCAGGAGTCGTACGCAAAACGGACGATTGCGATTCAGATTGTCTCAAGGCCGGACGGAATCTGGAGACTCCGGGAGAATTATCCGCCGGGCGAAAATCCGGCCCGGTGGACAAATCTCAAGATCACACCATTGCGGGATCTATTTTCGGGAACCCTCTTCATCCGGAGCAAAATCCTTGCCCCGGGCGAAACCGTCTCCACTATTGTCTATCCTGGCGACGCTCCGTTTCTGGTCGAGATGAAGTCCTTGGGCGTTGAGAAAATTACGATCTCTGGATCTCCCCGCGAGGCCATCAAGCTCGATCTTAAAATCCATCGTATCAACATGAAAAAGGGCGAGTCGCTGGAGGCGCACGAAAAGTTTCAAAACGGGACGGTCTGGCTGTCAAACGACGCCGACAGGATCCCGCTCCGGATCGAGGTCAATATTTTTGTCGGCTATGTCTTTGCGGAACTGGAGTCGATCACATTCAAGGCCCGCTGAGTTTTTATTCAAGGAATCCCCTAGCCCCATGCATCGCGGCCCGCTTGCCATCCTCAGCGACATCCATTCGAATCTTGACGCTCTCGAAGCCGTTACCGCAGACCTTGATGCCGCCGGGGTGGACAATGTGGTTTGTCTTGGCGATGTCGTCGGTTACGCGGCCTATCCCGAGGAGTGCGTCAACCGTGTTCGCGAGCGGGGTTGGCATACGGTGCTTGGAAACCATGACGACGCTCTGGACAACCCTTGGGCCAAGGAGCAGATGAATGATGTGGCCAACGCCGGCGTCCGCCATGCGGAAAACCAGGTTTCGGCCGACAACCGCACATGGCTCGAATCGCTGCCGAGGAAACGCACCCGGGCGCGTGCGACCTTCACCCATGCCTCGCTGGACTCCGCCGAGGAATGGCCTTATCTCGCTGATGTGGACTCTGCCCTCCGCCACTTCGTCAAGCAGCAGACTCCGCTTTGCTTTATCGGGCACACACACCGGCCGATGGTGATCAGTTGGCAGCATAAGGCCGAACTTGATGTGCTCATTCCCACGCAGGAACCAATCCGGCTCTCCAGGATCGAAAAATCGACCATAAATGTGGGCTCTGTTGGCCAACCCCGCGACGGGGACCCGAGGGCCTGCTATACGCTCTACTTTGCGGCGAGCCATCATGTCGAATTCCGGCGGGTCGCATACGATGTCAAGGCCGCACAAAATGCGATTCGGAAGGCCGGCCTGCCCGCGCTTGCCGCGAGGCGCCTCGCGCAGGGATTTTAACCCGACATGGGAATTTCACCGGGCTCCGACAGGGGAAACTACTCTTCCTGCGGGGCCGCCGAGAGGACCTCATCCAAGGCGCGCTCGAATTCCTCCAATCCGGTGCTCGGGATGATCACGGTGTTCCTGCGACCGTGAGCTTCCTCGGTGATGCGTAAAAATCGACCGCGCTCATTTTCCCGGTATTCGATAAAAAAGTGTTTGCGCTCAACCTGAAGTTCGCGCGATTCCAGAATCGTATCCATTGTAGTCTCGGTGGGAGGTGAAACCATGGCATCCCCTGCTGCCAGTTCAACAGAAAAGTGACCCCTCCATGCGGGATGTGCAGTTCTTTCCTCTCGCCATCCAAGTGTTTGGATTCCCCCGGTTCGCGCTAAAACACCAGATTTCTGACGAAGGAGTGTTGATGGGAAAAGCCATTCAACTGGATCAGGATTCCAAGCATCCCGACTATTGATCAATCGCACCCCGAAGCGGACAGGGTCTGATGCTGCGAATTCGGAGATGCGACCCGCCGTCCTCAGGAGCGTGCCGGACCAGAGACGCTTTCCCACGTTGTTCCAACCGGGTCACAACAGAAGTCGAAATCGTTCGCATGGGCAATTTGCTCCGCGACACCATGACTTGGTCGGATAGAATCCATACGGAACGCTGGCGGGCTAAAGAACCAGTGTTTGTCTTCCAGGAAGAGCCAAATAATCGCGTCTCCGTCAAAAAACGGGAAGCATGGAAGATCAGCGATTTGATGATTCCATTTTTGGCTTGGTGGGCCAGAAAACGTCTGTAAAAATCGAATCCTCCAGAGGAAAAACGTGTCGATTTTACAAAATGGAAGTTCCTTTTTTCGAGGATGAAAACCAAATCCTAAGGGCCTGGATCGACGAGAAAATCTAAGGCCGGTGGCCTGGAGTAACTGTGACATCGTGGCCGTGTTTTCCTTCGACATTTCACTTCCTTCCGAATCTTTGATTCTGTCGGCATTATTTCGAAAAGAAATTAACCGCCCAGGTGCTTTTTTTGTGCCAACCAAGACTCCCATCACCCCATGAAAAAGGCTTTCAATTGAGTGCGAAGATCGATTAGGAGCCATTGAGTGAGATCCATTGTCAGAAATCCGACGGGCACCCCGGCGACGCCTCCCTACCGATCATACGGCAGGGCGGGGGGCGTCGAATCCATCGTGACATTGGCTTCCAATGCGAGTCCGCCTGCGGACTCATTTCTAACAAATCTATGACAACCCAACAAATCCCGCCTGCGGCCGGCCGAAAGATTTTCCATCTCCTTCCGAATGCCCATCTGGATCCGGTGTGGCTGTGGGATTGGCGCGAGGGCTTGGGCGAGGGGCTCACGACGGTGCGCACGATCCTGGATTTGATGGAGGAATTTCCGGAGCTGACGTTTTTCCGTGGGGAGTCGGCGATTTACGAATACATCGAGAAGGCCGACCCTCGAACCTTCCAGCGCATCCGGCAGGCTGTCGAGTCAGACCGGTGGGATGTGGTGGGCGGAACCCATGTTCAACCGGACAGCAACCTTGCTTCGACCGAGGCGCTTTGCCGTCAGTATGAGGTCGGGCTGAAATATTTCGCGGAGCGGTTCGGGCGTGCCCCGCGTGTGGCCTGGCAGGCGGACTCATTCGGGCATACGCCCGGATTTCCAGAGATTCTCTCGTCTTTCGGTATGGAGAACTTTGCCTTCACGCGCCCGCAACGGAGCGAATTTCCAATGCAGTCTCCAGCCTTCTGGTGGAGCGGGCGGGGAGGAAAAAAGATCCTCTGTTACCGGCAGCACTGGCTCTGGTATTGCAGCGAGCGCTTCAACCTGGCGAAGATTTTGGACGAGACTCTGCGACTTAGCGCGGACCAGCCTTTCCTTCATGTGGGTGTGCTGATGGGGCTGGGGAACCACGGGGGCGGTCCATCGCGACGGCACATTATGGATGCGCGTGCATGGGGCGGCACACATCCGGAAATTGAGCTTAGATATTCGACTCTCCACGGATTTTTTGACGCATTGCGCGGGGAGATTCCAGGTCTTCCGGAGCCTGCCGTTCCGCTCCATGTGGGGGATATGGGATATTGCCTGCGCGGGTGCTACTCCTCTGCTCTGCGGCTGAAGTCTGCTCACCGCCGGTCGGAAAGCGCGCTCGCTGCTGCCGAGGCGACGCGGGCGGCTGTCGATGCCGGGTTGGCCAGTCCGGGCGGAGCGGATCTTGACGATGAGTGGAAAGGGGTTCTCTTTAACACCTTTCACGACATCCTGCCGGGATCAAGCATCGAGCGGGCGCTCGATGACCAGATCGCCTTGGCGGGTCATATTGTCCGGAAAAGCCAGGAGGTAACGTTTGAGGCCATGACCCGTCTCGGGCGACATGTCGATACATCGGTCTCGCCTCCGCCTGATCCGGATTCTCCTCGCGACGTTGCCATTCTGGTCTGGAACCCGCTTCCCCGCGCGTTCGAGGGGTGGTTTGAACTGGAGGCCTCACTTGACTATCGGCCGTTCCATGGCCTTTCTGCGGAGATCGGATCGATGCGACTGATCCTTGAGGGGCCCGGTGGCGAGCTGCCCGCATTTCAGGAGATCGCGACCGAGCATCATTCCATGCGGGATGCCGCATGGCGGAAACGCGTCGTGCTCCGCTCGGAAATTCCGCCATTCGGCTGGAAGGTGTTCCGCCTTGGCTGCCGGAAGCCGGCCCCGGAATCGGGCGCATTGGCGGCCTCCGCGATGCAGGCGTCTGCCGGGCGGTCCATTCAGCAAGGCCCGTGGCGGGTCGATGTGACTCCGGAAAAGCAGGTGAAAATTTATTTTGAGGACCGCCCTTTCTTCGCGGGCGATGGGGCGATGGAGCTGCATACGATCGAAGACATCTGGGGATCGTGGGGAGGGATGGGGGAAGAAAAAAATGCTATCCTCACCGACAATATTCTCCATCGGTGGGAGGTTTCGGACTCTGCGGTTCTTGAATCCGGCCCCGAGCGCGCCGCGCTCTGGACCCGGTGGAGCGGAGGAGGTTCATGGTTGGAACTGACCTATTTCCTGACCCGCGGCAGCGGGGAGGTGAGAGTTTCCGGACGCATGCTCTGGAATGAGCGCAGTTCACGGCTCAAACTCGTTCTCCCGTCATCGGGTGTACTGGAAATGCAGGTTCCGGCTGGAGTGGCGGAGCGCGCCGATTCCGGACACCTGCCTTGCGGGCGCTGGGTCCGTAGGGGGAATGACAAGGGAGCTATCGGATTCGTGAGCGAATTTTTCAGCGACGTGGATGTTACGGATTCTGCTTTGCAGGTGAGCCTTGTGCGGGCTTCCCGCTACGCGGATGACGTTCCGACGCCAGCCGATGTTCGGCCTTGGGAGCCCGCGATGGATCTGGGCGAATTCAAGTTCCAGTTTCTTCTGGCTCCGGGAACCTCCGATCTCGAGCGGTTGGCTGGAGATCTGCTGACGCCTCCCGTGGCTCTCTGTGTTGATCCTCATTCCGGGACATTGCCCGCGTGCGGAAGCTTCGGGAGCATCGAGCCATCGCATGCCTCCCTGCTGGCTCTGCGGCACCTCGGCGGTAGTCGGTTTTCGGTCCGCATACAAAACCTGTCCGACAATTCCTCGGAAGTCGCTATTCAGCTCGGGAACAAAAGCATCCCGCTCGGCATATTTGCACCCTGGGAAATCCGCACCTCCGAGATTTCACTGCACTCCTCCTGAAATGCAGCGCAGGCTCGCATTGAAGCGACCTCAGCTCTGTATGAAATGCAATAAAGTTGTATAAATACGCATTCGCGTATATCGCTGGCATTGCGGACTATGCAGTGTAAAAATCTTATCTCCAGATTGTTGTATAAAACTTTATTCCATTAAAATAATAGATCCGCGTATCCTGCGTAATCCGCAGCATAACAAAAATAATGGCGGCAAAACTCTTAGTTTAATACTCTAATGAGCGGTCCTCGGGCATTCAACGCGTTGCTTGAGACACCTGTTGGCCATCCATATTTCGCAGATATTTGTTGAGAAATCCCAGAACGCGGGGAATGAGGTCCTTTTGCGCTTCGATTGTCCAGAGGGCCGGGCTGTGTGCACGCTGGAGACCGGCAGGTCATTTGGCTTTAATATGACTTCCGCTTCAGTGGAGTGGGACAGGCAAGAAAATAAAGCGAATACGGCCGCAGGAAGGGAGGAAAGCTTCATTGTGTGCACGCGAGATCGGTTTAAATCGTGGCTCAAGGAAAGCGGCAGCGATATCAGATCAAGATAAGCAAATGTATAAACAAGATACATCCGGAGCTGATCGGGATATCGATAGATCCCCGCATTAATTGTCCGGAAAATTTCAAATATTCTCCCGGTGCGCTCGATGAAATTATGGCCTTGTTGGATCTCGCAGCATACGATCCGGGGCACAGGCCGGGCGGAAAAGCCATCCTCTCGGAATATTCCGCACAGCCTCGAGATGACCCCCATCCTCATTGTTTGGTGGAGAGCCTGAAAAGGCTGGCTGCCTCGCATGGATTCGAACCATGACACACAGATCCAGAATCTGCAGTGCTACCGTTACACCACGAGGCAATTACTGAGTTTGAACAATGGACAGGTCAACACAAAGTGCGGACCGCGCGTGCCAGACAGGCGATTAATCTACAAGCGGGAAAACGTCGCGCAAGGCAATAATTCCCAGCTCTTCTCGGATGTTTGCGTGTCGGCGGATTTCTTTCAGCCCGGATTGTGCGTGTCGGGGAACTCGGATTCCAGCAGGCACACGAGGAGCCTGTAGGCATCGAGGGCTGTGGGGAGGAGTTCGATGAGGAGGGAAAGGTCTCCTGCCTTTCCAGCGGTCTGCATTTCGGCGGCGATGCTGCTAAGGGTCACTCCTCCGATGTTGCCGGCCGAACCTTTGAGAGTGTGAGCGAATTTTCCCGCCGCGACCGCATCTTCGCCAGAGATCGCTTTCGAGAGGTCCTGGAGGAGAGGCGGCGTGTCGGCGAGAAAGGCCGCCACCACCTCGCAAGCCAGCGCCCGGTCGCCCATCGTGCGTTCGAGAAATCCCGCCCGGTCAAAGTCCTGCGGATGTCCGCCGGTCTCATAGCCGGCCAGTGGGTCCGCGCCTCCGGGCAGGGATCTGCCGGAGAGACACCGCTCGATGGCGGCAGCCAAGGAGCGCACGCTGGCGGGCTTGGTGACGTAGTCATTCATCCCGGCTTTCAGGCAATGCTCGCGGTCCTCCTTCATGGCGTGGGCGGTAAGGGCGATGATTGGAACGCCGGGATCCCTGGCCCCGGATGCCGGATCCCGGAGGACCTTCGTTGCCTCAAAGCCGTCCATGACGGGCATCTGGCAGTCCATGAAAACAAGATCGTAGGGCATCCGGCGGAGGGACTCGATCGCCTCCGCCCCGTTGGCGACGGCCTCGGCCGCGTGGCCGAGTTTTTCGAGCATTTTGACGGCGATAATCCGGTTTGTCGTGTTATCCTCCGCGACGAGGATGCGGAGCCGCTTGCGATTCGCTTCAGCCACCGTGTGGCGGGTGACGAGATGATGATCGGCGGCGGTCGCCTCCTGCCGGCTCAGCACGAGTGTCAGGCATTTTCGCAGCAGGGCAGGCCGGATCGGTTTCGGGAGGTAGCCGGAAAATCCGACCCCTGCCAAGCGCTCGGCATCTCCGCATTTTCCCAAGGACGTGAGCATCACGAGCCGCGTGGACTTGAGTTCGGCATCGCCCTTGATCAGGCTACCGAGTTCCGCCCCGTTCATGCCGGGCATGTTCATATCCACGAGCGCCGCGACAAACGGGTCTCCCTCCTGCGCGGCCTGCCTGAGTTTGGCCAGGGCCGAGGTTCCGTCGTGCGCATCGCTGAACCGGCAGCCCCAGTTTCTCAGCAGCTTGGTGATGAAGATTCTGTTGGTTTTGAAATCGTCAACCACAAGCACTTTCATACCGGCAAGATCGGCCTCTTCCAGCGGCACTTCGGGATCGCCGGAGCAGGATTTTTGGAACACGGCGGTAAACCAGAACGTCGAGCCTTCGCTCTCCTCACTGGTGACGCCGATATCGCCTCCAAGCAGCCCGACGAGCTGCCGGCAGATGGCCAGCCCCAGGCCCGTTCCACCAAATTGCCGGGTCGTGGACGGATCCGCCTGGATGAATTTTGAAAAGATGAGATCCTGTTTGCCCGCCGGGATTCCGATGCCGGTATCCGAGACGCTGAAGCGCAGGGTCGCAGAGGAATCCTGTTCCGAAACGCACTCGACATGGACCGTGACACCGCCCTCCTCGGTAAATTTGATGGCATTGCCAATGAGATTGAAGAGGATCTGACGGAGCCGGCCCGGATCGCCGCGCAGGAATTCCGGTACTTCGCGGCCGATCATGCAGACGAGCTCAAGGCCTTTCTCCTGCGCCTTCAGAGCGACGATATCGATCACTTCCTCGACTGTCGTCCGGATGTGGAAATCGAGGTTCTCGAGCTCGATCTGCCCGGCCTCGACCTTTGAAAAATCCAGGATGTCATTGATGAGGGAGAGCAGGGATTGGCTGCAGGAGTGGATGGATTCGGCATACTCCATTTGCTCCGCGTTGAGGCCGGTATCGAGGAGCAGATCCGTCATCCCGATGACCCCGTTCATGGGGGTCCGGATCTCATGGCTCATGTTGGCGAGGAACTCGCTTTTCGCAATGCTCGCTGCCTCGGCCCGATCCTTGGCGGCCCGCAGAGCGGCCTCGGATTCCTTTTGCGCGCTGATATCTTGCACAATCGACCAGATGGCTTTTCGACCGTTCGCGACAACCATTTTGAACCCGCTGAGGCGCACCGGATAACGAGTGCCGTCCTTGCGGATGTATTCCTTTTCGTAGGGTCCATAGCGCCCGGTCTGCTCCAAGAGGCGCAGTTGCTCGTCCTCCTGGGCGGCATATTCCTTGGGAGTCAGATCCCAATAGGTCAGATTGCGAAACTCTTCCGCCGTGTAGCCCGCAGGCTCATAGAGCGCCGCATTATACTCCAGAAATGCGCCGGTTTCGAGATCGTTGAGGGCTATGCCGATAGGCGACATCTCGAACAGAGCCCGCAGCTTGGCTTCCTGGGTGGCCAGCTCCTCTTGGACGTGAATAAATTCAGGCTTCCCTGATGTCATATTCTTCATTGCTGATCGCACGATCAGTTAAACTCATCCGTTCTCAGGGGTTGCTTTGTCCGCCATTGAACCGTGCCAGAAAATCCTGAATTTTCCCGGCGAGCGGGGTGCTGAGAGGGCCGATCTCCGGAATGTGACCGGTCTCTGGAACAGCGAGCAATTCGGCATTTGGCATGCGTGTTTTGACGGCTTCGATCTCAGCGATTGGTATGAAGGAATCATCGGTCCCGTGAATCAGCAGGGTCGGCAGAGTCAGCTTGTCGAATGAGAAGTCCGGCAGAGCCTTGAGCTGGAGGAGGTCGTTTCTCAATCCTGTCTCCCGCGGGCTGATCGGGGCAACCGTGCCGGCAAGGTTCTGAAACCACGAGACCTGTTCGTGGTTTCCGAGGACTGACTGGATCCATTTCGCGCGGAATTCCCCGTCGCATTTTTGGGCCAGATCGAAGCACCAGCCGAGTGCTTTCGCCGGATCACTGTTCGCCGTATGGGCAAGAAACCATGAGCCGACATCGCCGGTGAGTCGTTCGTTCAGGAGTTGCGGCAAAGGTGGGGAAGCGGGCGCTGGAGGCCTCGTTTTTGTGACAGCGGAGATCAGGACCAGCGCCCGCGCACGCTTCGGGTGGCGGAGACAGAATTCGATGGCTGCGGGGGCTCCCAGCGAGACGCCGACGACCGCGACGTTGTCGATCCCAAGCGTATCGAGCAGCGCCGCCATGGCATCGGCCTGCTTCTCCGGGGTCAACCCCAAAGTAAGCGGCGTGCGCAGGTAGCCGGGACGGGAGGGGGCAATGATCTGGTGTCCCTGCCCCGCCAGGCTGCTACCAATAAGCATTGCCTGATCGTAGCCGCCTGGGGCCGCGTGAAACACCAGAACTGCCGGGCCATCGCCTGCTTGAAGATATTCCACGTTGCCCGCTGCGGTCTCCGCAATGGTAGAAGTGGAGTTCAGGTGGACCATCTTTTCCGACCTCCAAGAACTGAACCAAGCCAGACCTCCTCCCGTGACAAGCAGGACGATGACTGCAAAGAGGAATGCCAGACGGAGGATGAGGCGCATGGGGGAGGGGATCAGCGCTTGGCCAGCCGGGAGAAAAGATACGATCCCAGCGTGAAGAAGAGAACATTGGGAATCCAGATCAGCACCGCCGGATGTGCCGCCGGGTTGTTGCGGAATGTGTCCGCCATGATAATGAAGAAAAAGTAGGTGAATGCAATCACGAGGCTCAGGGCGAATCCGACAGATGTTTCCTTCCGGTGAGTGGTGATCCCCAGCGGTATGGCAATGAGAACGAAGGCGCAGCAGGCGAGGGATGTGGAGAAGCGCTTGTTGAATTCGACGACCGCCTCGGTCTGGCGGTCGCCCGCGCCCTTGGCCAGGAAGTCCACAAGCTCGGGCAGGGTATAGGAACTCATGCGCCTACTGCCTTGGAATTCCGCGAAAAACTTCTTGAGAGAGATCGGGAAGACACCTTCCTTCATCACAATGCCCTGCTGGATTTTGGAAAGCTCCCGGGGCTCTTTCTCGTCGCGCTGCTCGAAGCGGGCATTGAACAGCCGGAGGAGCAGGCGCGAACTGTCGCCCGGGTCCGTCGACAGCACGCCTTCCTTGGCGTAGATCATCTGCTTCGGAACATAATCGTCGTTGATCTCAAAAACGGTGATGTTGAAGAGTTTGTTGCCGTCCTTTCTCCCGACATAAACCCGGCGGTCGGGGAAATCGTCCACCACTTCGTCCGCGCGGAAAAGCGAAGCCGGGTTGCTTGTGGCGATATCCACCACCGCCCGCCTCATGGCCTGCTCGGCCTTGGGGGCGACATCGATGTTGATCCAGAAACAGATGAGCGTCAGGACGATTGACAGAAGGAACACGGGCACGCATGTCCTCGGCACGCTCACACCGTTGGATTTGAGCGCGATGAGCTCGTTGTCTGCGGACATGCGCCCGAACACGAGCAACAGGGCGGTCAAAAACCCCCAGGGAATCGTGAACGTCAGAGAAAACGGCAATACCAATGCCATGAAGGTCAGCACGGTCGAGATCGGCACATCCGGGTTGTTGATCAGGATGTCAAGAAGCTGCTTGAAGATGTTGCCCAGGACGAGGATGAGGCTCAGGACGAGGACGCCGAAAGATGTGGTAAACAATATTCCGAAACCGACTGTGCGATCGATGATTTTCATGCGTCCCCAGCCTTTCTATTCTTGAAAGACGCCCATGTTCCGGAATTTCTCGTAGCGTTGCTGCACAAGCCTGTCGATGGGGACGTTGGTCACATCGCGGAGCGCGGCGACGATGGCGGTCTTGAGGTTTCCGGCGGCGGCAGCGGGATCGTGGTGGGCACCGCCCAGCGGCTCGGGAACCACCCCATCCACCAAGCCCATCTCGAGAAGCTTCGCGGCATTAAGCTTGAGGGCCTCCGCAGCCTCGGGAGCATGTTTGCGGTGCTTCCAGAGGATGGCGGCACAACCCTCCGGGCTGATCACGGAGTAATAGGAATTTTCCATCATGAGAACGCGGTCCGCGACGCCGATCCCCAAGGCGCCCCCGGACCCTCCTTCACCGATGACTACCGCGACGACCGGTGTCCGGAGGACCATCATTTCGCGGATGTTGACCGCGATCGCCTCGGCAATGTGACGTTCTTCGGCTCCGACTCCGGGGAAGGCTCCCGGCGTGTCGATGAGGGCCACGACCGGAAATTGAAACTTCTCTGCAACGCGCATGATACGGAGTGCCTTGCGATAGCCTTCGGGGTGGGGGCTCCCGAAATTTCGAAGAAGGTTTTCCTTCACGTCGCGTCCTTTTTGCTGGCCGATCACCGCGCATCTGAAGCCGTCGATGCGGGCAAGACCGCCGGGCATCGAGGGATCGTCGCCGAACAAGCGGTCACCTTTCAGCTCAATAAAATCCGTGAACGCGCCCGCGATGTAATCAAGAAAAAACGGGCGGGCGGAGTGCCGGGCAATCTGAACCCTCTGCCAAGCTGTCAGCCGGGTGTAGATCTCAATCCGGGTGGCCTGGATTTTTTCCTGCATCCGCTGCACTTCGGGATCGAGGTCGATGTTCCGTCCGGCCAGCTGCCGCTTGAATTCCTCCAGTTTTTCCTCGAGCTCAAAGATCGGCTTTTCAAATTCCAGCGGTTGAGTGTTCATGGTTGCTTCACTTGAAGGTCACGGGAGTTCCGCGGGTTGTGAATACGTAAACTTCCGCCGCATCCGCCGGGGCGAGCACGATGCCGGTGGGCATGGGCACCTCGGATCCGTCCTCAGCAGGAGGAGGAGTGCCGCGGAGAATGACTCCTCCCAAGCCGAGCATGACCCAGCGATCGCTGCCCTCATAGTCTTTCGTGCCAAACGCCACGCGCGCGCTGCCCTTCATTGCCAGCTTGTCGCCGACCTTCGTCTGCAGCGTGCCGGTCGATGCAGGCGGAGGCAGCTTGAGCGACAGGATCGGATACTCGCGCACGAAGATCCCGGCGTTCTGGAGCGTGATCGTTTTTGCTTTTCGGTCTATGATCAATGATGTGTCGAGCTTCGGGATAACGAGCTCCTGTCCGATTTGAAGGTTGATCGTGTGCAGGTTGTTGAGGCAGTAGATCAGTTCTGCGCCTGTCTTGAATTTTCCCGCGATCTTCATGAGGGAATCCCCTTTGACCACTGAATAGATCGTCTTGTTCGGAGATGGGGTGGGCGAAAGAAGGTCTGCCGCATTGATGCGGCCCAGAGCCGCCCTGGCCGCAGGAGCCATCGGGGAATCGGGATACCGCTCCAAAAACTCCGAGATCGCCGTGCGTGCTTCGGCCGTATTGAGATCGAGGACGGGTTTGAGTTTCTCGAAGGCCGGCATGCTGGGATCGGGAGGCGGGGGCGGCACGACGGCTGCCAGCTGCTTCTCCTCCACATCGAGCTTCTTGGGTTTGAAATACAGCTCGTAGGCAAAGTAGGCGGTGCCCCCAAGAATGGCGGCGACGAGAAGCAGGATAACAAGGGCTCTGGCAATCATGGCTGACAATCCTACGCAATGCGGCGGGAAAATGGAAACGCGGAAATCAAATCAATCCCCTCCGCTTCCACTCGTCCACATTTCCTCCGGCGGAGCGCTGGATCATCTCCATCGAAAATTTCAGCAGGCAGACTTCCCAGGCATCGTCCACTCCGGCGATCAGGGCTGCCAGGGGATCGTTGCCCGCGCCAATTTTTTTCTCGAGGCGTTCAAGGGCGGTCTCCATCGGTTCGCGGACGACCTGCTCGGAGAGATCTGTTTTCCGGAATTGGAAGCCGTATCGCAGGATTTTGAGCGTGGACCCGTTGGATTCGATCCAGTCGGCGTATTCGCGGGCATCGTCTCCGAAGCCGTCCAGGAGCAGCTTGCTGAAGTGGTGGGGCGATACGATGCGCGGGCGCTCGGCCTCGATGCGGCCGTTCCGGATCCGTACCGTATCCACCTGGTCCAGCAATTCGCTGACGAGGGAGAAGTGGAAGCGCGTCGTCCCGAACGTCTCGATCCCGCTCTGCGGGCTGACCACGACGCGTGTGTTTTCCATCGCGTAGTGGAAGTCATGCTCTTGATACATTTTCTGACAATAACGAGCCATGCGCTTGCGGCAATCCCTCTTATTTTTCAACCAACTATTTGACAAACCGGCGGTTTTCGCCTTTTTGACAAGCAGCATGAACTACAAATTTCTCATTCTCCCGGCTCTCGCGGCTGTTGTCCTCAGCGGTTGCGAGACGGTAACCCCGCGGCAGGTCTACGATCCTGTCGGCTACAAGCCGAAAAATCCCGCGAACGTACGCGTGAAGGTATCGCTCCAGGACCGCATGGTTTACGTGATGGAGGGCAACAAGCCACTGCTCGTCACCGCCACCGCCATTGGTCTGCCGGCCAAGCCCACCCCGAAAGGCAACTTTACCGTCATCGAAAAGATCGAAAACAAGCGCTCCGGCTCGTATGGGTTCTGGTCGAACGGCAGCAACATCATTGCTGGCACGAGCGGCCAGTGCCCTGGTGGAGGTTATCACTACGTGGGCTACCCCATGCAATACTGGGTGGGCTTCGCCCCCGGCTATGGATTCCATGTCGGTTCCGTCTGGCCTGTCCCCCGCACGCACGGCTGTCTGAGGATCCACCAGCACGCCGCGCGCGAGCTCTACGAACTCGTCAGGATCGGCACCCCGGTGAGCATCGCTCAAACCCAGCCGGAAGATGCGACGCTCGGAAAAAATCCTCCGCGCCCGCAGGACTACAACGATCCTGATCCGCCAAAGGCGCTCACCATCTCTCCAGCGGCCTTCAAGAAATACCCGAGCGACGCTCTCCGCGACCAGCCCTGAGTTGGTGAAGCCTGCCCCTTCCTCGCGGGTCAACCTGCGCACGCCGGATGTGATGTCCCATGTGCAGGCCCAGGTGGAAAGCCACTACAGAAGCGAGCTGGTGGAAAAAATCCGGGCCCGGGGGGGGGTGCTTGAAGCCGGCCCGACAACGATCCGGCTCGCGAAGCAGTTCGGGTTTTGCTACGGGGTCGAGCGCGCCATCGATCTGGCCTATGCGGCCGGGAAGGTTTTTTCCGACCGCCGGATATTTCTGCTCGGCGAGATCATCCACAACCCGGATGTGAACGCCCAGATGTCGGCCCTCGGAATCCGGCACCTCAATCCCCGTCCGTCCTTCGAGGATCTTTCCCTACTCGGAGCCAGCGATGTGGTGATCGTCCCCGCGTTCGGCGCAGAGGTGGAGACCGTTCAACGGATCCGCGATCTCGGCTGCCAGGTGGTGGACACGACATGCGGCGACGTGATGAGTGTATGGAAACGCGTTCGACAAAACGCCACGGAGCAGGTGACGTCCATTATTCACGGCAAGGCCGCGCACGAGGAAACCCGTGCGACCGCATCGCGGGCGCTCGGTCCGGACGGCACCGGGCACTACCTCATTGTCCTCGATTTGCACCAGACCGGGCGGGTTTGCGATTTTCTGGAGAATGGCGGAGACGCGGAGGAATTTCTGGCCGAATTTTCCGGCGCCACCAGCCCGGGATTCGATCCGTTGATCCACCTCGCGCGCATCGGTGTGGCAAACCAGACCACGATGCTCCGCAACGAAACAGAAACCATTCAGTCCCTCGTTCGCGAAGCCATCGCGCGGCGAGATGGTGGAAGCACGGCGAACTTCCGGTTCTTTGACACCATATGCGGGGCCACTCAGGAGCGACAGGATGCGCTCTTCGAACTCCTCAAAGAGCCGCTGGACCTGCTCATTGTCATCGGAGGCTATAATAGTTCAAACACGACCCATCTCGTGGAAATCGGCGCAAAAGACCGTCCGACCTGGTTTGTGAAGAATGCTGGTTGCCTCATCTCGGCCCACGAAATCCGCCATTACGACTTGCACAAAAAACTGGAGATCCTATCCCCGGATTGGCTTCCCTTGAACGGTCCGCTGGCTGTTGGCGTCACAGCAGGTGCCAGTTGCCCGAACAACCTTATCGAGGAGGTCGTCCGGCGCGTGCTCGAACTGCGCGGCGAGCGGTGCCTGCAGGGTTAGACGGACGAGTTGGCGTTGCGCCGGACCATGAAAACGACGGCACCCAAGGCGAGGAAGCCCATGATCCAGGTGCTGGTTTCCGGCACGGCGGCTACGCCACCTCCCGGAGGTGTGTAGTCCAGCGTCTTGCCGGTGAATTCGAACTTGGCGCTCTCGCCGCTTCCTGAGGCCGTGGTCCGCGATACCGTCACATTGGATTTGAACGTCCACCCGATGCTCGAGAGATCGCCCTTCGTGCCGTTGTCATTAAAATAGGCGATGTAGCTTTGCGTGGTGGTGTTTACTCCATATTGGGCTGAGCCGGAGGCTGGGAGAAGACCGTTGAGGGTGATCCCTGGAGTGTTGATTGTGAAACTGGCGTTCGCGTAAACGACTTGGTCTCCCACCGTGCTGGCCTGCGCATAGAGGTGGAGGGCGTTGTAAGGTGTGGTTTGAGGGAAGACGCCGTTCAAGCTGGTCGCGTTCTGCCAAAAATTTGAAGCCACCGGGGAGCTTGCGAAATTCCCGTAGCTCAGCACCGTCGTATAATTGGTATTCAGGTTTTTCAGGGACAAATACAGACCTTGGCCGACGAGGTTTGTCACTTCGTAGCTGAACGGCGTGCCGGATAAAGCCGAGTTATTGCCCAGATCCTTCGCGTTGATGGACGCGGGAACGATCGGCTGCACCGCGTTGCCGATCATCGCGTCCCAGTTGGTGCTGGAAATTTTGTAACGCGTCTGCACGCCGGCTGGGTTCGCGTTTGTGACATCGCCAGAATCGACTCCGAGATAGACTTGACCAGCTCGCGCGCTGCCATTCGAGATCGCAAAAGCGATCAGTGCTATGCCGAGAATCTGTATAGCCGCAGTTTTCATTTCTTTTTTGAATTTATCGCTGAAACGAGAAGGAAGTCAATAATAATTGTTTAAAACAAACAACAGGTTGTATTTCGTTAATTTGTTGTTTATGAGAGGCCTTTCTGCGGCAAAAGTTTAGTAGTTGCATAACTGCCCAGAAAATATCGATTGAATATGCGCCCCGTTGTTTTTTACGTGGCCTATCTCAGGAGTGCTGAGGACTTGCCCTCTACCAGAGCGTGTCAGGGCAGGCAAATCCGCGATTGTTCGGATTATGAGATCCGCCTTTTGTCTGAACCGCTCATCTTTCCGCCACCGGTCGTCGTCCGGAAAGCGCCCGTTGCAGGGTGATCTGGTCGGAGTGTTCGAGTCCGCCGCCAGCCGGGAGTCCGTGAGCGATCCGGGTCAGCGGAATTCCAGATGGTTCGAGGAGCTCGACGAGGTAATTCGTCGTCGCCTCGCCTTCGACATCGGCGCTCAGTGCGAGGATGATCTCGGAGGGTTTTTCGGTGTGGAGGCGTTGAAGGAGCGGTTCGATTCTGAGCTGATCGGGTCCGATGTGGTCCAGGGGAGCCAGCCGTCCGCCCAGCGCGTGGTAGAGGCCGCGAAACGAGCCAGTCTTTTCGAGTGGCAGGATGTCGGTGACCTGCTCGACAACACAGAGCTCGTGTCCGCTGCGCGAGGGCTGAAGGCAGATCTCGCAGAGGTCTTCCGCCGCAAAAAACCCGCAATGTTTGCAGGCGTGGATCGCTGAGGCAGCCGATGCGACCGCTCCGGCAAGCTGGGCCGGGCGGGCATCTTGGTTCGAAAGGATCCAAAGAGCGATCCGCTCGGCACTGCGCGGTCCGATGCCTGGGAGCCGACGCAGTTCGCGCGTGAGCTGGAGAAACGGGGCCGGATAGTCGATGGCCATGGGAATCAGGTTTTCGCTGCCAGGCGGCCGTCCTCGATCCGCAGGAGACGGTCTCCCCGCTGTGCAAGGTGCTCGTCATGGGTCACAACGACGAGCGTTCGGTTCTCGGACCGTGCGACGCCAAGAAGCAATTCGATGATGGCCTCGCCGGTGTGGGAGTCCAGATTTCCGGTGGGTTCGTCGGCGAAGAGGATCGCCGGATCGTTGATGAGCGACCGGGCGATGGCGACCCGCTGCTGCTCGCCGCCGCTCAGTTCGGCAGGGAGGTGGTGCAGCCGCTCGGAAAGCCCCACCCTTTCGAGGAGTGCGGCACCCTTCTCGACCGAGCATTTGCCTCCGATCATCGAAGGGACGAGGACATTTTCCAGGGCGGTTAGTTCAGGGAGGAGGAAATATGATTGGAAGACAAAGCCCATCCGGCGGTTCCTGAGCCGGGTGAGCCGGTCCGAGCCCATGGTGTAGAGCGACTGGCCTTCAAATTCAACGGCTCCCGACTCCGGCGTTTCGAGGCCGGCAAGCGTGTAAAGGAGGGTGGTCTTTCCGGCCCCGCTGGCCCCGCAAAGGAACACGGCCTCGCCGCTGGAGATATCGAGGCTAACCCCGCGCAGGACCTGGATGGTTGTTTTGCTAATCCGGAAAGATCTTTCGAGGTTTGTTGCTTTGAGCTGAATTGGCATATCCGGTGGCATTCTGGAACAGTTGCGGCCAAAGCGCGAAGCCAAAATGCAATCGCTGGTGGGTTGTCCCCCCGCATTTCGATGAGGAGAGTGGCTGTCCGACCTATTTATATTTGCTCCGGCGGTTTGGGGCCGTCACGATGTGGGGCGAAGTTGAGACGGCGAAATCTTCTCTCTGAATCAAGTGCGATGACCGTAAAAATTCTGCCGGTTCTATGCTCCGCGGCTTTGGCCGCGGGCGCGATCACGTTGATGGCCGAGTCACCGGCGCCCGCCAATATCCGGGCTCGAGGGCATTTTTCGGATCCGGATTTTTTCCCGATCGCCGTCTGGCTCCAATCTCCAGAGAAAGCCCGCCAATACCGGGAGGCCGGATTCAATACCTATGTCGGGCTTTGGAACGGGCCAACGGAGGACCAGCTTGCGGAGCTGCGGCGTGCGGGGATGCTGGTCGTTTGCGAGCAGAACGCGACCGGGCTTAAGCATCTCGACGATCCGACAATCCTTGGCTGGATGCACGGAGATGAGCCCGACAACGCGCAGCCGCTCGCGAAGGGAGCGGGTTACGGGCCGCCAGTTCCGCCGGACAAGATCATCGCGGGATACCATTCCATCAAGGGGCGCGATCCGTCGCGACCGGTCCTGTTGAACCTTGGGCAGGGAGTCGCGTGGGACGGCTACATCGGCCGTGGCGTGCGAAGCAACCATCCGGAGGATTATCCGGAATACCTCCGGGGCTGCGATATCGCCTCGTTCGACATCTACCCGGCCGTTCACGACTCGCCAGAGATCGCCGGGAAGCTCTGGATTGTGGCTCGCGGTGTTAACCGCCTGGCCAAATGGGCCGGGTCCGGTCGCGCTGTCTGGAATTGCATCGAATGCACTCACATCGAAAATCCCGCAAAAAAGGCGACGCCGCACCAAGTCCGTTGCGAGGTCTGGATGTCGCTGATCCACGGTTCGCGCGGGCTGATTTATTTCGTGCACGAATGGAAGCCGCGCTTCAGTGAATCCGCATTGCTGGATGATCCGGAAATGCTGGCGGCGGTCACCGCGGTCAACCGTCAAATCACCCGCCTCGCTCCGGTGCTGAACGGCCCGACGGCAAATGACCGCGTGTCTGTCGTTTGCGAACCTGGGAATATTCCGGTGGATTTCCTGGCAAAACAGAAGGACGGTGATCTTTATGTCTTTGCTGCGGAGATGAGCGGGGAAAATACCACTGCGACATTCCGCATCGGAAACTCCCGCGGTGAGCGCCCCGTCGAAGCTCTCGACGAAAACCGGACACTCGCTGTGAAGGACGGCGTGTTCACCGACAAATTTGCCCCGTGGGCGGTGCACCTTTATCGCGTCGCGCCCTGAGTCCCGTTTTCACTGCCCGATCCTGCGTCCGCTCTCCGCATTCTCCTCGATGATGTGCTCTTCCTCCGCGACCGATTTCTCCATTTCAGAAATCTTCGGGCTGCCCGGAGAGCTCGACCGGTAGAGGAGATAGACAAGGCCGCCGACAAGGCTCCAGAAGACAACCATAAGAAACCCGGAAATCGAAATCGACATCGCGATTTCCTTTGGGGTCTGGTAGAGGGCGCCGAGCAGGGTGATGAACAGACCCTCACGCACTCCCGCGCCTCCGAGGCTGATCGGAAGAGCCGTCACCGTCGAAACGACCGGCATGACACAGTAGATGCTGATCAGGCTCAGGCCCGCACTGAAGGCTTTGGAGGCAAAGAAGAAGGAGGAAAAAAACAGGAGGTGAGCCGGAATCGAGAGCAGGAATGCCCGGCCCACGGCACCGCCGGCTTTGGCATATTGGGAAAAGGCCGCCGCGGCTTCGACGATCTTGTCGTGCATCGGCAGCCAGTGCGGTAATTTTGATGTCAGGTTGAGCCGGTCCACGATCCATGCCGCAAAGATGAAGCCGAGCGAGCCGCCCAAGATAACTGCCACCGTAAGGACGCCAGCGGGAGCGGATTTCATCAGGTCCTGCCAACGAATGAGAATGACGACAGCGGAAACCGCCGCAAGGGCGAGGATACCAACCACGCGGTCGATGAAGACACTGAGAAGCGCCCCGGCCTTTTTGTCCGGTGTTTCACGCATGATGAAAAAAATCTTGATGACATCGCCGCCGGTCGAGCCGAGGAGGAACAGATTGAAAAACATTCCCGAGAGCATGATTCTCAGCGCCCGCCAGAAGGAGACGTTGATATTCTGGACACGCAGGAGAATCATCCAGCGCTGTGTCTGGAGCAGAAGCGCGATGCCGAGTGCAGCGATGCCGGGTAGGAACCACCATAGCCCACCATCCGCCTTCGCCTTTCCGATCGCTTCCAGCATCTTCCGGTTTTGCTCCGGATCGCGGAAAATCCAGCACAGCAGGCCGACGGTGATCAGGATTTGAATGACTGGCAGAAGAAATTTTTTCATTGGGAAAATGTGCGGGTCCAGCGGTCCCTTGCGGCGAGGACGTCCTCCACGGGTGTGCGCGGAGAGAGTTCAAATACCATGGCGCAGGATTTTGGAAAGAGAGGAAGCAGGTTTTCAAAATCAATCTCTCCGGTAAACGGGGCGCAGTGGTCGCGGAACGGCCACTTGACATCATGGACATGGCAACCAAGCGCAAGCGGTGCGGTGGCTTCCAGCCATTGCCGGTGATTGATAAGTCCGAGGTTGTGCTTGATCTGGGCGTGGCCGAAGTCGTGCCAGTATCCGACGTGCGCGGAATCCAGGCGTCGCAGGAATGTGACCAGCTCGCGCTCTGTCGGCACGGCCTCGTAATACTCGCGGTTCTCGATCCCGATCCGGATCCCTTTAGTGCCCGCATAATCAACCACGTCGGTCAGGCATTCCAGGACCCGCTGAAGATAGACCTCGGCGATGCGTTCGCGTTTTTTCACGGCGTCGAGCTTGAGGCGGGTATATTCCCGGGCCAGATATTTTCCATCCGACACCATCCCCCGGAGCCTTGCGGTGAGGTTGAGCGATCGGATTCGACCGCAATGGACAACCACAAATTGAGCCTCCAGCTTTTCCGCCCAATCAACCGTTTGGCGGGTCAGGCGGACAGCCCGCTCGCGGTCGGCCGGACGGTGGGAGGTGAATTCGTAACAGTCCGGATCGTCGGCGCGGATCTCTACTGGCGATGGCAGAAAATTGTGAACGCTGCCGATCGAAATGCGGTGCTTTTTCCGGGCATCTAAAACGCCTTCAAACAACGGGGCTGACAACCCGTGGCCGAGCTCGATGCGATCGAAGCCCAGCCTGAGGATTTCCTCGACCATGGCCAAGCCGCTTTTGTGGCGGCAGGAATTCCAGCATGTCGAGAGCGCAGGCGTCATCTCGCCCAGGTGATCAGGCGCAGTTCGTGGTCCTGAGTGAGGTGCGGGTGCGTCGGGATCACCCGGATATTCAGCCCGTAGCTTCCGCTTTCGCTTGCAGGGATGAGGCCTGAGAACACGTAGTTTCCGTCGCTGCTATTCTTTTCCATCGTGAGATCGGTGAACGTCGCGCCCACGATCCGGTTTTTGTCCAGAGGCCCGTAATAGGCTTGGACGCGCACGTTGCCCGGCTTTACGGGGCCAAGGTGAACGTGCGAGGTCACAGTCATCTGCTCGCCGACAAAGAAGATCTCCTGCGCTGTGTTACCGTCCGGGATCTGGTAGCCGATCTCGTAATCGAGAACGCGGATTTGCGGCCACTGGGAACGGATTTCCGACTTCCATTTACTGAGGGCGACCGCGTTGGCGCAATGCTTCGCGCTGAGGGCCGCGAAGGCTGCAGCAGCGGGTTCGTAAAGCCGTTCATTATACTCCGACACCATCCGGGAAGTATTAAATACCGGGACGATCGTTCGCATGGATTCCCGCATGAGCTGGATCCAAGCGAGAGGGAGACGGCCGTCGGGCTTGGCGTAGTAGAGCGGGATAATCTGGTTCTCGAGCACGTGGAAGAGGCTTTGGGCGTCCACTTGGTCCTGGAGCGCTTCCGAGCCGGCCGTGATCTCCGGCCCGATCGCCCAGCCGTTCTTGCCATTCCAGCTTTCGAGCCACCAGCCATCGAGCACGCTGAAGTTGAGCCCGCCGTTGGGTGGGAGCTTCATCCCGCTGGTGCCGCTGGCTTCGAGGGGCCGGAGAGGGTTGTTGAGCCAGAGATCGACCCCTTGGGAGAGGCGGCGCCCCACATTTGTGTCGTAGTCCTCGATAAAGACGATCCGGCCATCGAACCGGGGATCCCGCGAGTGCTGATAAACCTCCTGGATCAGTTTCTTACCTCCGTCGTCGGCCGGATGGGATTTTCCGGCAAAAACAAACTGGACCGGGCGCTCGTGGTTCGTCACCAGTTTGATCAGGCGATCGAGATCTCGGAACAGGAGTGTCCCCCGCTTGTAAGTGGCAAACCGTCGGGCGAAGCCGATAGTGAGAACCTCGGTATTCAGGAGCCTGTTTGCGTGACGGACCTCTTCCGGTGGCTCACCGTTGCGGAGGCGTTGCGCATGAATCCTCTCCCGAAGGAAGTCGATTGTGCGCTGCTTGAGGAGTTGGTGGAGGTTCCAGAGGACCTCGTCCGGGATGTCAATGACCCCGCGCCAGTAGTCCGAATTGGTCAGCTGGTCTTCCCAGTCTTTTCCGAGGTATTTTTCATAGAGGTCATGGAATTCCCCGGCGGCCCAGGTTTTGATGTGGACCCCGTTTGTGATACTCGTAATCGGGACCTCCGCTTCGGGTACGTCTTTCCAGACATTTTTCCAAAGCCCGCGGCTGACCTCTCCGTGCAGCTTGCTGACCCCGTTCGCAAACCGGCTGGTCCGCAGGGCGAGGACCGTCATGCTGAAAGTGTTCTCGGGATCGACCGTCGCCTGTCCGAGTGCGAAAAGCCGGTCGAAAGTGATCCCCACGTGCTGGGGATAGGCAGCGAAGTATTTTGCCATGAGGGCGTGGGAGAACGCATCGTTGCCTGCCGGAACCGGCGTGTGCGTCGTGAAGATGCTCGAAGCCGCGACGACCTGGAGCGCCGAGCTGAAGTCGAGGCCCTCCTTGCGGACGTATTCCCGGATTCGCTCCAGCACGAGAAATGCCGAGTGCCCCTCGTTCATATGAAACACCTGGGGCTCGATCCCCATCGCGCGCAGAGCCCGGCAGCCGCCCATTCCCAAAACGATTTCCTGCCGGATCCGGAACTCCTGATCCCCGCCATAAAGCTGCGCGGTGATGAGCTGGTCCTCGGGAGCATTCTCAGGCAGCATCGTGTCAAGCAGGTAGAGATTGATCCTGCCGACAGCGAGCCGCCAGACCTTGGCGAAAACCTCCCGATCCGGAAAGGAAACCGAAACCTTGAGAGGAGTCCCATCGAGCTTGACCTCCTGCACCGGGAGGTGGTGAAAATTCTGGTTCAGGCTCACGGCTTCCTGCCAGCCATCCTTGTTGATCTGTTGCTTGAAATATCCGTCGCGGTAGAGGAGCCCGACCGCCACAAAATTGAGATCGAGATCGGATGCGGACTTGCAGTGATCCCCCGAGAGGATGCCCAATCCGCCGGAATAGTTGGGAAACGACTCGTGGAACCCGTATTCTGCGGAGAAGTAGGCCACAGGATGCTGGAGCGGGGTCGTCTCGTGACGCAGTTTTCCGTAGGTGTCCTTCCTTGCCGTGTAGGCCTGGAACCTGGAATAGACCAGGTGCAAATCCTTGAGGAAATGCTCGTCGTCCGCCACCTCGGTCAGCCGTGCCTGGCGGCAGGTCTGCAGCATCCTCAGAGGGTTGTGATTCGTCGCGTCCCAGAGCGGAATATCCAAAAACCGGAACAGGCGCCTCGCCGAAGGCTCCCACGTCCACCAGAGGTTGTAAACCATCTCCCGAAGCGGCTCGAGTTCGGACGGGAGTTTAGGAATGACGTTGTAGGTGATGATGGGTTCCATGCTGCCCCACTTACTACCACCCCTCCGCGAATTCTGCGAGAAGGGATTGCCGCCTTACCGGGGAGCCGGGGATGCCGGAAACCCAAGGCCGAGCACTGAGCCGGCCGCGTATTTTTCGCAGTCCGAAAACCCGGGTGCCGCCGCGTCGCGGTTGGCGACTTTTGGTTTGAGCCCGACAGGCATGGGCCAAAAGATGCCGGTTTCGGGATCATCCCATCGGAGAACGCGCTCGTTTTTCGGCGAGTAGTAGTCAGTGCATTTGTAGTGAAAGTCGGCGTAGTCGCTCACGACAAGAAACCCGTGCGCGCAGCCGGGCGGGGCCCAGAGGCGTTCGTGGCAGGCCCCGGTGAGGAGGCGTCCGTCCCACTTGCCGAACGTCGGCGACCCTTCGCGAAGGTCAACGATCACATCGAAGACTGCCCCGCTCGACACCCAAACGAGTTTGCCCTGGGCGGCGCCGTTCACCTGGTAGTGCATCCCGCGCAGCACATATTTCTCCGAGCGGCTGTGGTTGTCCTGGACGAAGTCCACGTCGAGACCAATTTCGGCGAAGGTTTTTCGATTCCACATTTCGAGGAAGAACCCGCGTTCGTCGCCGAAGGTTTTTGGCTGGAGCAGCAGGGCTCCTTCAATTTTGAGGTGTTCGACTCTCATGGGTGGGTTCTTTCCAGGATGTTTTTCAGGTAGGTGCCGTAAGAGGATTTTCCAAACCGCGCCGCCGTTACTTTCAGTTCGTCAACGGTCAGCCATCCCTTGGTGTAAGCAATTTCCTCAAGGCAGGCGATCTGGAGGCCCTGGCGGTTCTGAATGGCGCGGACGAAATCGCCTGCCTCGAGCAGGGACTCGTGAGTGCCTGTGTCGAGCCAGGCGGTGCCGCGCCCGAAGCGTTTAACGCGAAGGGTGCCTTCTTCGAGGTAAAGCCGGTTCAGGTCCGTGATCTCGAGTTCCCCACGGCGCGAGGGTTTGAGCGAGCGGGCGAGGGCGGAAACGCGCCCGTCATAGAAATACAGGCCGGGGATGGCGCAGCGGCTTTTAGGGTTCACCGGTTTTTCCTCGAGCGAGATCGCCTTCCCGTTCGAGTCAAATTCGACGACCCCGTAATCTGAAGGATTTGTCACTTCGTAGCCAAAAATCGTGGCTCCCTCGCGCCAGGCATCGGCCTCAAGGAGCACCTGGGTGAGTTCGCTGCCGTAGAAAAGATTGTCTCCGAGCACGAGCGCGGCCGGGCTTCCGCCGAGAAACGATTCCCCGAGGATGAACGCCTGGGCCAGACCGTCCGGGCTGGGCTGCTCGCAGAATGAAAACGAAACGCCGAATTGCGACCCGTCGCCGAGTAGCCGACGGAAAGAAGGCAGATCGTGCGGGGTCGAGATGATGAGGATTTCCCGGATGCCCGCGAGAAGGAGCGTGCTCAGCGGATAGTAGATCATGGGCTTGTCGTAAACCGGCAGAAGCTGTTTGGAGACGGCCTGGGTGATCGGGTGCAGGCGGGTTCCGGAGCCGCCGGCAAGGATGATGCCTTTGCGATTATTCATGGTTTTTCTGGGAGGATTTCGTGCAGCATGCGTTCTACGCCATCCTGCCAGCGCGGCAGGTTCAGGTCAAACGTCGAGCGCAGCTTCGAGGTGTCGAGGCGTGAATTCAGAGGGCGGTGAGCTGGGGTCGGAAATGCGCTGCTTGGAACGGGCTCGATGGTTTTGACTTTCAGCGCAAGGCCTGCCTGACGCGCGAATTCGCAAACGAATGTCGCGTATCCGTGCCATGAGGTTTCTCCGGCGCCGCAGAGGTGGAAGATGCCCGAAAGCGACTGGTCCCGGCGCGCCTGCCTCAGCGCGTGCGCGGTGACATCGGCGAGGAGATCGGCTCCGGTCGGCGCCCCGGTCTGATCGGAGATCACGGAAAGGGTCTCCCGCTCGGCGGCCAATTTGAGAATCGTCCTGGCAAAGTTTTTTCCTTTTGCGGAATAGACCCAGCTTGTTCGGAAGATCAGATGCCGGCATCCCGAGCGCACGACAGACTGCTCGCCGGCGAGTTTTGTCCGGCCATAGACGCTCAGCGGTCCGGTGGGGTCCGATTCGGTCCAGGGCTTGGTCCCGCTTCCGTCAAAAACGTAGTCTGTGGAGTAGTGCACGAGGAGAGCCCCACACTGGAGTGCTGCCTTCGCAAGAGTTTCCGGTGCGCGGGCGTTGAGCGCTTCGGCCAGCTCTGGCTCGGATTCGGCTTTATCAACAGCGGTGTGTGCAGATGTATTCACGATCACATCCGGAGCGGTCCGATGGACAGTTTCCGCTATGCCGTCGGCGTTCCGGAGATCGCCGCAAAGTTCGGTGCTTGCCGAGCCGAGAGCGATCAGATCACCAAGTGGTGCCAAACTGCGCTGGAGTTCCCAGCCGACTTGCCCGGACTTTCCGAACAAGAGGATTTTCACGCTGTCCGCCCGGTGTAGTTTTTTTCGACCCAGTCGCGGTAAGCACCCGACTGCACATTGGCAACCCACGCCTGGTGGTCAAGATACCACTGGACGGTTTTTTGGATCCCGGTTTCGAAAGTCTCGGACGGCCGCCAGCCGAGCTCACGCTCGATTTTTCCGGCATCGATCGCATAGCGCCTGTCATGGCCGGGACGGTCGGTTACCGTGGTGATCTGCGTGCGGTAGGATTGTCCGTCGGCCTTCGGGCGGATCCCGTCGAGAAGCCCGCAGATCGTATGGACGATTTCGATGTTCGGTTTTTCGTTCCACCCGCCGATGTTGTAAACCTCGCCGATTTCTCCGCCGGTCAAAACCTTCCGGATGGCGCTGCAATGATCGCCGACATAGAGCCAGTCGCGAATTTGTTGGCCGTCGCCATAGACGGGAAGCTGCTTTCCGGCAAGCGCGTTCACGATCATGAGGGGGATGAGTTTTTCCGGGAACTGGAGCGGGCCGTAGTTGTTCGAGCAGTTCGTGGTCAGGACTGGAAGGCCGTAGGTGTGGTGGTAGGCGCGGACCAGGTGGTCGCTGGCGGCCTTGG
>CAZSDC010000009.1:0-41644 GCA_964605515.1 uncultured Chthoniobacter sp.
GCAAAAACTATTTCTATCCGGACATGCCGAAGAACTACCAGATCAGCCAGTATGATGTGCCGTTCTGCCTCGGCGGGGCGGTCCCGCTCCACGACCTGGCCTATCCGAAAGACGCCCAGAAGACGATTGAGACGAAGGACAAGAAGGTCCGGCTGGTCCGCATCCACCTCGAGGAGGACGTGGCCAAGAGCTTCCACATGGAGACGGCCACAGGGATTGATTTCAACCGCGCGGGAACGCCGCTTCTCGAAATCGTTGGCGAGCCGGACATCGCCTCGCCGGAGGAGGCGTTTGCCTACCTGACCGTCCTCCAGCAACTCATGATCTACGGCGGGATCAGCGATGCCGACATGGAGAAGGGCCAGCTTCGATGCGATGTGAACGTCTCGGTGCGCCCGGTCGGCACCGAAAAATTCGGAACAAAAATCGAACTAAAAAATCTAAACTCCATCTCCGGTGTTCGTCGTGGCCTGGCCTACGAGATCCCGCGCCAGATTGAAATCCTTCGCGGGGGAGGGGTGCTTGCCCAGGAGACCCGCCGCTGGGACGATGTGCGCGGGGAGACGACGCTCATGCGCATCAAGGAAAGTGCGCACGACTACCGGTATTTTCCCGATCCGGACCTCCTCCCGGTCCGCACCGAAGCCCTCGTCGCCGCGGCGCGGGCCCGGCAGCCGGAACTCCCGTGGGACAAGCGCGCGCGGTTCGTCGCGGACTTCGGCGTCAGCGAATACGACGCGTCCGTGCTCGCCAACGATCTCGGCCTCGCGGCATATTTTGAGAGGGCGGCCAAGGGGGCGAAGAAGCCAAAGAACGTGGCAAACTGGATCCTGAACGACCTTCAGAGTGCGCTGGCATCGGCTTCCCTCGGCATCGGAGAATGTCCGGTTCCGCCGGAGGGGCTGGATGAACTCGTCAACCTCATTGATTCGGGAGCGATCAATTCGCGCCAGGGAAAAGAGGTGTTCGCCGAGATGTTTACCAGCGGAAAACAGGCCGCCACAATTGTTGAAGAAAAGGGTCTCAAGCAGGTCAGCGATACCGGCGCGATCGAGGCGCTTGCCGATGACGTCATCGCCGCCAATCCTGGCCCTGTCGCTGATTACAAATCCGGAAAAACAAGCGCTCTGAACTTCCTCAAGGGCCAGCTCATGAAGCTGTCCAAAGGCAAAGCCAATCCCGCCATCGCCGGAGAAATCCTGGAGAAAAAGTTACAATGAATCCCACCGCCCTGATCACGGGCGCATCGCGCGGCATCGGTCGCGGGATTGCGCTCACTCTCGCAAAAGCCGCCACGCACGACCTTGTCATCAATTATGCCGGCAATGAGTCCGCCGCCAACGAATGCCGCGCCCTCTGCCTCGAAGCCGGGGCCGGACGCATCCGCGTCGAAATCTGCCAGGGCGACATTTCGCTCGCTGCCGACCGCGCCCGGATTCTGGACTTTGTGAAGTCTTCGTTCGGTCGCCTTGACCTTCTTGTCAATAATGCCGGGGTCGCCCCGAATGTCCGTGCGGACCTTCTCGACGCAGGAGAGGAGAGCTTCGATCGCCTGATTTCGATCAACCTCAAGGGTCCCTATTTTCTCACCCAGGCGGCCGCGAAGTGGATGATCAAGTGCGCGCCCCATGCGGATTTTCCCAGAGCGATCGTGAATGTGACAAGCATCTCGGCCTACACCGCCTCCGTGAACCGCGGCGACTACTGCATCGCGAAGGCCGGGCTCGCGATGATGACGAAACTTTTTGCCGTCCGCCTCGCCGAATCCCGCATTGGAGTTTATGAGATCCGCCCCGGCGTGATCGAGACCGACATGACCGGTCCCGTGAAAGAAAAATATGACAAGCTCTTTGCCGAAGGCCTGACCCCGATTAACCGTTGGGGTCGGCCGGACGATATCGGGCGGGCTGTGACTGCTATCGCCTCAGGGGCATTTCCCTACAGCACCGGCGAAGTCATCAACGTGGACGGGGGCTTTCACCTCCGGGTGCTTTGATCATAAGAAAATATTCTGCACGCTCGGAAAGCCATTTAACTGGCTCCTCTGCCGTGGCACGGGCATCCCGCCCATGCCTCATATCTTCGCACGGGCAGGATGCGCGCGCCACGAAGCATGCTTGAACTCTGGACAGCCTGGATGGACCAGGGAATGCTCTGGGTCGAGCACAGTGGTTGGGTCGGGTGGATTTGGTTCGTCGTTCTCTACACGCTATCCTGCGTGTTATTTCTGCCTGGCTCGGTGCTCAGTTTCGGGGCTGGTGCGGTCTATGGGTTCTGGTCGGGGACCCTCCTTGTCTCCCTGGGCTCCGTCGCCGGAGCTCTCGCAAATTTTGTGTTTACCCGCTATCTTCTCCGGGGGTGGATGGCCCGGAAATTTGCCGGAAGCAGAAAATTCCGGGCCCTTGACCATGCGGCCGCCGAGGACGGTTGGAAGCTCGTTATGCTCACGCGGATCTCGCCGATTCTCCCTCACAGCCTCGTGAGCTGTGCATTCGGGCTTTCGCGAATTTCCTTCCCGCGATTCCTGCTTGCCTCATGGGTCGGATTTCTTCCCATCAGCGCGGCGTATGCCTATGGCGGCGCGGTGATCGGTCGCGCCGCCAAGGGGGGGCTTCACCAGGGCCCATGGGCGTGGGCAGCCTACTCCATCGAGCTTGCCATCACCGTCCTCATCACCATCTGGATCACGCGTTTCGCCCAGAATGCCCTGCGCAACTATGCGCCGGAGGTCGCCGAAGCGATCGCGGAGGAGAAAGCCTCCCCCTTGCCGGATCAGCCCAAGGGTTAGCCCGTGAAAACGCACGCTGACAGGCCGCTCGTGACCGCCCACTTCGCCATGACGGCGGATGGCAAGACGAGCCCTGTTGCTTTCACTCCTGAGAGCTTCGCGTCTCCCGCTGGCAAGCGCCGGCTGCAGGAAATGCAGGCCGGGGCCGATGCCATCCTCGTCGGGCGATCAACGGTCGCCGCGGATTCCATGGGGCTCCCGCGGCATCCGCTGCGGGTCATTATTTCGAATGCCGGCGACCTTGACCCGGACTGGATGGTTTTCAACTGCTCCGATTCCCCGATCATCGTTTTTTCAACACGGCAGATGCCGGCGCGGCTCCGCACCGAGATCGCGCGCCGAGCTGAGCTGTTTCTTTTTTCACGCCGGTCTGTGGACCTGCGGAAGTCCCTCGAAATCCTCCGGGTCGAATTCAGCGTCAGGCGGGTGGCGTGCGAGGGCGGAGGGGCTCTACTGAGATCGCTGGCCGCCCTTGACCTCGTTGACAACATCCTTCTCACAGTCGCCCCCTTGATTTCGGGCGGCAGGCAGGCTCCCACCCTCACCGGACTTCCGGGAGCGTTTCTCAACCCGCCCCGGGAATTCGAAATTGTCCGGCAATCCGTCATCGGCGGCGAATGCTTCCTCGAACTCCGCCGCAAGAGGGGCGCCGAATAAAGGGGCTGCGGGCCGTGTGCCCTGCAGCTGAATTCCCTTGATTGTGCTCCGGTCACGGCTTACTGAGCACTCATGAAACACTCCCTCCTGGCAGCACTCGCTTTTCTTCCTTGTCTGGCATTTGCCGGAACCAGTTCCACCGCCACACCGCCTGACGTCACCAAGGAGCTTTCTGTGATGGCCGGAAAGCTGAAACTCAGCCCGGCTCAGCAGGATAAGATCAGGCCGATTCTTGTCGCCGAATGGAATAAGAAAAAATCCATCGAAACCAGCACGCTCACCGAACAACAGAAACACGACCAGATCGGGGCGAACCACCGCGCGGCATGCCAGAAAATCAAGCTGGAGTTCACCCCCGCGCAGATGGAGCAAATCGAGCGGGATATGAATCACTCCCCGGCAAGCTCAACGAAAAAGGGATCGTAGCAGGTTCCTGCGGTTGGTTCCGCTGCAGGTCTGTTTCCAACCGGTCTCATGCCTTTCTCGGCATAAGTTGACCTGTCCGGCGGTTTTTGGAAGACTCCCAATCGGCTTCCTGAACGCGCAAATTCCGTTCAAGGCCCCATTTTGCACCCGTAGCTCAGTGGATAGAGCACCGGACTTCTAATCCGATGGTCGCTGGTTCGATCCCAGCCGGGTGCGCCACACAATTTCCTCAGGTCAGCTTCGCAAAGGGAGGAAATGATTGATTTTTTTGAAAACGGCTCGCCTCCGCCGCCAAAAACGTTTTGAGTTCTGGTTGCTTCCATGCTCACAGGTGCAGCAATACGGTTGATTCCCGTTTTTCTCCTCACGGTTCTGTCTGCGGTGCCGATTCCGGCAAATGCCGAGAGCCCTGCCGACAAGAATTTAATCCCGAACGAGACATGCCTCGGGTGCCATGACGACAAGGACCTGACAAAAGATCTGCCCGACGGCAAAAAGGTGTCGCTTTTCGTGGACGAAAAGATCCGGCAGTCGTCGGTGCACGCCAAGTTGAATTGCGCGGACTGCCACTCCGACCTGGCGGCGGAACATCCGGACGACGGGAAAGCGCCCAAGCCTGTGGAATGCGCGTCCTGCCACAAAGTAGAGGCGGACATTTATGCCGGGAGCATCCACGGGATGAGCCGGGCGATGGGCTCTTCCGGCGCGGCGACTTGCACGAGCTGCCATGGCACGCACGACATGCTTTCGCCCAAGAATCCGAACTCCCCGGTGTTCAAGCTGAACCTCGCCCGCACCTGCGCGAAGTGCCA
Source organism: uncultured Chthoniobacter sp. (assembly GCA_964605515.1). Taxonomy (GTDB): domain Bacteria; phylum Verrucomicrobiota; class Verrucomicrobiia; order Chthoniobacterales; family Terrimicrobiaceae; genus QYQL01. The sequence goes on from CAZSDC010000009.1 coordinate 4,684, forward strand.
CGACAACAAGGGCATCACCGACGAATACCGCATGCGCTTCCCGCATGTCGCCGAGCAATACCGGGACAGCATCCACGGTCACGGGGTCCAGAACATGGGGCTCATCGTCGCGCCGTCCTGCAACGACTGCCACGGCGTCCACGATATCCGGCGGAGCGTGGACCGCAGCTCGCCGATCAACAAGGCGAACCTCGCCGCCACTTGCGGTAAATGCCACTTCGGCATCGAGGAAAAATACAACAAAAGCGTGCACGGCCAGCTGATGCTGAAGGGCGACTCGCGCGGCCCGACTTGCAACGACTGCCACACCGCCCACGAAATCGAGATCCCCGGCAGCGCGCATTTCAAGCAGGCCAGCGACAACCGCTGCGGCAAATGCCACGAGGAAAGCCTCAAGCATTACCGCGACACCTACCACGGCAAGGCGATGGCGCTCGGCCAGCCGAATGTCGCCAGCGACGTGGCCGCCTGCTACGACTGCCACGGCGATCACGACATCCTCCCGGTCTCGAACCCGGAGTCCCATCTTTCCAAGCAGAACATCCGGGCCACCTGTACGAAATGCCATCCGGGGGCGACCGTCGGCTTCACCGAATACGTCCCGCACGCGAACCCGCTCGACGGGAAAAAATACCCGGTCCTGCACCTCACGTTCGTATTGATGACAGGGCTTTTGCTCGGGGTATTCGCATTTTTCGGCGGTCACACCCTGCTGTGGCTTGCCCGCTCGGTGTGGATCTACAGGCACGACTCGAAGACCTACCGCGAGACGAAGATCGAGATCCAGCGCGACGACGAGTGGTTCACCCGGTTCACGCCGTTCGACCGCTTCCTCCACTTCCTGGTGGTCACGAGCTTCCTGCTGCTGGTCATCACCGGGATGCCGCTCAAATTCTATTACACCGACTGGGCGAAAACCATGTTTGACATCATCGGTGGAGCCCAGACCGCCCGCTCGCTTCATCGTTTCGGCGCGCTGGTGACCTTCCTGTACTTCGCCTTGCACCTGTTTGATCTGGTCAAGTCGTCGTGGCTTAACCGCAGCGTCCTCCGCAATCCCGAAACCGGCAGGTGGCAGTTCAAGCGGTTCTGGGGAGCCATTTTCGGCGCGGACTCGATGGTGCCGTCGATGCAGGACTGGCGGGATTTTGTCGCCCACCAGAAGTGGTTCTTCGGCAGGGGACCGAAGCCGCAGTTCGACCGCTGGACGTATTGGGAAAAATTCGACTACTTCGCCGTGTTCTGGGGGATTTTCGCGATCGGCATGTCCGGTCTGGTCATGTGGTTCCCGCAGTTCTTCACCTCCTTCCTGCCCGGATGGGTAATCAACATCGCGCTCATCGTCCACTCCGACGAGGCGCTGCTGGCCGCCGGGTTTATCTTCACCGTGCACTTTTTCAACACGCACTTCCGTCTCGAGAAGTTCCCGATGGACAACGTCATCTTTTCCGGCCGCATCTCAAAGACCGAGATGCTCCACGAGCGCAAGCGTTGGTATGACCGCTTGGTCGCCACAGGCCGCCTCGACAAGCACCGCGTCCGCGACGAATGGGATCGGTGGAAAAAGATCGCCCGCCCGATCGGCTTCACCTTCTTCGGCATCGGCCTCGTCCTGCTCGGCCTGATCATCTACGCGATGGTCACCAGGCTCACCCACTGAACGCTCAGTCTCTTACTTCCACTGCAGTGCCCGTTTTGACGAGCTGGGTGAGGAGGAAGGCGTCCCAGTTCGCGAGGCGGATGCAGCCGTGGCTTTCGTTGCGGCCGATCTGGTCGGGATTCGGGGTGCCGTGCATGCCGACGCTCGGGCGGTTGAGGCCCATCCAGACGATTCCGACCGGATTGTTTGGTCCGGGCGGAAGCTCGAAGGCGGTGTCACTGCGGACGCCGCTTTCCAACACCGATTTGTCCCACCGGAAGCTTGGCATCAGGATGTTGCCGATGATGTGCCAGTTTCCGAGCGGCACCGGAGTCTTTGCGGAGCCGGGCGTGCAGGGGAAACATGCCACGATGCGGTCACCTTCCCAGACCTCGATGAGTCGTTCGCGGCGGAGCAGGATAATGTGGCGTGCTGGAGCGGGCGAGTGAGAAGCCTCCGGCGTGGGGGAAGCAGAGGGGTCGGGAGTGGCGCTGGCAGCGGCCTTTTTTGCCGCCGCTTCCTCGCGCCGCTTCTTTTCGAGCGCCACGACGTCCGCCATCCGGAATTCCGAGACATCTGGAACCAGCAACACCGAGCCGACTGCGATTTTGTCCTCGGGGATCGAGTTGTTTAGCTCGTGCAGAAACTCCCGGTCGCAATGGAACCGTTCGGCGACCAGCTCCCAGAGATCGCCGTAGAGCATTGCCTTGAGTTTTTCCTGCGCGGCAGGGCTGGAAGCCTGCGGGCCGATCCAGCGCATGTCTTCATCGGCGACCGTATATTCGCGGTAGGGGTTGGCGATGCCGGAAACATCGAGCAGCGCGCCCTGCCGGAGGCCGTTGGCGGTGGAATACCGGTCGGCTGCCTTCTGCGTGAACTCGCCGCCAAGCCCGTCGATTTTTCCCGGTCGAAACCCCGCCCGGTCGAGCAGAATCTGCACGCGGGTGAGTTGCATGCGAAGCGGCGAGTCCGGTGGTTCCTTTTTCAGAGCCGCCTTCTGCGCATCGGCAGGGGGCTTGGAAAACGCGGCTGCAGGCAGAATGGCGCAGCAGAGAAGCAGTGACAATCGGAGCGGGCGGATCATTTGATAAGTTTTCAGTGTTCGGTTTCCAGTCATTCAGCATCGCACTGATACGTCTCTCCATAAAAACTGAACACTGAAAACTGAATCACTTATCAGCAGCGAGCGAAATGCCATTGCCAACAATCTCGATCAGGCGTTTGCGGTAGAGGGTTCCGATCGCCTGCTTGAACGCCTTTTTGCTGATGCCGAAAGCGGACCGGATGGCATCCGGCGGACTTGCGTCATTATAGGGCAGGTGGCCGCCGCCGGCTCTCAGAGCCTCGAGGATCTGGCCGGTGATCGGCTCCACACGGGCGAAGCCGCTCCGGTCGAGCGACAGGTCGAGTTTTCCGTCCGGGCGGACCTCCTTCACAAATCCGTCCATCCCGGAGCCGATTTCCAGCGGGCCGGAAAGTTCGGAGCCGTAGAGCAGGCCCTGGTAAAGGTTGTCCACGACGGCCTTGTATCCCAGCGGTGTTCGTCCTGCGATGAGGAGTTTTACAGGGTGATCTTTGGCATAGGCGGGCGGAGTTTTTGAGAGCCAGCGCTGCAGGCGGGTGCTGGCCACGATCCGGTCCGACTTTTCATCAAGGAAGATATGGACGACAACTTTCTCGCCGACCCGTCGGAATCCTCCCTGTTCGCGTCTCGGCAGGAGAAGATCTTTTTCCAGGCCCCAATCCAAGAATGCCCCGATGCTTGGCGAGACATCCACGACTTTCAGTGCGGCATAATCCCCGACCATGGCGAGCGGGGTCTCTGTGGTCGCCACCAGCCGGTCCTCGGAATCCCGGTAAATAAAGACCTCGATCGTTTCTCCCGGTTTGGAACCGGCAGGGAGATATTTTCCCGGCAGGAGAATTTCGCCGCCATCCCCATCATCGAGAAAATACCCCGGCGGTCCCTCGCGGACGATGGAGAGGAGATTACGTTTTCCAAGGAGCGCCATACGTTATCCGAGGATCTGAGCGATGTGCGGGGTGAAGAGATCGGGCTCGAGCAGGAACGAGTCGTGGCCTTTTCCGGAGTGGACAGTTATCCAGGTGACAGGCACGTTCGCGGCCTCGAGCATTTTTACCAGATGCCCCTGTTCGCAGGGTGGGAACGAGGCGTCGGAATCGATGCTGAAAACGAGGAACCGGTGCCCCTTACAGCGGGCGAAGAGGTCCTCGAATCCATCGGCACCGGCTTCCTGCGGCAGGTCGAACCATTGCCAGGCGTCGAGGATTCTCAGGTAGGTGTTCGCATCGAAGCGGGAGACAAATTTCTGACCCTGATGGAGGAGATAGGATTCCACCGGGTGGTTCATCTCATACCATCCGAAAGGCGGAGTGCCGTGGTAACTGACCTCGCCGCGGGCCCGGTCGTGAAGGTCTTCGAGGGAGACGAACGTTTTGTGTGCGATTCTCCTCGCAGCCGCAAGGCCGTCGTGCGGCGGGGACTTCGGATTGTAGGATCCTCCACGGAATGCGGGATCGAGTTCGATCGCCGTGATCTGCTCGAAGTTCATAAGCCGCTGCAGAATCGTGGTCTCCGGTCCAACAGCCATGGGGATCAGAATCTTCACGCGTCCGGGATGTCTGGTCGCGAGACTCAGGCAGAGGTAACCGCCGATCGAGGCCCCGATCGCGGCGTGGAGGACTTTGATCCGCAAGTGGTCGAGCAGGCGGATTTGCGAATCCACAATATCCGCCATGCGGACCACTGGAAAATCCGCTCCCCAGCAGCCGCGGCCGTTTTTCGAGGCGGGGCCGGTGGAGCCATAGCACCCGCCGAGGTAGTTGGCGCAGATGACAAACAACCGCCGTGTGTCCAACGCCTTGCCGGGGCCGATAAAGTCATCCCACCAGCCCACATGCATCTCGTCGGTCCAGCGCCCATCTAGGCCGGGAACGTTTGTGTTGATGCCCGCCGCGTGCTGGCTTCCGGTCATCGCGTGGAAAACCAAGACGGCATTTGATCTCGAGGCGTTGAGCGTTCCATACGTCTCGTAAGCGATCGTGAAGTCGCTCAGCGAGGCGCCGCAGCGCATGGGGAATGGCGTGCCTTTGTGCTTGAAAAACCGCGTGCTCACCCGCCCGACACCGTTTGTGGATGCCGTTCGTTTGCGCTTTTTGGAAGCCGATGATTTTGAGTTGCCGCTCGTGCTAGTTGGCATCAGGGGTCTCTCGGTGACGTCAGAAGGTCATCGGAACATAAACCGTGTTGCCCGCATAGAAGACCGCGTGGTAGTAAATTCCATTGATGAAGTAGCAGGTGGTTCCGCTGATGATGAAGGTGGGAGCATTTGGAGGGATTCCGGTGATGTAACCGGCCGGGAGCGGGGCGGCGGCTGTGCCGGTGGTCACGACAGCAGCGCCTGTATAGGCCGTCCCATAGCCCCGCGCATAGACTGCCCGGTTGTCGCCGACAGCGGCGGCACCGTATCGGTCCGAGACCGCAGTGCCGCGGTCTGTGGCGACGGCACTCCGTCCGTTGGCCCCCTGGGCTGCCACGCCGCGCGGGCCGACGTAGGCACTTCCCCCGCGGTTGTCGGAGTAAACGGTCCCGCGTCCGGCGGAGCGGCTGCTCACACCGTAGTCGCGGGCCTGGGCGGCAGAGGCGGCGAGGAGGATGGCTGCTGTGACGAGGCGAGTGATTTTCATGGCAGTTTTTTTATTAATGTCTGCGGGCTGCCCGCATTTTTGCGGTGGTCCACATTTCAATTTTCCGGGCTCCTTTCGGAGGGGTGAAGATGAAGTCGGCGGAGGATACTCGCGGTGAGAGATCCCATGCCAGGAAGTTGACACGCACCTGGGGATGGCCGGCGCGGTGAAACGTCGCGACCAGCTTACGCGGCAGGTGATCCTTGACGCCGATCCAGAGCTCCGCATCGGCGGTCTTCCCTTTCAGGGAGAGGTGGTCGCACTCGACGCCGCCGAGATGGAAAATTCCGGCCCCGACCTTTTCGCGTCCGAGAAAAACAATGGTGTGGGCTTGGCGACGGAATTCCTGATAGGGATCGCTCACGGCAAATTCGGCCAGCGGGGGCGTGAACCCATACTTCTCGTCCAGCTCCGCGATGAGGCGGTCAATCGTCGCGGGCATGGGCACGATCGCGTAGAGGTTTTTTTTCGAATCGAATATCGTGAGGCTGTGCCCGTCTGCAATAAACTCGCGGCTGTCCGCCTTGCTCTCGGACCACGCAGCAAACTTTCCCGGACGCTGGACGACAGCTGCGATGCGCACCTTGCCGGACAAGGTAATTCCCGGCAAAAGGGCCGCGTCAATATCCCGGGTGGCTTCGAATCGGAAGGCATCCGCACCGGCAAGGCGGGCCGACATTTGCCGGAGGAGCTGCTCGCCGGTTGGTGCCGCTGCAGAAAGTGGCAGCCACGAGGTGGCGAGTAGTCCGATGCTGAGGAGGAAGGGTTTCATGGTGTTCTGCTTGTTGGGTTGACGTGAGGATAGGATGGGTGGCTGAATTTCGCAAGCCTCCGCCGATTCCGGGATCTGCGCGTAAGCGAGATTCCTGGAGGCATGCGATCGACGGCGTCGGCCCACCACCTCACGGACATCGAGAATGAGGTCTCGCGCTCACATCCCCGATCGTTTGCCGCCCTACGGGGCGACAGTTTCGAGGTAGTTGAATTTTCCGGCATCCACCCGCAGAACGATGGCGGATTTGGCAGGATTGCGTTCGGAATCCAGCGTGATCGTTCCAGTGACACCGGGGAAATCCCTGGTCTCGGATAGCGCCTTTTGGAGCGCCGCCGGTTGGGTGCCTCCCGCATGGCGGATTCCGTCCGCGAGAAAATTCATGGCATCGTATCCGAGGGCGGCCAGGGCGAGGGGGTCCCGCCCGTATTCGGCTTTGAAGGAGGAGACAAATTTTCGGGTTCTCTCGGAGGGGTCGCCGGCCGAAAAGTGGCTGGCAAAATACGTGTTGTTCACAGCCTCTCCGCCGATTTTTAAAAACTCCGGGGATTCCCATCCGTCGGTCCCGATGAATGGCTGGTCCATACCGAGCGGTCTCGCCTGCTTGATGATCGTCGCCGCTTGCGCGTAGTAAACAGGCAGGAAAATCACTTCAGGCTGCCCGGTTTTTATTGCCTGCAGCTGGGCGCTGAAATCGGTGGCTGCGCGGGCGCAGGTTTCCTTCGCCGAGATCGTGCCGCCGCGTGCCAGAAAGTCCTCCTCGAAGCTTTTTGCCAGCGATGTGCTGTAGGGATCGGTGGGATCATAGAGAATCGCCGCCTTTGCCACGCCGATCGAACTCGCAAACTTCGACATCACCCGCCCTTGAAACGGATCCACAAAACAAACGCGAAAGATTCCCGGGCCAGCCTTGGTGACATCGGCATGGGTCGAGCCCGGGGAGATCATCGGAATCCCCAGTTCCGCCGCGACAGGTGCGGCCAGCAGGGAATTTTCCGATGCGATTTCCCCTATCAGAGCGACCACTTTTTCCTCGCCGACCAATTGCCGCACGATCTGGACGGCTTCGTTGCCTCGGGAATTTGTATCGCGCAGAACCAGGCGGACCGGTCGCCCTTCGAGCCCGCCGCCGGCATTGATTTGAGAAACCGCCAACTTGATGCCATCCACCGCCGATTGCCCGAAGGCCTGCTGGCTACCGCTCAGGGGAAGGAAGGCTCCCACCGGGGTGGCGTTGACAGGCATCGGAGTGGGAGTGGGAGAGGTGTTGGAGGCTACAGGCGCCGGCTTGCCGCACCCGCCCAGCATCATGGCGAGGATTGCTGCTGCGGCAGGCCATGGATTTCGCAAAGTCACAGTGTGAGTTTAGAGAATTTCGCGGGAGGAGCCAACATTTTCCCTTGCGCTCGCCCGGCCGGACGAACTGATGACGTTTGGATTCTCCACGCTTTGGGAGTGCTGCCCGTGTAGGCCTTGAAGACCCGGATGAAGTAAGACGGGCTGGCAAATCCACAGGTCAAGCCCACCTCGGCGATGTTGTGTTCCGGGTGCGAGAGGAGGTCGCGAGCCAGTTGCAACCGCTCTTTCGCGATCCAGACGCCCAGCGACATCCCGTGCTCACACCGGAACAGGCGGGTCAGATGGTCCGGGGAACAACCGATCCGGACGGCCACGGATTGGACGGAGAGGTCCAGGCGGGAGATCTCCACCCGGACGAGCCGCTCTGCCTCGACCACCAGAGGAGAGGCTATTCTGAGCGTGCCGGACGAGGGGTTTCGGATTTCTGAAAGGATGGCGGCGAGGAATGCGGTGGTGAGCGCCTTGATATATTGGCCGCGCAGGCTGCGGTGGAGGGTTTGCGCCCTTGAAACCAACTCCAAACACTGGAAAGCCATTCCTCCCCTCTCGAAGCCACGCATGTCGGCGCTTTGGATCTGGCCGGCCGCATTCGTTGTTCCTTGGAGCGCGATGAATCCCTCTGCCTCCCGCATCAGCACCAGAATTCTGTAGGGGGTTCTCAGGTTCAGCGCCGTCTCCGCATGAGGTACGCCTGCAGGCATGACGCAAATGTCGCCGGTTTTCAGCCGGAAGCCTCCTGATGGGCACTCGAATTCCGAACCTCCTCCGATCTGCAGAAAGAATTCCGGGGTGGGGTGAAAGTGCGCCCCCGGCCTGCGGCGATGAAGTCCGACAGATTCCGGAACAACGATCCGTGCGGCTCCCGAGGTCACGCGGGAGACCGCCGACTCCAACTGCTTCGAATAGAAATCAATGGTGCCCGGCACAGTGATAAGAGTATGTCGGGAAAGTCTTATAAGTCGCGGAGAATTTCCATTTTTTGCCTTTGCCAACTTGGGACACTTTGACGAAGGATGATCGGAAATCTACTATGGAAAAGAAAACCAACGTCGTTGTCTGGGGCGAGTTCCGCCATGAAAAGAAGAATCCAAAAGTCGCGGAGATCTATCCTGACGGGATGCACGAGGCGATCGCCTCATCTCTCCGGCAGCATTCCGTTCTCGATGTCACGACCGCCTGGCTCGATCAGGACAGCCAGCATGGTTTGGGCGGGGACGTGCTCGATAAGACAGACGTTCTCGTCTGGTGGGGACACATGGCCCACGGCGATGTCTCGGACGACGTGGTGGCAAAAGTTAAAAAGCGCGTTCTTGAAGGCATGGGGCTGGTCGTACTCCACTCCGGACACTACGCCAAAATCTTCAAGGCCCTGATGGGGACGACCTGCTCTCTTAAATGGCGGGAATCCACCGACAAGGAACGTATTTGGAACATTGCTCCTCACCATCCGATCACCCAGGGCATCGGGGACTATTTTGAAATTCCAGCGGAGGAGATGTATGGCGAGCCATTTGGAATTCCCGAGCCTGATGAGCTGATCTTCATTTCGTGGTTCACCGGCGGCGAGGTCTTCCGCAGCGGCGCAACCTGGCAGCGCGGAAACGGGCGTGTCTTTTATTTCCGCCCCGGGCACGAGACCTATCCCACCTACCACCAAGCCGATGTCCAGAAGGTGATCGCCAACGGCGTGCTGTGGGCGCGTCCGACCGTGCGCATTCCCGACGTCTGCCCGAATTCTCCGGCTCTCGAACCTCTGCCCGCCGACCCCGCTGCCGCCGAGCGCCCAACCGAAGGCTTCCGCTGATTCCGAACCCCCATGAAATCCCGCAAAAAGAATCCTGTCAGACTCGCGGTCATCGGAACCGGCGGCATGGCCAACTGGCACGCCGAAAAATTCCGTAAAAACCCTTCCTGCCGCATTATTGCTGCCTGCGATGTGGATGCCGCGCGGGCGAAAGGCTTTTCGGAGAAGCACGGCATTCCGCAAACGTTCTCCAGTGCTGAGAGCCTGCTCGCGGGTTCGGAATTTGATGCGGTGACGATCGTCACGCCGGATGCATTTCATGCGCCGGTCGCCCTACTCTGTCTCAAGGCAGGCAAGCATGTGCTCTGCGAGAAGCCGCTCGCATTGAACTACGGGGACGCGAAGAAGATGGTTCAAGCCGCCAGGAAGGCGGGAGTGGTGAACATGGTCAACTTTTCCTATCGCGACTGGCCATGCATCCAGGCCGCTGCGAAGGCAGTCGCCAACGGAGACATCGGAGAGGTCCGGCATGTCGAAGCCAGCTACCTGCAAGCCTGGCTTGCCTCGGGAATTTGGGGGGATTGGAGAACAACGCCCGCATGGCTCTGGAGGCTGTCCTCCGCCCACGGCAGCAAGGGAGCGCTGGGGGATGTCGGGGTTCACATCGTCGATTACGCGACGTTCCCCTGCGGTCCGATCAAGGAGGTCTATTGCCGCATGCGCGCATTCCATAAAGCGCCGGGAGATCGCATCGGAGACTACAAACTCGATGCCAACGATTCGGCGGTCCTGAATGTCGAATTCGCCAGCGGGGCGCTCGGAACCATTCACACCAGCCGATGGGTCGGCGGACACGCCAACCGCCTCGCCCTGAAAATCGCGGGCACAAAAGGCACGATCTCCATGGACTCGGAAATCTCCACCTCCACTTTCAAAATCTGCAACGGAAAACAGCTCAACAAAGGAGAATGGCGCGAGGTCGCCTGCAAGCCGGTCCCCACAAACTACCAGCGCTTCATTTCGGCCATCCAGTCCGGCACGCCGGGCGAAGCGGACTTTGCGCGTGGAGCCGAGGTCCAGAAGGTCCTTGATGCCTGCTTCGAATCCGAAAAATCGAAGCGCCCGGTCCGGCTCTGATTCGCTTACACGTTCTTGGAACACAACGCAGGGCGATGTCTGGCCTGACGTCTCCGCGAATGACAAAAGGCTTTGCACCGGTGTTCGCCGCAATACCGTATTCCGATGCAGCTTCCATTGGGCGGATCCGACAAGGAATTGCGGCCTCCAAAAAATATTGCGGTCACCAGGTACTCTTTCGGTAAAACCAAAGTCGCGATTCATGAAGGCGAGTTCTGGACATCGAAGCAAAGGGACGGACACTCGATCCACGAAGTGTCCTACCGCGCGTGCTACAAGCCGCAACTGCCGGGATACTTCATAGCAAGACATGCCGCTCCCGGCCGGGTGGTTTTTGATCCATTTCTTGGAAGAGGCACCACTCTCATCGAGGCGCGGTTGCATGGCTGCCGGACGATTGGCAGCGATGTCAACCCGCTCTCCATTCGGCTCGCCCTTCCGCGGTTGCGTCCGCCAACTTTGGAACAGGTCAAAGACCGCATCAGTTCCGTGGCGCTGAGTTCAACGGAGACAGAGCCGGATGGCCTGTTGGAATTTTTTCATCCGGACACGTTGCAGGAAATTCAGGGATGGAAGGCATATTTTCAGCAGCGCCGGGAACTCGGATTGCTCGATGGAGTGGACGAGTGGATCGAGATGGTCGCCGCGAACCGGCTCACCGGCCACTCGAGCGGATTCTTCTCCGTCTATACGCTCCCCCCCAACCAGGCGGTCTCGGTTGATCGCCAGAAAAAAATCAACGCGAAGCTGAAGCAACGCCCGGAATACCGGAATACCCGGCTGCTGATCCTGAAAAAAACTCGTTCTCTTCTCCGCGACGACCTCCCGGACGGATTCTCCAACCACTTGCCGAAGCTGTTTCAAGCGTCCGCAGATGCCGTTCCACAGGTCGCCAGCAATAGCGTTGATCTCGTTATCACGTCTCCTCCTTTTCTGGATGAGGTGGATTATCTGCAAGACAACTGGATGAGGATGTGGTTTTGCAGGGTCACCTTGGAGAAATCCTCGCTTTGGCAGTTGCGATCGATCCCCGAGTGGACGGCCCGCATGGAAGACTCCCTTCGGGAGCTCCGCCGCATCTTAAAAATCGGCGGGGTCATTGCTTTTGAGGTCGGAGAAGTGCGCAAGGGAACTGTCCGGCTGGAGTTGGAGATCGTTTCCGCAGGAATACGGGCTGGTCTTGTTCCTGAGAAAGTGATCATCAACTCGCAGTCATTCGCAAAAACTTCGAACTGCTGGGGAGTCGACAACAACAAGCGCGGGACGAACTCGAACCGGGTCGTCGTCTTCCGGAAGTAGGTGGCCCGATTCAGACGAGCTGCTTGACCACGGTCGTGAGATAAACCGGTTCGGGGTGCTTGCCTCGGTATTTCGTGATCTCTTTCTTTTCGATGACCCGGAACCCGAACCGCTCGAGAACCTTGGCTCCCCGGCGGGATTCGAACGTGACCATCTGGCCGAAGACCGCTTTTTCGCCGCGCGATATGAGGTAGTCGAAGTAGGCGTTGAGCATCACGTGAGTCCCGGCGAAGCTCTGCGCTTCGGGCAGGACGTTGAAATGGAAGTGAGCGGTCTTTCGTGGTGCGGCGGGAACCTCGCGCCAGGAATTTTTCAGGATCCACCGGATGAATTCCCGGGTGGCCGGGTTGTAACGGCGGTATCTGGCGAGGCCGGCCGCAAAGAGCCGGAGGTTGTGGAAAAAGCTGTGCCACTGCTGCCGCAGCGGGCGCCTTGAGCCGAGCAGATAGCCTTTAACCACGCCATCCTGCTCAAGAACGAACGAGGACTCCGGCTCGATATCCGTATAGTAGGCGGTGAGGTAATCGGCAAAAAGTTCGCGGTCCTCAAAAATCGGATCAATCGGCTTGCCAAGAAATCCCGTTTCGCAGCAAAGCCGACGAACAACCGCGCGGTCGCGTGGTTCATAGGGTCGGACCGAGATTCCAAGGGGCAGTGCCACGGTCCATTTTGTATGCAGGAATCCGGGCTTCGACAAGTTCAACCGGTTTGCCCACAGGCCAAACTCATGAACATCATCCCGGGGAAGTCCGCCGGTCGTGCGCGGGATCCGGGGCAGCAGCGGGATCCCGATCAGTCTTTCCGCCGGGAGAGGAGCGCGCTGAACACGGTGGCGAGGACGAGACCAGCCACACCCGCAATGATGAGATGGCTCAGCGGGATTTTCTTACTGCACTCGCAGCACCCTCCTTCCCATTTTCCGGTTGTGATGAGCGTCTTGAAGGATTCGATGCAAGGACAGGTGTTCATGGGCGTGTAGACAACGTAGCTGCCGATCATCAGGCATCACAGCTTAAAATACTGGAAAGCAGCATGGCGCCTGATGACTCAAGAAGGATGACGCCGGGAAAACGGGACGGCGTCGGTGAGTTAAAAAGTGAGTGAAGAGATGCTGCCGCGGGTGGGGGGGCATGCAAGGGCGCTAATGATGGCCTGTTGATTGGCCTCGGCTGCTCGACTGATCCAGTTCCGACTTTTCTTGAAGCCGTTTTTGAAACCAATTTTCTTCTTGCGCTGGGGAGCGAGCCCCTTTCCCCAGTTTTTGCACAGCCTGATCGCGCTCCTTCGTCAGCTGCTCAATTTGTTTTTTTGCGCTTTCAAGCTCACGGCGATTGGACATGTCATCATACCAATAAAAGAAACCGAGCGCGAGGATGAACAAAAGGAACACGGTCTTCATGTTTGAAGCATATGCGCTCCGCCATGACCTCGCAACCACTGAGGCAAAGGGCATGCATTTCCGGATGTTGAATCATGGCGGGCAGTACCCGATGAACTGGCTTCCGGCCTGTGGGAGCTTCAACGAATGCGCGAAGCCGACACCGAGGCACACCCCGCCCCGACGCAGCATTGATCCGGGGCGGGTGCCCAACCGCAGGGAAAAGTTAATGAGCGAGATATTCCCGCCAGGCGGTGGCAGTGGCCTCATCGGGCAGCCAAATGGCATTCGCTTTGTTGCCTTTGAAATTGCTGTAGCTGGCAACCTCATAGGTTTCGGGGTCGCCCAGCCAGCCGGCCTTGAGATCGATCTTGTGCAGCTGCGCCGGGGCGGTAGCCGTCGATGGCGAGGGATGGGAAAATGTCGGCAACTGAGATTTGAAAATGCTCGGTGTCGCTCCGCCTGACGGCGGGGGAGTGAACCTCATATTTACCGCAGACTTCAGGAACTGGACGGCTGCCACCTTGCTGCGCGGGGTGCCGTGCCCCTCATTTTTTTGAAATGCCAGGGTCCATGGTGCATGGAGTTTTGTGCCGGCCTCGATATTGTTGAGGGAATCTTTAATCCACTCCGGCTTGTCTTTGGCGCCTTCCGCAAAAAACATCGGAATCTCAGCCTTGCCGGGAACCAGGCTGCCGGGACCTCGTGTTCCCGAGGAACTGACGAAGGCGGCGACCCGTTGGGGAAACTTGCTGCAATAGCACTCGGAAACGTTTGAGCCTGCGGACATACCCCAGAATGCGAGCGGCGCTTTTGCCAGCTCGGGATGTTTGCTTTCCGTGGCCAGATGTTCAACGGCGTTGTTGATGCACTTCGAGACCTCTCCCTGCGGATCCCCCTGGTAGAGGAACGGATCTCCATCGGCGAACTGGCAGGCGATGATTGCAAAACCAATGTCGTTCGCGAGCCCCTGCCAAGCGGCATCGCCAGCCATTCCTCGCCCGTCTCCGTGACGTCCCGGGATGAGCAGCAGAGTGCCGCGCAATGGTTCGCCGCGTTCGGGCAGCCATCCCTTGAAGGTAACGGTGCTGAGTTTCGAGGCTTGCAGCGCCCCCGCACTCCATTCGTAAAACTGGGCTTGCGCCCCGGGTGCAAGCAGCAGGACGGCTGCCAGGAGGATGGTCGGAAGTCTAAAAAAGGATTTCAGGAAATCAAAGTGGTTCGCGCGCATTTTTGGATGTGGAGTTGCCACTGTATCCACAACCCTGACGAGTGGAAAGAAAGGCGTCGGGTATTTCGGATACCCCCACAAACCCGGAATCGTGCAGAGGGGTGGTTTTTCGGTGACCGAGTCTAAAAAGATGGTGCGGCCCCAGCAGACATTTTCCCCCAAAGAAAAGTGTCTGTAGATCACTTCACCTCCATGAAGCGAGGGCCTGACCAAAGTTTCCATCAATCCCTTTGCCAGTCGTGCTAGTTGTCGAACACCCAACGGTAGTGATCACGCCTTGCGAGTCTGGAATCAGAATGTTCGTCGAGGTAGAGTTTTGCCCGCGGGAAGTCGGCATATGCAGGAGAAAAAAGGGGGGAAAGATGTCATCGATGCGCCCGTTAACAATTACCAGCGGGCAAGACTCTGACGCCGCCAGCGGGGAAGGCGGTTGAGGTCAACCGGTGTTTCGATTTCCGTTGGACCTTCTACGGTGTTGCCCAGGTCGTCGTGCCAAAGACCCGGAGGGATGAACACGTTTCTCGATTCCGCGCGCGGCGACAAAACGGGGGCGACCATGAGGTTGTCGCCAAGGAGAAACTGGTCGATGACTGAGTGGTATCCGAGATGCGGGAACGACCACTCGAGCGGTCGGAGAATCGGTTCGCCGGTTGTTGCGGAGGCATGGGCGAGGGCGATGATTTCCTCCGCGTATGATGTGTGGATTTCGACGGCCGCGAGGCAGCGTGCCAGGTTTTCCTGCGAGAGCACGCGCGGTGGCAGGGAGGAAAACTGCATCATTGGGAAGAGTGCTGAGGCTTGGGCGGAGCGGATGAAAAGTTCCTGATCGGGGGCAAAATCCGGGCGCTTGAAATACATGTATTCTCCGCCGCCGACCATATCGGGGCAGATGAATGGATGGCCGAGGAGCCCTTGGGCAATTCCGTTGGGAATCAGACTCTGGAGGCCGTTTTCATCCCAGGATGCGGTCCTGTCGTGCAGGCGCTGGACGAGCGGCTGCCCGCCCATTTTCCAACAGGCGCGGTATTCGTTGAACGGGAATTCCAGACCGAGGCGGGCCCAGGATTCCGTGAGCTCCACCGGAGATGCTTGCAGGACGGAAGCCGGGCGGTGGATGAAATGGGTCGTGTCTCCGGCATCAAATTTAAACCCGTCGAATCCTGTCTCCGACTGCAGCCTGCGCAATTCTCCGCGCAGCCAGCCCATGGCGTTCGGATCGGTCAGATCGAGGTGGGCGCTGTGGCCGTCCCACCATTCCAGAATGGCGGGTTTTCCGGTCCGGTCGCGGAGCAGCCAGCCGGTTTGGTCGCGCCAGCGTCGGAACTCAACGCTGTCGGGCGAGATAAATGGACAGACCCAGAGCATGACGCGGAAGCCTAACGCCTTCAGCTGGGCGACCATGGCGCGGGGGTCCGGGAATCGTGCGGGATCGAAGCCGAATTTTCCCCAGTAAGGAGCCCAGCCGGCATCGATCATGAGCACGCCTGGAGGGAATCCGCTATCGAGGAGAGCGCGGGCGTAGTCGAGGATGCCCGGCTGTGTCTGGTTGTGGGTCAGTTCGATCCAAGTGTTGTATTGTGGAACGCGAAAGAATTCTTCGGGTGGGGTTTTTCCTGACGCGGGGAAATGCCCGCGGCAAGCCTCACGGAAAGCCCCGGCGAGCGTTCCGTGCCCGTCGGAGAGCTGGATCTTCGCCGTGGTGCCGGTCAGGGTGATTGCGCCGTCGGCAATTTCGTAGGTGAAAGGGAGATCGCACCACAGGTATCGTCCGGCGGACGAAACAAGAAAGGGAGCGCCTTGGTTGGAGCGCAAATCATCGGCCAGGCAAACACGATGGAGGCTCGTCGAGCCCAACGGCATGAGCGTGCCATCGGCATTGCGTCCGCCCCACCAGAATTCGTTGTCGAGGAGCGGCAAGGTCTGTGGAAGCGTGAGGAGTTGGGACATAATAGATTTGTTTCGGAGACTTCAGCGGCTCGCGGGAGAATAGCTGGCAAGGTCGAGAGGCGGCATTCGGGAGCAATCCACGGCAGGAGTGGTGGCTGCCCATGGGATGCCGAGTTCGGAGAGAAGACGTCCATTCGAAAAGGCTTCGCGCACCGCCTCGCGGAGGCCTTTGACATGGACTGGTGCGTTGCCTGTGACCTCGATCTGATTGTCAGGAATATCCCGGATTTGTCCTGAAGAAACCAAGGCTCCGTTCGTTGCAAGCAGGTATCCTCGCGTGTCGCTCAACAGGGTCGCCGGTCGCGAGAGCTTGCCTGAACAGAAGCCCAGAAAATTCCGGTAAAGCGCGAGCGAGGGATTCGGTTCAGCTTCGCCCCATTCCGTCACAGCTTCCCCCGCGACGTGAAGGCTGCGCCCGTCTTCTGCGATTCTTGCGATGCCTTCCGTTCCAATGATCTCGATTTGGAACGGCATGTATTCCCGCGTCGCATGGGTCAGATTTGCGGAAAATGTGGCACCGTTCGCGAAGGTGCCGCAAAGAGAAACCAGGTCATAGCTTTCTATCCTCCGCGCCCTGTAAAGCTCTCCCCGGATGGTGGAGGGAACCGCAAACCCGTTCAGCTCCGCCGAGGCCAGATGCATAATATTATGAATGAGGTGAGCGAGGGCGTTGGTCGCCGGACCGTCGAAGACAGGCCTTGCGCCGAGCATCAGGCGGCCTGCCCACGGCGCGCGCTCATAATATTTGTCGTCGCGGCCCCAGCAGGCGGCCACACGAATTTCCCGAATTTCTCCCAAGTCCCCGGCGGAAATCCGCCTCTTGAGTTCCCGCACTTCGCGCGAGCAAATTTGTTGAAAGCCAACTGCAACCCGGGCGGACTCTTTGTCCTCCACCAGCATATCGAGTTGTCCCAGGAGCGGGACCGGAGGCTTTTCGAGCAGGATCTTCACCCCTCGCTTCATGCAGTTTTGCAGCATAGAAAAATGAAGCGGGATCGGTGTCGCAATCACTACCGCTTGCAGATCCGGTTCGCTGTCGAGCATGTGGACGTAATCCTCGTAGCACCTCACGCCATCGCCTTTTAGTGTGGCCAGAAGTTCCGGATCGGGGCCCAAAACCGGATCGGCGGCCGCGATCCATTCGCAGAGGCCTTCCTTTTGCATGATGGCCAGGCACTCCCGATGAGAGCTTCCAAAGCCTCCCACTCCGATGAGAGCGGTTTTTACCGGGGCCGCATGCGCGGAGACGGATGCCCTCATCGCGCGATATCCTGCAGGCCGAAAACCCGGGTTTGCGGGGCCTCCAGAGTGAATCGAATGCGGTCCAGATTCCCCATCGACTCGCCCGATACGAGATCGCGAATGCTCATCATTTCTGGAAGGGAAATTTCCCTCGTGCCCGACTTGATGCCGTGGAGTCCGACGACTTCCCGGCTGGCGAGCAGGACATCATTTGTCTCGCAGTAAACGTGCGCTCCGGCAAAGCGAGCCAAGCTGCGCCAGAGGTCGGCGGGGAGTGGAGCCGCTGCTGAGAAAACGGAAATCCAACCTTCGCTTTCGGGGCCGGCTTTTCGGAAATCTTTTACCGCGAGCCCGGCTCTCGCCTTGCCGGAACGCCCATGGCAGGTGCCCAGGTGATATCCGTCGGACGGTGTCATGAGCGGGCCGTAGGCGAGCGGCGATCCATAGAAAGTGTTCTCGCCAAGACCCGCGGTGATCGGATGGTCGAAGCTGGTGATCTGAACCGAGCGGGGATCGTTGATATCCAACCAGTCAAACGAAAAGCCGGTGAGTTCTGCTGCGGATTCCGGCCCGATGGTTGTCCCGTCAGAGATCCCGGAGCCCGGCCCCCAAACGACGAGGCGACCGCCTTTGAAAACCTTCGCCTTCAGCAAAGCGAGTTTCTCCGGCGTGAGGCGGAAGAGGTTCGGAAAGTAGAAAACCCGGTGTTCGGGAAACTGATCGAGAGCGAGGTCTTCGAGCAGGTAGATGCGATACGGCACGCCGCAGCGCGAGAGCCCGGTTTTGAGGTCTCCAAGAATCGCCTGATGGAGGAATGCGCCGTTGCCATTTGTGTCGAGGACCGAGCGGTCATCAATGAGGATGGCGATTCCGGGCACGGTTGTATGCGGCCACGACGCGGACTCCCGGAGCACTTCCGCGCTTCGTGCAATCGAGCGGTGCATCGCATGATCCCCGAACCAGTCGCCCACAATATCCATCCAGTAAGGATTGAATCCCCGCGTGAGTCCCGTGGCCATGTTGCGCCAGTTGATGGCTTCAAACTCCGCAAGGTTTCTTGCTATCCCGTAGCTGCCATTTTCCACGTCGTCATTGTAAGTCCGGATGTCGCACTCGGCGAAGAACGCCTTGCCGCGCAGGACGACCGAATCCACGATCCCCTCGGGTTCGGTGATGCCGCCCACGCCGCGAAGCTGGTAGTCGATCGGCGTGACCACGCCATCCAGCGCCGGATGGTCGAGAAGATTCGCGACCCCCTGATTGCCTGATCCGGCGAGGGTTTCCGGCCATGTCAGCGGATAAGGGAAGGAGGGGTTGAAAAACGCGAAGTTGTGCCATCCGGCCATGGCCTGTTTGAAGGCATCGGTGAGGATCAGGCGAGGCTCCGAAGTCGCGGTGTGCAAAGTCTGCAAAACCTGGGACGTTCCCTCGCGGAAGAGGCGTCCCAACAATTCGAGATAGTCGGCAAGCGGCTGGTGCTGCGGGCCGGCTTCCCAATATGGGATCGCCGCCACTTCCTCAGTCCGCCCGCGCAAACGGTCTTTGGGAACCGGGATCGTTTCAAAATCCAACGAGGCATTGCCATAAGCAGAGCGCAGTGTTTCCGGCGCTCCATACTTCTTCCTAAGCCAGTCCCTCCATCGCGCGGTCATCACCGGGCTGTGATCGAAGAGCTTCCCTTCAAAGAGCCAGGACGGCGTTCCCTCGTTATCGAGACCGAACCAGTAGCCGATCACGCGACCCGCCCATGGGCGCGATTCGCAAAACCGGATCGCTGCGACGCCGGCCGCCGCCGAGATGTCCCACCATGCGCGCGAGGCGAGCGATGGCACGTCATGGCGTTTTCCATCCTCGTCCACAAAAAGCTCGTCGGGATGAAGTTCGTTCCAGGTCGGTGCCGTCACCGGGAGGTTGCGGACAAGCAGCCAGGAGCTGGGATCGCCGTCGAGAACGAAGCGTGCCTGGGCATCGGGATCGACCCGGAATTCGTCCAGCTCCGGCTCGCGAATTTCATCGCCCTTCCAAAATGGCGAATCCCCCCAGCACCGCTGGTCCTTCGATTGCGGCAGACCAAGCCAGTAACACTGCAACCCATCTTTAAAAAAGGCGGGCCCGCTTTTTTGTAGGAAGTCTCCCCGCCAACTGATCGGGCTGTAAGTCGGCAGCCCGTGCGGAATCCCATCGATGGTGATGACCGGGCGGCCGGAAGCTGAGTTGATGGCGACGGAGGGCATTTATCGGGGCTTGGGTCGTGACGATTTCAGGATGGAGTGTCTGAGCGGCTTCCTAGGTTGAATGCGAAACGACTTGTTCGCAGATTTCACGGAAAAAGTGAACCGGCACATGAAAGAAGACTGGCATCCCGGATTGTCTCGTGTCAATACTAGCCTCGTTGCCCGCTCATTCTGAATGAAAAAGTCTTTTCCGATTGCAGTCGCGATCATCCTGATTCTCGTTCCATCTCCAGCCGGAGCCTCTCAGCTTATTGACAATCTGAAGGCAGGGAAAGATCAGGTCGTCGTGGCATACGGCACGAGCCTCACCGAAAAGGGGGCATGGGTTGCGCAGGTCGGCCAGTGGCTGAACAGTCAGGGTTTTCCGGGCAAGGCGACGATGATCAATAAAGGCGTCAGCGGCTCGACCACTCGAACGCACGGTGTGCCGGATGTGGACCGCGATGTGATCCAACAAAAAGCCGATGCAGTTTTTGTCGAGTTCGCGATGAACGATTGCATCCGGCGGCTGGCGGACCCCAACGCCACGCCCCCGCGCCTGGTGGATGCGCCGGTTGATGTCTCCCTCGAAAAGTTCAAGTCGAATCTGGAAAAGATCCTCGACGACATCCACGCCGGTCTGCCGAACGCGGAGGTTCTTCTCCTCACGATGAACGTCGCCTCGGACTCGGCCCATTATCCCAACAGCGGAAAATATCGCGCGGCCCTGCCCGATTACTACCAGGCAATCCGCGACATCGGGGCGGCAAAATCCGTTTGTGTCATCGACATCTATCCCGAATGGCTGGCCTTGCAAAAGTCGGATCCTGAAAGACTCAAGGCGTTGATCATCGACGGTGTTCATCCGACGCCGGAGGGCAATGGCGCCATTATTACGCCGACGATTCAGTCCGCCTTGACCCGCTGAAATGTCCACTAATATCCACGAAAAGCTGAGGCCATGGGAACGGACAGGGCTGGATTACAGTGCGACGCCTTTCGTGGACCAATTCGCAGAGTTTTGCGTTCACTTTCCGTCCGGTCGCCCGCTCGGTCCCGGCCGCATCGGGCTGCGCGGGAATCCGTTTCTCTATGGATTTGTCGAGCCCCTTGCGGCCTGTGAGCTGCGCTTTGGCGGTGGGGCGTGGATCCCCGTGCGCCGCCATCGACTCAACTCGCTGCCATGGGCCGCTGAGGAATTTTCGCAAGCGGGCGACTTGAAGATCCGCGGTCAACACGTCTTTGCCGGAGGCGCGCGTCTCGTGAGCCGGTTTGAATTCGAAAACCGGGGGATGACCGCTCTGACCTTCGACGTCCGCTGGAGTGGACGGCTTCCCGCCCATGAGGCAGTGCCAGAGCAGTATCTGGCTCCATTTGCCGGACTGGAGCCGGAGGCGTTCGAATCATGGTTGGAGCAAACGGATTCTGGATGGACCGGTGGATGGCGGAGTCTGCGGCCAAAATCGGATTACCCGCAGCCTGCATTTCGACTGATAGCGTCAGGCTGGACCGCCAAAAAATCTTCGTGGAACCTCGGGGTTAATATCGCGCAGGGAGCCTTCGAAAACGGTCCGAGAAAAACGGCGGGGTATGCCTTGGAAAACGATGTGCCTGTGACTTTGGAGGCTGGAGAGTCGCGCGCGTTTGAACTCATTTTTGATCTCGCCTGGACGTCACCGGGTGAGGACGCAGGAGTGTTTCCCGAGGCTTGTGGCGTGGTGTTCGATCCGCTCCTCGACCGTGCGAGAGCGGATTTTGAAAAAAACATCGCAGCCGCCACACCGGTGCCAAGCGACTCTCCGGTCCTCGAGTCCCATCTCTGGCGGGCACGGCACGCCCTTTTGCGGACCGGCTACCGTTCGCCGCGCGGCGAGTTCGGCGGGAAGCTCGCGTGTTTCTGCACAAGCGATGACCAGTTTTTCAGCACGGTCTTTTTTTGGGACAGCCTGTTCAGTTCGTCGGCGCTTGCCGCTTTCAACCCTGAGTTTGCCAAGGACGCGATCCTCAGCGCATTTGTCCGGCAGGATGAGCGGGACGGCAGTTGTCCGGAGAACAAGTGGAACTATACGGTCCCACAGAGAAACAACCGCCAGTATCCTCAAGCTCCGGTGGGCTCGTGGGCGGTCGCGCACTACCTCTCCCGGCAGCCGCAGGATGCCGAATTTCTCCGCGAGATCTATCCCGTGCTGCGGAACAACCACCGGTATTGGGCCGATTTCGCCGATGCGGACGGGGACGGGCTGGCCGAATGGCGGTGGTCTGGACAAACGGCGGATGATTCCCCGCTTTATGACGCCTTCGTGCCGGGTGGCCAGATGAAGGGCTGCCAATGGTTGCCGCCTGTGGCCTCGGTGCACCTCAATTGCTTCCTCTATCGCGATGCCGATCTGCTCGAATCGTTTTCACGCCAGCTCGGACTGGAGGACGATGCAACGCACTTTGCCGCGAGAAAAACATCCATCTACCGCTCGCTGATGGATGTTTGCTGGGTTGAAGATGACCGCAAATTCTGGGACTTCAATCATGCGACGCGCACGCACACAAAGGTGCGGACATTTTACATGTTCTGGCCGCTGTTTGCGCGGATGCCGCTTCCCGAAGATGTCGTCAAGGAATGGATCGAAGGCGAATTGCTCCATCCCGATAAGTTTTTCGGGGCCATCCCGTTTCCATCGGTTGCATACGACGAACCTAAGTTTGATCCATCGGGCTACTGGCGAGGGAAGGCTTGGCCACAGATCGCGTATTGGCTGGTCGAAACACTAACCCACTACGGGTATGAAGATGCTGCTATCGAGGCCGCAGACCGCATTGTGGCTTGGTCAGCGGCCCAGACAGGCTTTCCCGAGAACATGGAGACCGATCCCCGGCTTGCTCGGACGACCGGCCATACTGATTACAACTGGGGGATCGCCGGGTTCTACCTGCTCGCGAACCGTCGGTTTCTTGAGTTTATTCCTTGATTGCAAGGAAACCTTCTTTCCATCTTCAGCCGGTTTTGCCGCCTTCTGCATCGTAATCTCATAACCGCCAGTTAAATAGTCACGAAACAATATTAGCCTTTAAAGAGCTACGAAAAATGATTGCTAAAACTCTTGATTCCTTCTCATTGGCCGAACTCACGATCCACCATTGTCAGGCCGGTTATGAACCGGGCGATGGCAAGCAGGTGGTGGTGTGGTGTCGGCGTCCTGCGCTGACTGGTTTTTTTGAACTTCAACAGCGATCCGACCATAAGACGCTTTTGGCGGGTCCAATGCTTGAATCCGGTTTAAATTGCTGGGGCTACCATGAGTGGATCGCCGATCTTTCCGAGTGGCATGAGCCGGGACAGTATCGCCTCTGGGTCACCACAGGCTCAGGCTACATGGCATCGATCGAAGATTTTTTGGTTGTCCCCGGCCTCCACGAAAAGCTCGCACACAAGGCCGCAAAACATATCCATAAGAAACGTTGCGGGGTCATGTGTCATCCACACGATGCCTGGGTTCGCAGTTGCGAACAGGAAAATTTCGGTGAACCCCTACGGCACGTTGATGTCTCGGGCGGCTGGCACGATGCATGCGATGATTCGAAATGGATATTTATTTCCAGCGGCACCTGCATCGAAGCACTCTGTGATGCTTGGCATTATCTCCGGCCTGCGTGGAAAGGCTCCAATGAGCCTCTTCCCTATCCACTTGCCGAGGCTTGGTGGGAATTGGAATGGATGTTCAAAATGCTCAAGTCCGACGGTTCGTTATATTATGCGGTGCTCGACTGGAAAAAAAAGTGGGACACCCGCCTGCAGCGTTGGTGTCTTGTGCCTTGGGCCTATGACGGATTTCAGGAATACGATGTGCTTGAAAATGATGGCCGCTGGCTCATCGAGGACTGGGGCACCGGTGCTATCAACGAATTGCTGGGCATCAAGAACCTCTGTCCCTCGGATCCCGAGATGTATCACGCGCTGGCCGCAGCCGCATTTTTGCGGTTTGCCGAAGTGCTCGCCGACCCGGCGGACGAGCGGGCCATCCGCTGCGTCACGGCTGCCAAATCCGTTCTTGGCTGGTTGGAGGGCCGCAAAATCCAACCGTTTCAATGGATATATACTCAGGGTGCTCTGGCGCGCGCTTGGATGTCGCTTCACCATATCGAAGGGGATCCTGCCCATCTCATCAAAGCAGAGCAGCACGTCGGCGAAGTCATTGCCTTGCA
This sequence comes from uncultured Chthoniobacter sp., assembly GCA_964605515.1. GTDB lineage: Bacteria > Verrucomicrobiota > Verrucomicrobiia > Chthoniobacterales > Terrimicrobiaceae > QYQL01. The sequence continues at coordinate 28,550 of CAZSDC010000009.1, forward strand.
GGCGGAACGGGGTTGGTTTTACGCTGCCAAAGATTTTGATTGCTGCGAGATGCACCCTGAGAAAAGCGAGGACAGGGTCCCCACAGATTATCCGTTCAACTACGTCCTTTGCCTTTTACGCTATGTGGAGGGGTATCCTGATGGTCATCACGCCGAGTCCTGTCGCTCGGCTCTAACCGCGTTTTTTCGATTTTCCAAGGACTTGATGTCCCGCTCGGGAGCATTCGAGCATCTTCCTGCGTATGCGGACAATGCACGACCGGATCCTCTCTTGCGCAGTACCGCGCATGGGTACAATGCTTGGTTTCTGGCCACCGGATTCCTCATGGCCTTCGGTGCGCGAATTCTAGGAGATCTGGAGTTACGCCGTCTGGCGGAACGTCAGGTGCAATGGGTGCTTGGAGCAAACCCGCGCGCCATGTCGTTCATGGTTGGAGTGGGAAGCCGCCGGGCTGCACGGCAGCCTCTCTTCGTGCATGCCGACGGACGCGATGTCCTCTGGTCGATCACCAATGGCATTTACCTTCCGGGAGCCGCTTCCGATTTTTCCGGAGGACACCAGGTTGCTGCAGCCGATCCGGATTTTGTGAATGCCGGCCTCTCGGAGGAGGGCGGCTATGACGCGGCTTCTGAGGAAGCTTGGTTGAATCCCACAGGCTGGTTTCTTGCAGCCAATGTTCAACTGGCGATGGGTGCGGACGGACAAAATCATTGATACCGGCATATCCAATAAATGGCGGACTGTTTCCCCTGCGCTGGTGAGGGAAATCGTCGACGCGTTCAGTGGTCTGTTGTGATTGGCTAAGCACGAGTAAGGAAAATGCCCCAATGTCTGAGCGGGGCTGTTCTTTTTGTTGATGAAAAATACTTTTCTTTATTCCCCGGACATTCAAATTGTCACGAAACAATATGAGACCACAAGATGACAAACTATTTCCCGCTGGCTTTGCCTGGGGAGCGGCCACGGCCGCATACCAAATTGAGGGAGCCGCGCGGGAGGACGGAAAAGGGGAGTCGGTCTGGGACATGCTCTGCCGGAAACCGGGAGCGATTTTTCAGGGACAGAATGGGGATGTGGCGTGCGACCACTATCACCGCTGGGCGGAGGATGTGGCGCTGATGCAGAAGATAGGGTTGAAGGCCTACCGGCTTTCGATTTCCTGGCCTCGCGTTCTGCCGGAAGGCACGGGCCGAGGCAACGCGAAGGGACTGGAATTTTATGACCGACTCATCGACGGACTTCTCGCGGCGGGCGTTAGTCCGTGGGTGACCTTGTTTCATTGGGATTATCCCTATGAGTTGTTCTGCCGGGGCGGTTGGCTGAACCGCGATTCGATCGACTGGTTTGCGGAGTATATATCGCTGGTTGTTGAACGGCTCTCCGACCGTGTTTCGAATTGGATGACATTCAACGAGCCGCAGATGTTTCTCGCACTCGGGCACGTGGCTGGAGTTCACGCACCGGGGATGAAATACTCCGACGCCGAGATGCTGCGGGTTTGCCATCATGCGTTTTGTGCGCATGGCAAAGGCGTTCAGGCGATGCGCGCTGCTGCTCGCCAGCCGCTAAGAATCGGCTTCGCCCCGGCGGCGTTTGTGAAGATTCCTCAGAATGGGAACCCGGATTCTGTTGGGTTGGCGCGGGAGGCGATGTTCGCAGTTACGAACCGCGGGCATTTCAACAATGCCTGGTATATGGATCCTGTGCTTCTTGGGCGCTATCCGGAAGATGGACTGGAACAATTCCACGATGTGCCTCTGCCGATTCAAGCGGGAGACATGGAGTTGATGCACCAGCCTCTCGATTGGTTGGGTGCTAACATTTACGGCGGCGTCACTGTATTTCCGCGTGCTGGCAACGCGGGCGACTATCCGGAGAAGGTCGAATTGCCGGGGCATCCAATGACTATGATGGGATGGCACACGGTGCCGGAATCGCTCTACTGGGGACCCCGCTTTCTTGCGGAACGCTACAAGCTGCCGGTAGTGATTACTGAAAACGGCATGTCCGGGCACGATTGGCTAAGTGCCGACGGCGCTGTCCACGATCCCTACCGCATTGAGTTCACTCGCCAATATCTCGCGGCCTTGAAACGCGCGGTTGAGGACGGAGTGGATGTGCGCGGCTATTTTCACTGGTCGTTGATGGATAACTTCGAGTGGGCGGAGGGCTACAAGCAGCGGTTCGGTTTCATCCATGTGGATTATGCGACCCAGAAACGGACGCTAAAGGATTCTGCTTACTGGTATGCGAATGTCATCAAGTCGAATGGGGTTGATCTCTAAGGCTACGCTGCTTCCCCGCTCCTAACTTCTCTAGTCGTTTCGGAGAATGAATAGGGCCACATCGTTTGGCTCGAAAGTCCATTGCATACAGCCGGTCTCCGCTAGGAACGGCCGACCTGAGAAAAGTTCCTCTCCCCCGCAGGCGTCGCGGAACATGATGCTGCGAGTCCCCGGTGCCGACACGTGGATGCCGACCATGGAGGCATTGGCCCAGACGGTTGATTCCTCCTCGATGTAGCGGTGAACACCAGCAGAGATCATCTGCTGCACAAGCTCTGATACAGATGCGGGCGGATACCAGCTTTCCCTTTCATCCCACCAGAAATGAACTTCCGGGTGGGCTTCTTTCCACTCGCGAAGGAGGGCGATTTGTTCCGGGAGTTTCACGCAGGCTGGAACCACGAGCCGGTATTTTCCTGACGGGGCAGCAAGAAAATCCTCCAGCAGCAGGATATCGAATGAGGCACCTGTGTGTCCCCATTTGGTCATTCCAAAATAGATCGCATCGCGGAATGCCGTATGGTCCAGCGTGAGGCGGGCGACGCTCGACTCATCGATGATAAAGGCGATCTGGGCGACCGCCGACCGGTCGAGCGAGAGGAGCGGATCCGCCAACGCATTGAGGCGCGAGATTTCCGCCAGCAACGGGCCGTCGCTGAAGTTGTCGTGAATCTTTCCGACCCAGCCGGTGAGTTCCGTGAACCACTGGTGTTTGCCGCGCACCATCGCCTGCATGAAGGCGAGGCGCAGGTAGAGGATCGATTCCCGTGGCGTGCGGGCTACGCCGACGGAGATCGAGGCTGCGCGGTCATCACCCTCGGCCTGGTTGGTGTGCGGGTAAAGGTCGTTTTCGTCGAAGAACGCCTTGCCATGGGCCTGGAGGCTCGCCAGCGGAACATGTTCGATCAACAGTCCGGAACCGAGGTCGCGGTTAGCGTAGCTGAAAGGCGAAGCGAGGAAATCCACATCGTCCGACCGGAGCACGCGGCCAAGAGCGTGGTGTCCGCCTACGAATCCGCCCGCCCCGTAAAGGCCGGTAAATGGGGCCTGTTCGCGTGCGGTGAGCGTGTAGCCGTAAAAGGCCCCCACGACAGCCTCGTTACGGCTGGCCTCTTTGGCGGCTGCGGCTAACTGCAAAAGGACATCGGCATTCATATCCGAAAGGCATTGCTGATGGTCCATGACATCCTGCTCCTCCGGGATTCGCCGCAAGCCGTTGGCTCCGCCTCGACGGGCGCGGCGTTCTGCGGAGGGGATTCCGGCATGTTCGATCTCAATGTCCCTGCCCCAGGCGCGGGAGAGGGATTCATCGGTGCCGTATTTCTTTGCGAGCCATTCTCGAAAATACGCCTGAGCGTGGACGCTGTAATCCAGAAACCCATCGCTGCCCAGCAAGGCCCATTCCCATGTGATGCCGTAGCCGATAAAGAGTGCGCTCACCCGTTTGCTCCAACCGGCATCCTCCAGCCACGCCACATAGGCGCGGAGCGCTTCGGTAATATCCCTGCGCCAGAGCGGCGAGGCCAGCGAAGGCAAGCGCCGGTTTCCGGCCCGCTGGAGCGTCCGACTTGTTGTGCCGTCATGGTAGGTCTGGAGGTGGTCCGGGTGGGCATCGAGCCACCATTCCGGAGCTCCGGCGTAGATCCGCAACTGCAGGAGGCTTTCGGGATAAGCTCCAAGGATGTGTCGGAAATAGGCATCCTGGAAACTACCGTCGAATTTGCCTGGCCCATGCCAGAAGCGCAACTCGGGATGGTAGATGTCCTCCGAGCAAGTAGCGTCCACATGGAATTGGCGCAGCCCGCATCCGCCCAGATGCTGGAAGATCTCGCGGTGCTCGCCGACGATCGGCCGCTCGGCTCCCCAGCCGAACCATGGAGCGCCATCCCTTAGCAGTGTTGGGGCACCCCTATGAAGGCGATAGGTGACATCCGGCCAGTGCCGTTCAGCAAAAGCGTCCATGTTTTCGATCCGGGCTCTTCACCAGCCCTTGTTGAAATCGATTTCTAGTATTTTTCCGCCATGCTTGATCGTGTAGGCGGTCGAGTTGAACGGCGCTTTGCAATAGGGGTTGTCGAAGCGAAGCTCGTGCTTGAGGTCGATTTCCTTTGAGCCAACTTTCAGTGGCAGGTCCCATCCGGTCTCGACGAGACCGACCGAGGGGGATGCGTAGGTCAGCTTTTCCACGTCGCCCTCGACTTTGGCTTTGGTGATGGCTTCGACAAATTTATCGAAGGATCCATTCATCGCCTCGCTGCCCATCTCGCAGATCCACGCGCTCGTGCCGCTCTCCACTAGGTAATCGTAGGCGGCATCCATTCCCTCCTTGGTCGTTTTGAATTGGAGTTTCGTCATCCATTCCTGATCCGGCGGCAGCCAAGTCGCAGGCGATAGCGTGCGGAGGGCCACATATCCTTTACCCTTGCGGCCGATCACCCATCCATTCTTCTCGACGACCTCATCGAACGAGAACTTGGGAAACCAGGCGTGGGTCTGGTCGTTGAGAGACGGTGTACTACTCGGTTTAGGAGAGGCGGCGGCAACAGGACTGCTGTTCGGTTCGGGCGTGCTGCCTGGCTGGGGACTGCCCGCCGCCTTGGGTTTGTTCACCGGTTGGGGGCTGGGCGGGGCCTTGTAGAGGCAGACGAGGACATTGCGGTAGCAGACGGCTTTCGGCAGGAATGCGTTCCCGCAGAACCGGGAATTACGGGTGAATGTTCTCGGAATGCTCGTCGTGAAAACCTGCGTGTTCTTGTCGAGGATGGCATTCCAGATGTCCTGTTGATATCCCGTGGTCCCTTTGTGCCAGTCCTGCGCGCAACTGATTTGAAAATCCGGTGTGCGGAACGTGTAGGTGTGGACTCTCGGCATCTTGTGAGGCGGATAATTGTAGGCAGCTTTAGACCGTGCGGCCCGCTCCGCGTCCTCCCGGAAACGAGAGCCGACCGGGATGGCATCGAGCGCATATTGGGCGTAAGCGGGATGCGTGTTCAGATCCGCGCCGGTCAGAAGTCCCCAGTTGACCGGGTCGCTGAATTTGATGCCGAGGGACTCCAGTTCCTCCACATCGTAGCTGAGGCGTTCCTTGTTCTCCATCTCCGCGGGGTGATCGAGCGCGATGTCCACGATCATTTGAGGCGGCTTGTAGCTCGAAGTGGCCAGTGCGACTCCGCACATCGAGAGCGTTTTGTGGTAATCGCCTTTGCCCCAGAACATGTAGCTGGCCGGACTGGAGGGTGCGCCATCCGGCACCAGCAGGCCGTAAGTGTAAAGGCGGCCCTGCGTGGGGTTGTAGACGCCATTCAGTGAATTCGTCGCCATCTCGAAGAACATGAGATCAAGCAGCCGGGAGGCCTTGTATTTGATCTCGGGATCCTCGGCAAAATCGAACAGATTGATCAGCGCAACGATGTCCTCCTCGATGTAACTGCTCGAAAGCCATTCGGAAAATCCGAAGCGGGCCCGCCAGTCGATCCAGCGCAGGATCAAGCCGCGCGCCCTCTCCTGGTGCCATTTGCCGTCTTTGCCATCACTCGTGAAAACCTCGGTGGGATACCGCTGCCCCGCGAGATATTCCGCCACATGCAGCAGCATCTGATGATTCTCCGTGGTCATCACCCCCTTGTTCTGCTTGGTCTGATCGCTCACATCGATCCAGTAGGGGTAATTCAGCATCATCTGCTTGAGTTCGGCGCGCATCGCGTCGGTCAGCAGAGGGGAATCCCAGTAGAGATATATGATCCGTTGAAACCCACTCATCTGGAAGTCCGAACAGTCGGGATAGGTCGCATTGACCATCTTGACCGATGCGTCCCAGACATAACCCGGAACAATGAATGGGGGAGCGTCGCCACCACCAGCCACCTTCCCTGCGAGTTCCTTGCTATACTGGCAGGAGGCAGGGTCGAATCCATTGGTCGCCATCAATTGCTTGACCGCCGCGAATTTTGGGATCTCTCCGTAAATTGCGTGGTAGAGGTCTCTTGGCCCACCGTTGAATCGCTCGAAATCGGTATTGGGCTGTGTGCGTTTCGACGGATTCCGCTGCATTTCACGGCCCTGCCAGACGACGTAATCGAGAACCTCCTTCTTCCGGTCGTCGATCGTTTTCCAGATCGTGATCGGGTCCGTCGGCGCCGTTGATTTTGTTGGCTCCGCTGGCGGTGTGCTCTCGGCGGTAGCAGCGTGCGCGGGGCTCATGGTTGTTGCGGCGAGCAAAATCAGGAACAGGGTTAGTGGATTCATGGGTCGGTTCTGGTGGATTTTTCAGGGTTGGCTGAGCTGCATTCCTGCCCGGCAGAGCATTTGCTCGGCGAGATTGAGCGGGGTTTGGAAGAGCGCCTCGATGGCATCGGGATCTTCCCCGAGCGTCCACAGGCGGAAGCAGACGTCGGGCGCGAGGTGATACATGACGGCGGCCTGGACGCGCGCCTCCTGCGAATGGATCGCCGACGTGTCGAGGCTGGGATCTGAGACCCCGCAGTAAAATTTGATCCAGTCGGCGTAGCGGTGCGGATGGCGCTTTTTCCAGATTGCGGCGACCTCACGGTAGTGCTCCATGCGTCCGTGTGCACGTTGCAATGCATTAAACTCCGGGAAGTGCGGAGCCAGCGCATACGGGTTTTTCGAGGAGGCCGATTGGATGCCCGCCCCTGCTGTGGCATAGAGCGTTTCGATGCCAAAAGGGAGTTCGCCGGGAGGAAACGGTGAGCCGGGAGGTGGGGCGGGGGTTTCCGGGCCAAAGTTCCATAACGAGCAGGGCGTGCCGTCGAAAGGGCGGAAGAAGGGGATTTCGAGCAGGTAGTCCGGCATCCACTCTGCAGCCAGGAGCGCGGACGCGGTCTTTGCGGCGAGATAATACACGAAGTCGGCCCCCTCGCGGTCGCCTTCCGCCTCGCGGAGGCGGACCTCGGCGAGGAGCCCCTCCAGTCCATTGTGGGAGCAGTCGGTGTTCCATCCCCCTCCACGGGAGTCGGACCAGGCGGTGCCGAGTTCCCAGTCATGAAATATCTCGAAAAACGCGAGGAGCAACCCGCGCTCATGGCGCAGCTCCTTTGCCAATGCCCTGGCCGGTTCCGCAATGGCGGGATCCGTGCAATGGACGGCGCGCCCGAGCCCCGAAAGCTCGAAGCCGTTATACCAATCGCTGTCGTAGGAAATGTCGCCGGCCAGCTCGAAGAGTTTCGCTTCCTTCGCCCAGACCCGTCCGCCGACCGGTTCGGTGATTTGGGTCAGGCTCGCTCGGAAGGCTTCCGCCGTTGGTGGAGCGAGCTGCGGACGGAGTTTTTCCCAGATCATTTCTGGGACCATGCCTGCCAGCGGTGCCCATATCCGCAGGGAGAGAAGCTGATCCATCGGTGTGCCGGGTTCCCAGGTGACATCCCCGGCATAAGCCAGCTCGCACGGGATCGGGGCTAGCCCCTCCGAGGAAACTTTCCGGGTCGCCTCCAGGCGGGCGCCGGCCCAGCGCATGTCGATCTGGTAGTCCGCACGGTCGCCCTCAGTCACGCCGTATGGCCCAAGGAGCCCGTGGAGCAGCCGGCGATGCGGAGGTTGGGACTGCAACGGCGAGAACGAGGGAACCGGCGGCAGCGGCGCCAGCAGGGAGGGCTCCCCGCCCGCAGTGAAAAATTGCTGACGGATCTTCACCTGCTCCGGCGAGGTCTCGTAGGACTCGTGGCAGCGCACGGGCGGCTTCGCGGCGAGTCGAAGCCACGCCGCACGGGATTCGGGATCCGTGGGCACATCCTCCGTTTTCAACAGCGGCACGAAGAGCAGGTTCGCCCGCTCGTCTGCAAACGTGATGCTCACGCTGTCGTGCGAAACCCATTTCAGCGCCACCATCGGCGAGGAGGAGGCGAGAAGCGTCGGAACGCCCCAGTTTTCCAGGAGGACCAGGCGGCCGGCATTCTCGTTGGTCCACGAGGCAAGGGATGAAGTGCCGGTCTCCAAAGCCCGGATACGGGGAACCCCATTGCCGTTGCCGAAGCGGAAATGGAATTCCCTGCCGTGCGGGATGAAGAGCGCCCCCGGAAGTGTAGTGGTCAAATGGACGTCAAATCCCCCGCCCTCCCAAGCATAGGCGTAGCCGCGTCCGGTCCAGCCGCTGCCCACATGTCGGCGCGTGTGAGAGAGCGGCAGCACGGGGCCGCCCAGATGAAAAACGCGCTGTCCATGCACGGTTTCAAAATCCACATCCCGCGCCACGCAGGTCGCGAGTTGGATGGCGTTGCCGTAGTCGGCCCACGGGCGGTATGCGCCGACGCGGCCGATGGAGGTGGTTTCGTTAAGTCCGGGTTTCATTCGTTTGCTTTCGTGTCGATATCGAGCCTGTCAAACCGGAACTCGCCAATGCAGAGGGCATACCGGCTGCCTGGCGGATTTTCATAGGGTCGCCGTGTGCCCCAGGCCGGGGTCGGCATTTCCCAGTTGGCAGACCAGAATACGATCGCGCGATCGCTGTCGAGCTTCAGGAACTTCGAGGGCATGCAAACGAAGTAGCCGCGCGACCCGAACTCGGGCCACCAATCCACGAGGCTCCACGGCCCCGCGAGCGTCGGGGCTTCGGCGATCCATGTGTTGTAATGATCTTCGCCTCCATCTTCCGGCCCGGTGCTGACAAACATCAAATAGCGCTGCAGCCTCGGAACCCAGGTCGCATTGACGATCCCGCAACGACCGGGCCAGCGCACGATGGGTTCCATTTTCGAAAAATCATTCGTCCATTGCGGATTGCCATCGCGCGATCCGGCGAGGAATTCCCATGCGGCGGGCTCGTTGATCGTCCCGGGCGAAGGATCGACGCGAGCGACGAACAACTCATCTCCCGCGAGCCAGTTCGAGATGCCGTCGGGATCGGAGGAACCGTGCCCAATCACATAGAGCTTGCCGTCGGGAGAGTGTTCGTTTTCCCGCCCGTGATCGACCAAGTGCGGTGCCCCGAGGCGGATCGGTGCTCCCCCGACCACACGGCCACGTTCGGGAAAGAGTGGATTCCGATCATCGCGGGCGAGGGGTTCCCAAGTGGCACCGCCATCGCGCGAAATCCGGAATCCGGGCACCGGCCCCATTTCATAGGTGGTCCGTTTGCCGGATGGCGTCAGCCAACGATGCACGTAGTAAGTAGCATAATACCAGATGCCCCGGTGGTGGAAGGAACAGCATGGGTATTGGCCATGAAATCGAGGGGTGTGAAAGAGCAGCGGCTCGCGGGTTTCTATTTGAAGAGCGAACGGATCATCGCCGGAGAGAATCGCGCTTCCGCAGCTGGAAATGAACCCGTGACCACTGCGGGGATTGCTTTCGATGCCCGGCTCAAAGGTCATCGATTCATGCCGGTTGCAGTTGGAGCGTTGACCCCTGACCACGCCGTCCGCAAACGGCGTGTAGAGGTGGCCATTTGCGGCCCATGTCGGATACCACGTATCCGCCCCTTCGCGGACCGTCATTCTCCCGGTATATCCCAGCCCTTTCAGCAACCGGCTTCGGGGAAGCGGGCAATCTTGCGGCAAAATTTCCTGCGGCTTGTGCATCATCGAAATGTCTGTGTTCGTATCGTTTTGCGAAAATTACTCGTCTAAATGGTGGAGTTCTGCAGATCAGGAGTGTGTTCGTTGGGAATAATCTGCCGCACAGAAAAAGCAAGATTGTTTCGAGTGAATTAATTTTTGGAAGTGGTTTTTGCACGAGAATCTGCCCAAATCAAAACTGGAGGACTGGGGCAACCTTGTATCGGCGATGGCTCGATTGATCGGACTCCGGCTCCCGGCATCTGTGGCAAAACAATTCGCAGAGGAGCCGCTGCTCCTCCCCATTTTTCAGCTCTCTATCTTGGAGGTGTGATGAAAACTGTGTGAGGTTCCATGGGGCGCGAGGTAGAGGAGGAACTCCGGACCGACCGCGGAAAGAGGCTGCGGGGGGTCGGGGACGTCCCTCCCTACGAAAAATTGGATTTCACTTACCCCAGTTTTGATCATACCCGATCTTGGCAGGACGTGAAATATCCCTTGAAAAGAAATACATGTAATGATTTATTGTGATCGACAATAATCACTTGGATTCCTGACACGAAACGATTTTACTGGCGGCAAATTTTATTGACTCGTTACACGATTTATTGAAAGCATTCTGTTCGTGGGTTTCTCCCGAACAATTTCCAACCTACAGTCCTCAAAGCCATGAACCCCTCCGCCCTCCGCCCCAACCCTCGCCTCCCGCTTTCCTACATCCTGCTGGCTTTCCTCGCCTTCGCCTCCGCCGCCTTCGGCCAAAACGCCACTTGGTCATCGAGCAGCAACACGACATGGAGCACGGGAGCCAACTGGAATGGCACTGTGGTTCCGGGCGGCAATGCCACAGACCGCGCGACCTTCAATGGCACGATCGGCACCGCGAACCCGAACCTCACCGCCAACGCCGCCACCGGCGGGCTCACCTTTGCCAACGGCAACTTTACCCTCTCCTCGACCGACGCGAATACCGCCCTCACACTCCTGGGAACCGGCACCACCAGCAGCAGCGCGATCTATAACGCGTCCGCCAACGTCAACACCATCATCTCCGCCCCGATCATTCTTGGATCCTCATCCCTCCAGACCATTAACGCCAACGCAGGCACGCTGACGCTCTTGGGTAACATCACCAAGTCGGCTGGCGATCTGGCTTTCAGCACAACGGCACCCGTAACGGTTTCCGGGAATCTGAGCATCGGCGGACGGGTGTCGGCCACAGGCGCTTCCACGCTGACCCTTTCCGGAAACAACTCGGCGGCCGGGTGGGATATTGGCACCGGCTCCATCAGCCTGAACAGTTCCGGGGCCCTCGGCTCCAGCGGCAGCATCAACTGGACCGGCTCCGGCTCGCTGCTTTTTACCGCCAACAACACAGCCGACTACTCCTCACGCTTCACCGTCTCAGCGAATCAAAACTACACCATCGGCGCCGCGTCCGGCGTGACCGTGACCCTGGCCTCTTCCGCCCTCGTTGGCAACGGCACCGGCGGCTTAAAAGCCGGCAGCTCCACCCAGACGGGGACGTTCATCCTCGGCAATGGCACCAGCAGTTTCTCCGGCAGCACATACATCAACGGCGGTGCGCTCAGTGTCGCGGGCATCGGCAATACGGGCAACAACAGCTACCTCGGTAACAACGGCACTATCAACTTCGGCAATTCCACCGCCGGCACGCTCATCTACACGGGCAGCGGCGAAACCACCGACAAGGTCATCAACCTCGCTGGTACCAGCTCCGGCGGCGGCGCGACTCTGGACCAGTCCGGCAATGGGACGCTCAAATTTACCAGTAATCTCACCGCTACAGGTGTAGGCAATAAAACGCTGACCCTCCAGGGAAATTCCACAGGAACTGGTGAGCTCGCCGGAGCCATCATCGACAGTGGCGGCGGGGGCGGGAACAAGACCTCTCTCACCAAGGCTGGCACAGGCACTTGGACGCTTTCCGGCAACAACACCTACACCGGCTTGACTACTGTCAGCTCCGGCACACTGGTCTTCCAAGGCAGCAACACCTCTAACGGCACGACTTTACTCAGCGGTGCGACGGCTGCGGTCCAGCTCAACAGTGCCAGCAACGGCGGCCTGGCCAGCGGCCTGTTCACGTTCACCCAGGGCACGGTGCAAGCGCTCAATGCCACGCGCACTCTCTCCAATGACTTCATGATCGTCAACGGAGGCAGTACCCAGGTCGCTTTCCAGGGCAACCAGACCATCGTCATCAACGGAAAGCTCACGGGTAACGGCAGCGCCGTCCGAACCATCAACAACAACATCTCCTCGGGCAACCTCACCCTGGGAAATGTGGACATTAGCAACAACGCGACATTGACACGCACGCTGACTTTCCAAGGCAGCGGCAACACCGTTGTGAACGGGGTCATTGCCAACGGCAATGGAACCACTACCCCCAATGGCATCATTGTTGCCAACGGCGGCATCCTGACTCTCAGCGGAAGCAGCAATAATACCTATTCCGGCAACACCACATGGTCAGGAGGCGGCACCTTGAATGTCAACTCTTCTGCCAATCCCCTGGGCACGGGAACATTGGTTTTTATCAATACAAATAACGTGATTGATAATACGAGCGGCAGCGGGCTGACGAACGCAGGTAATAATGCCATTTCCCTGGCCGGCGGGCTCACCTTCGGGGGCACAAATGACCTCAATCTTGGGAATGGAACAGTCACGCACCCTGATAATAACAGTGTTAACATCAGCATGAATGGTTCTACGGGTAAGAGTCTGACTTTTGGCGGGCAATACGTAAACAATAATAGTGGTGCCTCTGGCGTTGTGAACGTGAACGGAACGGGCAGCATCCTGGTTTTTGCGGGGGGAATAGCTCTTTCAAACAATTCCACTACCAATACCATGACTCTCGGCGGCAACGGGAGCACCACCATCTCGGGAAACCTCGTGAACGGCGGGGGTTCGTCGGGGAGCGGCCTCACCATCACCAACACTGGCACCACGGTCCTCTCGGGTAACAGCACCTACACCGGCGCGTTCTCGCAGACAGGCGCGGGCACGGTCAACCTCACCGGCACGATCAACGGACCGACCGGCATCACGGTGAACAACGCTTCGGCGGTCTTCACTCAAAGTTCCGCCGGGGTGATCCAGGGCGCGAGCACGACATTCACCCTCACCAACGGCACGGTTACGCTCAACGGCACGAACACCTACGGCGGCAACACCACGCTTACCGCTGGCACCGCGATTGCCGGCAACAAAGCCGCCTTCGGCACGGGCACCCTTCTGCTCAACGGCAGTACGCTTCAAGCCAACACCG
>CAZSDC010000010.1:0-39080 GCA_964605515.1 uncultured Chthoniobacter sp.
GTGGGAGGCGCCGGCGTGGGTGAGGGATTCGTAGATGCTCTTGTATGCGTCCTGAAGCTCGATGTATTTCCCGACGATCGCGATCTTGACTCGCTTCTTGGGGGCGATGACCCGCTGAACAAACTTGTTCCAGTCGGTCATGTCCGGCTGCGGGGTTTCGAGGCGCAGGATCCTGCAGATCGTGGCATCGAGCCCTTCAGCCTGAAGGTTCAGGGGTGCCTCATAGATCGTGTGCTCGACATCCCCCGCCTCGACGACCGCATCGAGGGGGACATTGCAGTAGAGGGACAGTTTCTGGCGGACCTCCTTGTCGAGCGGCATCTCGGTGCGGCAGATGAGAACCTGCGGCTGGAGACCGATCTCGCGGAGCTTCGCCACGCTCTGCTGCGTGGGCTTGGTCTTCAGCTCGCCGGCCGCCTTGATGAAAGGGACCAGCGTGACGTGCATGATGATCGCGTTTTCGGATCCGACCTCGAGGATGAACTGGCGGATCGCCTCGAGAAACGGAAGCCCCTCGATGTCGCCGGTCGTCCCCCCGATTTCCGTGATCATGATGTCCCCGCCCGAGTTCTCGCCGAGCCCGCGGATCCTGCCCTTGATTTCATCGGTGACATGAGGGATCACCTGAACCGTCTTGCCGAGGTAGTCGCCGCGCCTTTCCTTCCCGAGAACCGTTTCGTAAACCTGCCCGCTGGTGAGGTTGTTGGCGCGGGTTAGGACGCAGTTGGTGAAGCGCTCGTAGTGTCCCAGGTCGAGATCGGTCTCGGCTCCGTCGGCGAGAACATATACTTCGCCGTGCTGGAACGGGTTCATCGTCCCGGGATCCACGTTGAGATACGGGTCCAGCTTCTGCAAGACAACCTTGAGTCCCCGCCTTTCAAGAAGCGTGCCCAGCGACGCCGCCGCCAAGCCTTTTCCCAAGGAACTCACCACTCCTCCCGTCACAAAAATATGCTTCATTCCGCGCGATATTACGGAGACCTGCGGGAAAATCCAGCAGCTTGTCAACCGGAGCGACTTTTGTCTCTCCGGGGAGTGCGCATGCCACCGGCATGTTGCTGCCAGGAATCCCTTCTCTTCCTTCGGCCGTGCGGGATTTTCATTGAGCAAACCCGCCGCGTCCGACAGGTTGTGCGGGAATGGAACTGGTGAATTTGACGCGGCGCACGGAAATCGGATCCAATTCCTATTGGCTGAGCTTCGGGGGGAAGAACATCATTCTGGACGCGGGCCTGCATCCGAAGTTGGAAGGTCTCGCAGCGATTCCGGATTTCTCCCCCGTGCCCGAGGCCAAAGTGGATGCCATTTTTATCACACATGCGCATCAGGACCACGTCGGGGGACTGCCGGTCCTGACCCGCCGGGAGCCACAGGCTCGGGTCTATCTGACAGAGCAGACGGGCCGCATCGCCCAAGTCATGCTGCACAACTCAGTCAATGTGATGACCCGCCAGCGGGAGGAAGACGGGATCACGGAATATCCGCTCTTCACGCACCGCGGCGTGGATTTTTGTGCGCAGGCCTGGAATCCGCGGCCGGTGGGGAAGCGCTTCAACCTCCTCGGAGAATCCTCCGACGATGACGCGGAGGTGACATTCGAGTTTTTTGATGCCGGGCACATCCTGGGATCCGCGGGAATTTTGTTTCGCTTCAAAGGCCGCACGGTCTTCTACACGGGTGATGTCAATTTTGAAAACCAGACGCTGATGAACGGCGCCACATTTCCCGAGGAGGGCGTGGATGTGCTCATCATGGAAACCACGAGGGGGGATTCGCCCACTCCAGTCGGATTCTCGCGGTCGAACGAGGAGGAGCGGCTCGTGCGCGGGATCCGGCGCGCATTTGAGAGCGGGGGAAGCGTCATGATGCCGGTTTTTGCCCTCGGGAAAACCCAGGAGCTTCTGGCCATGCTCTGGAAGATGCGGATCCGCGGTCTCCTGGCACATGTCCCGATCTACATCGGCGGTTTGAGCACGAAAATCACGGGCATCTACGACGCCCTCGCAGCCACCTCGATCCGCAGCCACCCAGAGCTACAACTCCTTCAGGAAATGGCGCCCTATGTCCTCTCGGGGAATGAAATCAACACCATCTCCCCACGCAAAAAGTGCCTTTTTGCTCTCTCGAGCGGGATGATGACCGAGCATACGCTCTCAAACATTTTTTGCAGAAAGGTTCTCGGAGACGCGAACCAGAGCCTGTTTTTCGTCGGCTACTCCGACCCGGAATCCCCCGCAGGCCGCATCCGCAGGGCCCCACAGGGCGAACCGGTTACCCTGGAAAATGGCCTCCCGCCGATTTCGCTGCGCTGCCAAATCGAGGAGTTCCAATTCAGCGCCCACGCCAGCCGTGAAAGCCTCCGGAACTACGCGCTGCTCTTGAAGCCGGAAAAGGTGGTGCTGATCCACGGAGACCGTCCGGCGATCGACTGGTTCCAACTCGCGCTGTTCAAGGAACTGCCAGGAACCGAGGTCATCGTCCCGGAGCCCGGAAAATCGTGCAAGCTCGGGTGAATTTTTCTTGCCAGCGATACGCGGGGAAGTAGGTTTCCCAGCCTCCCCCAAAAGCAGCTTCATTTCTTATGTTTGCACTCTCTCTGGTTTCCGACGGAATTTCCATTTCCCTTGTTTGCGCCATCCTCGGGCTGCTTTACGCCGCCTACTTGATCCGGTGGGTTCTCGTCTCCCCGGATGGCAATGACCGGATGCGGGAGATTGCCGCCGCGATCCAGCAGGGAGCCCGGGCGTATCTCAACCGTCAGATCGTCAGCGTCGGATCCATTGCCGCCGTGATCTTTGCGCTGGTCTGGGTGGGACGCGGACTGGAATCCGGCATCGGATTTCTGGTGGGTGCGATCTGTTCCCTGGCGGCAGGATATATCGGGATGAACGTCGCGGTGAGGGCCAATGTCCGCACAACCCAGGCGGCAACCCGCTCTCCGCACGCCGCCCTGCGTGTGGCGTTCAACGGCGGAGCAATCACCGGCCTGCTCGTCGTGGGACTGGCGCTCCTCTCTGTCGGGCTGATGTTTCTTGCGGTGAAACATTTCACTCCGGATCCCAAGGATGCGGTTCATTCCGCTTTGGATGCATTGATCGGCACTGCGCTGGGGAGCTCCCTCATTTCGGTTTTTGCCCGGCTCGGCGGAGGGATTTACACAAAGGCCGCTGACGTGGGCGCGGATTTGGTCGGCAAGATTGAAAGCAAGCTGGACGAGGATGATCCGCGGAACCCCGCGACCATCGCCGACAATGTGGGCGACAATGTCGGGGACTGTGCCGGCATGGCGGCGGACGTCTTCGAAACGTATGCCGTTTCGCTCATCGGAGCTGTCCTGGTCGGCTCCCTCACCGCGACGGGGGCATCTGTAGAGAGCGCACTGGTCTATCCGTTTCTCCTGGGGGGCGTCTCGGTGATCAGCGCGGTGATCGGGATCCTCTTCGTCAACGCGGTCAATTTCGCGCCCACGCGGGCCCTGCAGGGCGGCGTGCTGGTAAGCGCGTTGCTGTCGGCGGCGGCCTTCTGGCCGCTCACCCACACGCTCTTCCCGAACGGCGTCGTCATCGCGGGCAAGGGGGACTGCTCCGCCAGCAGCGTGTTCTTCGCGTCCTTGATCGGGCTGGTGATGACTTACGTCGTCCTGCTCATCACGAACTACTACACGTCCACCGACCACCGGCCCGTGCGGCTGATCGCGCGCGCGTCGGAGACCGGGCACGCGACAAATATCATCGCTGGCCTGGCCGCCGGCCTGCGCGCGACAGCTCTCCCTGTCGCGTTCATCGGCATCGCAATCCTGCTCTCCTACCATTTTGCCGGGCTCTACGGCATCGCCGTCGCGGTGATGTCGATGCTCTCGATGTCGGGGATCATCATCGCGCTGGACGCCTTCGGGCCGATCACCGACAACGCCGGGGGGATCGCGGTGATGTCAGGGCTGGACAAGAAAGTTCGCGAGACGACCGACGATCTCGACGCCATCGGCAACACGATGAAGGCGGTCACGAAAGGATATGCGATCGCATCGGCGGGCCTGGCGGCTCTCGTTCTCTTCGGGAGTTACGTTGAGGAGCTCAAGGTCGCCTACGAACGCCTCGGCAAGCACTTCAACCTCGCCTTCGACCTCCAGGACCCGAACGTCATCATCGGCCTCTTTATCGGAGGGGGCCTGCCCTTTATTTTCTCGGCCTTCAGCATGGACGCCGTTGGCAAGGCAGCCGGCGCGGTGGTCAAGGAAGTCCGCCGCCAGTTGGCCGCCAAGCCGGGCATCCTCGAAGGCAGGGACATTCCCGACTATGGCACCTGCGTGGATATCGTGACGAAGGCCGCGCTCCGGGAGATGATCATTCCGGCGATCCTTCCAGTGATCGTCGTCGTCGCCGTCGCATGGTGCCCGTTCTTCGGACCGAAAGTGTTGGGCGGGGTGCTGGTCGGCACGATTGTCACAGGACTTTTTATCGGCATCGCGATGACATCGAGCGGTGGAGCCTGGGACAACGCGAAAAAATTCATCGAGCTGGGCAACCACGGAGGAAAAGGTTCTCCGGCACACGCCGCCAGCGTGACGGGCGACACCGTCGGCGATCCTTATAAGGACACTGCGGGTCCTGCGGTGAACCCGATGATCAAAGTGGTGAACATCGTCGCTATCCTGATCATCCCCGTTTTCATCAAGCTCTGGGTCGCGCAATAAGATTGCTCAGCACCCCATGGCCAGCGCCGACTCGAGGAGCCCGGCCGGGCTGCCGATGTCGAGGCGCTTTCCCGGCCAGGTCACTCCAAGCATGCCGGTTGTCCGGCGCAGACGCTCCATGGCATCCGTGAGCTGGATCTCGCCAGCCAAGCCAGCCGAGGTTTTTTCGAGGCATGCAAAAATATCCGGGGTGAACAAGTAGCGTGCGGCGAACGCATGATACGGCAGCCTGCTTCCGTCGAGGGATGCGAGTCTCGGAGCGAGGTCGGGAGCCGGTTTTTCGACAAGCTTGTCCAGATCGAAGATTCCGGGGACGATCTCGCGACCTCCTGCAACCCCGTATCGCGAAACCCGTTCTTCCGCGCAGGGCTCCAGACACACAGAGGGCTTGTGGAATGTTTGCCAAGCGGCCCACATCGCGCCCAGCGGTGAGCTATGCTGCATCACGGTGTCGCCGAGAAGCACGGCAAAAGCCGGATCGTTCCCGACAAATTCGCGCCCGATCCTCACCGCGTCGCCAAGCCCGAGCATTTTTTCCTGAAATGCGTATTCCGTGCGGGCCATGGACGAAACCTGCCGGACCGCCTCCAGTGCTGACGATTTCCCCAAAGCCTCAAGATGGTTTTCCAGCTCCGGATTCGGCGCAAAATACTCAATGATGCTTTCTTTCCCCCGGCTCACGATGAGGAGTATCTCGTCGAATCCGGCCGCCGCTGCCTCAGCGACAACGTAATGGATGACTGGCTTGTCGCCAAGCGGGAGCATCTCCTTGGGCACGGCCTTGGCAATCGGCAGGAAGCGGGTTCCGAGCCCCGCTGCCGGGATGATCGCCTTCATGGCTGCTCGCCGCTGGCGAGTCCGGGAGCAAGGTCCGGCTTGATAACGCGGATGCCCTTCGGGGCGAACGCCTCTTCGATCCGCGAGAACATCGCCTCGTCGTCGTAAATTCCGACAATCGCCCCGCCGCTTCCCGCGAATTTCGCGCTGGCACCGGTCCGGCGCGCGGTCATAACCATGTCCCGGTTTCCTTCGCCGACATCATAAAGGCTGGCCCGCTTGTCGAAATTCGCGTTGATCGCCAGGTGCATCGCGGCGCGATCGCCCGTTTCAATCGCCTCGCGGAACTTCACCGTCAGATCGGCCCAGAATTGGATCGCCTCCAACACATCCGCATCGCCGCGTAGCCACCGCGCACGCAGGTCATTGTGATAAACCTCGGTTCCCTCGGACAGATCCTCGCGGTAAGCGATGAAAAGAGGCGGAAGCTTAGCGGGATCGATCGTTTCATAGTTCCCATACCCGCGCTCTCCCATCAGCTTCCGGTCAAAATCCATAAAGACGACACCCTGGTAGGACTGCGCCACGCGATCCTGCAGGCCGGCCGGGATGCCGAGTTCGTTGTTCTCGACCCTGAGAACAAGGTTTGCAAGCGAATGGCGCGAGATCGCCACCCCGTAAAAATTCATCAGCCCCCGGACGCAGGCAGTGATCAAAGCGCTCGATCCCGCCAGGCCCACGCGGTTCGGGATGTCGGACTTGTAGCGCATGGTGAAATTTTTCTCCTCCAGCGTGATCCCGCGTTCGTGACAGTGTTCGTAGAACGCCTTGGCCGCAGCCTTGAGAAGCCGGAATCCGCCGTAATATCCGTGGAGCTTGACGTCCTGGTGCAGGGCCTTGAGCCCCTTGAAGACCGAATGATCCCGCCGGCTGGGAAGAAGCTCGAGCTCGGGCGACTCCCAGAGCTCGATCTGCGCGGAAAAGTTCCGGAAAGCAAACGCGATCGTTTTTCCAAAATACCCGTCGGACGGGTTGCCGATCAGCCCGGCCCGGGGATATGCAGTCGTGCGGATAATCATGGGATGGAAGTCCTCCATTTGAATCCGAATCCTCCCGACTTGGAAGAAAAAATCAGGACTTGATCATCGCGCATGCAACATGTAGCGCAGGCGGCCCTGTTCGATATCATAATTCGATTAAATGCCTGCTATTTTTAAAAATCCGGACTATATTTCCACGGTCGCAATGCCCGCATCCACAACTCCATCTTCTCCCCAGCAGGCTGCCCACGCGGGGCATAGAGACTTGAAAACTTCTCTTACCTCCCTCCAGCATGCAAGCGACGACTCACCGGAAATCGATCCGTCGGATCGTTCTGGAGTGAACGTCGTGCTACCAATGGGGCAGCATGTTTCGATCCGTCCGGGCAGGCTTTCCTTGGTCATCCCCTGGGTCTACCCCTTGATTCTTTTTCTTTTCGATCTGGCGACGTGGATGGCTTCCTACTCAGCGCTGGCGCTGGTCCTTGACAAGAATCAACACTATGGGGCTCCAGAGCTATTTTTGCCCCCGTTGGGGGTTGGTATTCTGCTGAGCCTTGTTGGAGGCTACAAGTATCTGGGGGACACAGCGGCTCTCCGTTATGCTGCCGAGCATTTCATCGCGTGCTTTTTCGGGCTCTCAGCCGGGCTCGTTGCGGTCTATCTCCTGGCCAACTACGGCGCTTCGTCTTACTCAAGCCGCGGGATCTATCTTCTCACGGGTATTGTTTTCAGTATCGTGTCGCTCGGCTACCGGCGATTTTTTTGGTTCGCACTTGGTCGCCTGCGTCCGAAGCGGAAGCTTCTGGTGCTCGCCGACAAAATCCAGGGGCGACAATTTTACCGCGCGTGCCTGGCTCATGGTGAGGGCCTGAAATTGGAGTTTATCGCCACCGAACCCGAACTCGTTGGCCAGCCGGTGGCCGGACGCGATTCTCCGCTTTTTGAAGCGCATGTGGATGACCTGGCCGCTCGCCTGCGCTCTCATTCCGAAAACACTCACGAGGCGATCGTGGTCGCCGCCAAGGACTCCTCTCTCGATCCCCAGATCCTGGGCTTTCTGGCATCGGTGCATTTCCAGGATCTTCCCGTGTATTCCCTTTTGACCTTCTACGAGATGTATTGGGAGAAAATGCCACTTCATCTGCTGACCGCGACATGGCCGCTCCAGGCAGGCTTCCACCTGGTGAAGCACTCGGCATTTGCTGCGGCGAAGCGGCTGACTGATATCCTGCTCTCGGCGTTTGGCATCCTTCTCGCCGCGCCGCTCATGCTTCTGATCGCGATCCTCATCCGTATCGAAAGCCCCGGCCCGGTGATCTTTCGGCAAACCCGCGTTGGACAGCACCGGCGGCCGTTCACCCTCTTCAAGTTCCGCACGATGCGCGCCGGGAGCGAGGAGAAGGGGATCTACACCGAAAAAAACGACAACCGCATCACCCGGGTCGGGAAATTCCTGCGGACCATGCGGTTCGACGAGTTTCCCCAGTTCTTCAATGTCCTGCGAGGCGACATGAGCCTGATCGGCCCCCGCGCGGAATGGATCAAATGCGTCGAAAAATACGAGGCGATCATCCCTCATTACCACTTCCGCCATCTGGTTCGTCCCGGAATCACGGGCTGGGCGCAAGTCAACTATCCCTATGGTGCCAGCACCGAAGACGCCATCGAAAAGCTCACATACGACCTCTACTACATCCGAAACTTTTCCCTCACTCTCGACGCCTCGGTCACGCTGAAGACCATCCACATCATGCTCTTTGGGAAGGGGCAGTAGGTAAAGCCGAAGGCCTGGAGTTTAATGTTTTTGTCAGCAGCGAAGTCGCACCCGCATATCTTTGCCGCGTTGAGACGCAAAGGCCCGAGGAGCCTGTCGCCCGTATCGGGTGGGGTTGGCTGTCCGCTGCCGAAAACTTTCTGTGGATCGGAAGCCTGTTTCGGCGCGGACACCAAAACCCACACCCCGGAATAATCCGATCCGCAGTTTCTCTGAAGTGTGAACATTCATCCGTGGCATGGGCAGAACACCCAAGTCACAGAATGCATTCTATGGACTGATGATCGGCGTGGGTGTCGGCACCGGGGTTGGAGTGGGTGTCGGCGTCGGTGTCGGTGTCGGCGTCGGTGTGGGGGTCGGCGTCGGTGTGGGGGTCGGCGTCGGTGTAGGGGTCGGCGTCGGTGTGGGAGTGGGTGTCGCTCCTCCACCGCCTCCACCACCTCCAGTGCCTCCACCGGCTCCAGCAAACGTGTCGCCTGTAGAAAATCCACCACCACCTTGGCCGGTTCCCTGCACGGCCGGTCCGCTCACCGTGCCGGTATCTCCACTGAGCGCGGTATTTTGAACCGTGGACGGGTTGTTGGCGACCTGTGCGAAGAGCCCTGTCTGCGCTTCCACCTGAGCGATGATTTCCCGGATGATTGCGGTCTGTTCCGCGGTCATTCTTGTCTCCGACTGGGCGGTCACGACAAGACGCCCATCGGGAGTCACATTAGCTGTGATGGTCGTGGATGTTCCTGCGACATTACGGGTGGATGTTGCGCCATTCCTTCCCGCAAACGTCACTGTCCCCTCGGGAACGCTGAGGTGAACCTGAAGCTGGCCGCTAGCGTTCCGGGTTACCGCCAGGCTCCAAGTCGTTCCGCGGATTCCTGCGACTCCCAGCGGCGTGGAGATGGTCATCGTGGACCTGGCGGCGAGGGGCTTGACGTTCCCGACGATGCTTCCGTATTCCAAATTCAGTCGCGTCTTGCTCGCAGTCGGCTCGGATTTGAAATTACCCCAGTCGGGTTTGTTTTTATCCCACGTCCAATGCTCCTGCTCAAACTCTTCCATCCCGAACTTGGAACTCTCTCCGATGTGAAAAGCGGCACCATTCGAGAACAGCAGATCGGCAGTGGAGTTCTTCGCCGTGACGATCTTTGAACCTTGGGGAACAAGCGCCCCGGTTTTCACGACCGTGCCCTCCGGGTTCTTCTCGTCCGCCACGCGGACCTCTCCAACGGCTTTCACCAGCACTATCAGCCCCCGCTCCATCTTCTGCGGTTGGTCCGACGCCTTTTGCGGGGAGGGTGATGGGATCTGGGCCACCAGATTGCCAAGAAGGAAAAAAACGCAACCGATCGCAGCAATGCCAGTCGAGGAATATCGCAGGCCCCCCAATTTCGAAATACACGCCTCACCGGGAGATGAGTTCAAAAGAGGAGAAAGGATCATTTTCATAATACTTTACAAACAGATAGACTCGGTCGGAATATACTTCAACAACAATAAACGGATTCCAACGCCAGAGGCATCCCGACCGACACGGTTTCTTCACCGTGGGATTTTGTGAATTCCATGGATAATAGAGAAGCTGTTCGAGACGAAGATCGCGAATCGAACAGGCATCCCGAACCCGCACCCTTCAAATGCCATCGAAAAATACGCCGTCTCTTGACAAGCCGGACGCCGGATGGAGATCGGCTCTGGCCCAGGCGCTCCTGCTCGGGGCGGCCGGGGTCTCGGTTTTTCTTGCGGGCGGACCGGTGCAGGGAGCGATGGGGGTGTTTTTGGCGGCAGCCGGAGCAACGATGGTTTTGCTGCCTCCGGCCCGCCCGGCACCCCGCATCTATTGGATCCTTGGGGGCGCGGCAGTTTTTTGCGCCTCACTGGCTTTCCTTCCGGCAGCCTGGTTTTTCTGCCCAGAGTGGAGGAAGGGACTCGACAGTTTGCCGACACTCGCGATGGCTTCTACGATTTCCGTTTCTCCGCACGAAACGGCATTCTGGCTGTCGGTCTTTGCGGCGAGCGTGCTCATCGCCCTCTATGGCCTGAGCCAGCCGGTCCGGTTCCCCGCCAGCCTGTGGCTTGCCGTCGCGGCGGCAGGAACGTGCGCGGCCTATGCGGGACTGGCAATGTATGCCAAATCGACAAGCTGGAGATATCCATTTTTTGAAGACAACGGGGGAGGCCGTCCGGAGTTTGGATTTTTTCCGAACCACAACCAGGCGGCCACGTTTCTTGTGACAGGCTCGTTGCTGGGTCTGACCATCGTCATGATGGGATGGAAAACCCGGCGGTGGATCGCAGTTTTTGCAGGGGGAGTCGCCCTCACGACCAACGCAGTTGCCCTGCTTTTTTTCTCGAGTTCGAGGGGAGGGATTGTCTTTCTCTTCTTCGGCCTGGCGTTGTGGCTGGCAGGGCTCGGGCGCACCCATTCCTCACGCCGGATGTGGGTTTCCTTCGTCGCTCTCACAGCAATGGCAGTGACATTTTTCTTCTTGTCAGAGGGGCCCGCACGCAGCCGGATTCTCGCGTCAATTGGAAAGGATTCTGCGCCTTCGCAAAACCCGTCTCTGATAGGCAGCCGGGATTTCCGGATTTCGATCTTTCTGGACTCCCTGGATATGGTGGAGGACTTTCCGCTCACGGGGATTGGACTGGGCAATTACGCCTGGATTTACCCGTTCTATTCGCGGCTAAGCCTGCTCGATCGTGTGGCGATCCATCCCGAAAGCGACTGGCTGCTCTTGGCGACCGAGGCTGGACCAGCTACCCTTCTCGTTCTCACCGTGTGCTTGGGCTTGCTTTTACGAGCACTGTTCCGCCACCGCCAAAGCAGCTCAGGATGGCCTCTGCGATGGGGGATCGTTGTGGCGGCATTGGCAGCGGTGCTTCACGGATTGGTGGACGTCCCCCTGCACCGCACGGGACTGGGCTGGTGGGTTCTCGTTCTCGCCGGGATGGGATTTGCGGGAAACTCAGGTCCCCAGCCTACGGGTGGCGACAGGTTTCTTCGATGGGTGTTTGCGCCTGCAGGCCTGCTTGTACTGCTTCTCGGAGCCGGGCTGATCCGTGCTCAGTGGTTCGGCGGAGCTCCCTCCCCCCCCTTCGTTGCAAAGGCAGCCCAAGCCCGCATCGTCAGCCTATCCGCTGATGGCGACTTTGCAGGAGCGGAGGCTCTCGCGAGGGAAACTCTGGAGGTCCTGCCCATGGCGCGCGGCTTCTTCTTCCAACTCGGAATCCTAAGGTTTTCTTCGGACGCAACCATTGCCGAAGTCGAGGCGCTTTTCGCCGTAGAGCGTAACCTCGATCCGTATCGGCCGCAGATCCCCGAACGCCAGGGCGAGGTTTGGCAGAACACAGATCCCCTACGAACGGCCGAACTTTGGGATGAATCCATCTCGCGGATTGAAAACATCCGCCGGGCCGGATCATCCCCGGAGCGCCCCGTGTGGGGAGCGTATCAACAAATGCTCACGCGGGCGGGTAAAAATATGGCCCTTCTCAATGCTCTCGGCCTCATTGCACGGCGGGGGCGGACGTTTCGCCTGCTTTGGCTGGAAAATCCCGCAATAGACCGGGTCTATGTCGAAATGGCTGCGGCGGACGCTTCATTCCTGGATGCCCTCGACGAGAAGGAGAAACGATTGTTTCTGAAAATCTTGTGGACCAAAACCGACAGCAAAACAATAGATGCTTTCTTGAGTGACCGGCCCGACTGGGAGACTGCGGCTCTGCCGACGCGCTTGCGAAGGTGGGTGTCGTCCGGCGACCATGCCAAAGCCATCCGCTCAGTCTCTGAACGATACGGGATCGACTTGGCTTTCCCGTCACCTCCGGCAGATGCCAGCCCGGCGCAGGGGGATTTCGCGACCGCCGCCGGCGTGTTCTTGCAACGGGGAAACGCTGTCACCGCACGACGGATTCTTGCTGAGGCGGCTGCCTCAGGTGAGCACGAGGCCATCCGCTTGCAGGCTGCCCTTGCCATGCGCGAGGGAAATTTCCCCGAAGCTTGGAACCGCCTCGAAGCCTTCCTCAAGGCCACCGGGCGAGGCGACTTGCCCTGATCGCCCGTCTTCGCGGCAGGGATAAAAAATCCCTCAAGCGCAGGGAAGCCGCGCAAACCACTGCGGTAATTTGCGGAGCGGCTTCAGCAGAAACGTCCATGGGAGAGGGGTGAGTCCGTTGACGGTCCAGGCCCGACGGTCGTTCCGATTGGCTGCCAGGCGCACCGCCAACGAACGGTTGCTCATCCCCCCCACCCTCATAGCCACCTGCACATGCGGAATGTAATGAAACGGAACCTGCCCTCCAACCATCACCCGGAGCATCCATTCGTAATCCGCCGCCGACCCGAAATCCGTTCGAAACGCCCCATAGCGCTCATAAACCTCCCGGCGCACAAAGACGGTCGGATGCGGCGGCATCCATCCCCACCAGAAATTCCTGCAGCAGTAGTTTCCAGACTTCCAAAAGCGCTTGATTTGAATCCGCGCTGCCGGCCTGCCAACTGCCAAATTCCCCTCCCCCTTCACATAAACCAAATCTCCGTAAACGCCTTCGACGCCCGGCTTCGAGAAAGCTTCTGCCACCCGCGCAAGCACCAGATCGTCAAAATAAAAATCGTCGGCATTGAGAATGCCGACGATGTCGCCGTCCGCCACTTGAATCCCGGTGTTTAGAGCCTCGTAGAACCCGCCATCCGGTTCCGATCGATATCGTCGTCCGGGCCCGGAGTCTCCCCATGCCCGCAGGATGTCGATTGTTCCGTCCGAACTTCCCCCATCGAGCACGAAGTGATCAACCTGCACGCTCTCCGGGAGGCGTTGCTCCGCCACGGACGCCAAACAGTCACCCAGGACCGACCCGGGATTAAACGCGGCGGTGAGGATCGTGATTTTCACGCTTCAGGGATCTGGATCGTTTGCTGGTCCCTCCGGGAGTTCCCCGGGCATAAGGTCGACCCGCTTCCTGTAGATTTCTGGGAAGCCCGGGCTGTGCCGGTCGAGAATGTGAGATCCGAGGACCAGCACGTCCATGTCGGTGCGGAGGAAGCAGGAGATGGCCTCGCGCGGGAGCCTCACGACAGGTTCATTCTCATTGAGCGACGTGTTGAGCACGATCGGAACACCGGTTGCTTCGAAAAATTTCGTGATCAGCGCATGGTAGAGCGGGTTGGTGCGTTTTGAGACCGACTGGAGTCGTCCGCTCCCGTCCACATGCGTCACTGCCGGGATCAGTGCCCGCTTTTCTTTGCGGATCGGAAACACCTTCTCCATATACGGGGTTGGCTCATCGATTTCAAACCACTCGCCGACCTTCTCCTCCAGGATGCTCGGGGCAAACGGGCGGAATTTCTCCCGGAATTTGATCCTGAGATTGATGATGTCGCGCATGTCGGTGCGGCGGGGGTCGGCGATGAGCGAACGGTTGCCGAGCGCGCGGGCTCCGAATTCCATTTTTCCCTGAAACCAACCGACCACTTTGCCGTCCAGCATTTTTTCCACTGTGCGCTCCAGCAATGCCCCAGGGTCGAGGGTCTCGCATCGCAGCCCCGCTGCACGGATTGCCGCCAGGCACTCGGCGTCACTGGATTCGCATCCCCAATACGCGTGATCCTGCACAAATCCGCGCGGGCTGCCGAGCAGGCGGTTCCAGACATAGAATGCCGCACCAAACGACGTGCCGTTGTCGGCTGCGCCGGCCGGGATATAGACATTCCCAAACGGCGTTTCCCGGGTGATTTTTCCATTTGCAACGGAGTTCATGGCAACACCGCCTGTCATGCACAGGTTCGGGCATTTTGCCTTTGCATGGAGGCGATTGAGGAGGTGGAGAATGATTTCCTCCGTTACGACCTGCAACGACTTCGCGATATTATCGTGCCGACTGGTCATTTCCTCCCCCTTTTTCCGCATGGGGCCGAGTTCTTTTTCCAAACGATCGCTGTGAAAAGGTTCGACGACTGGAGCCCCATCGTTCCAACTCATCCGGATCCCCTGCTTGTGGTGGGTGAAGTAGTCGAGATTCAGCTCGAAAATATCGCCCCTCGGCCGGATCAGTCTGCGAAAGAAATCCGCAAATTCCGGTTCGCCATACGGGGCCAGGCCCATGACCTTGTATTCGTCTCCGTAATACGGAAAACCGAGATACATCGTGATGGCGCTATAGAGAAATCCGATGGAATGCGGAAAAAACACCCGGTCGAACTCGCGCCATGCCGTGCCGCGTGCCAGCGCGGTCAGCGTGCTGGTGAAATCGCCCATCCCGTCCACCGAAAGCACGGCGGCCTCATCGTAGGGCGAAAGGAGAAAGCCGGCCGCGACATGCGTCTGGTGGTGCTCGATCCTGTGGAATTTTGCCTTGAGCTGATCGGCCCGCAGACCGACCGCGCCTGCAAACTGCTCCTCCAGCCCCAAGGTTTTCCCCTGGCGCTTGAGGCGGTCCATGATGGCCCGCAGCGACGGACGATTCTTTGCGACAAAAGCCAGCCGCCTGCCCATGTTTGCCCGCGGATCGAATGAGATTGCGACATGATCAAGCTCGGCGGCTTTTACGCCGCCAGCGTCCAAGCACCACCGGATGGATTCTCCCGGGAAACCGGCCCAGTGTTTGATCCTGTTGAAACGTTCTTCCTCGACCGCAGAAATCAGCTGGCCATCCACAACCAAGGCTGCCGAAGCGTCACCGTGATAAGCGTTGATTCCGAGAATGGATTTCATGCAGGGTTAATCCCAGAAAGAGTAGTTGAATTTCACGCACAGGGCGCAAGGCCCGCCAAGTCGGAACGACACTGAAAGGATTGGACGAAAAACGTATCACCCTGGTGGTGAGTGCCAAGCTCATCATAAGTGTATTTGTTTGCGTTCATTGCGTCCTTGGCGTCAGTCTCTTCTGCCGGATCTGGGTTCAAAAGCAATTTCCGGGTTAGAACGGTCGGACCCCATGCACCAGCCAGTATCCCAAGGTTTTTCCGATCTCGACCACGGCAAACCGTTCCTCCGACTTTTCCCCCTGCGGCGTGTTCCACCGGAAAAACCTTGCTCCTACGACCCCGAATTCGATTCCCGGAAGGCGTTTGCGAAACGTGGACAGAGCCCTGCGCGTGTGAAACCGAGAAGTGACCAGCAGCGCACGCTTGACCCCGGCCGCCTTCAGGAGAGGTCCGGAAAAATCGGCGTTTTGGATGGTGGAGCACGATCGCGGCTCCAGAACGATTTTGTTCGTGGGAACCCCCCCGGCGATTAGGACCTGCCGCCCTCGTTCTGCGTCTCCGGTCCCGACGACAAATACAAGCGGAGCCACTCCCGCACGATACAACCGCGCCGCCTCGCCCGGCCGTCCTTCCGACTCTCCGCCCAGCACAACAATCGCATCCGCATGCTCCATCGGCACCTCGACGAACAACAAGCGCGGCCATATAGACGGGAAAATCACAACAACCCCGCAACACAGCACGATAAGGAGACCGCATATCAGCCGGAACTGTTTCAACATAAGAAAATAGTTGAAACGTCGATCACCGAATGCCGTAGGCGATCACATCCAGTCCCGGCACTTTTCAAAAATGGCGGGTTAAAACGGGAATCAGAGCTCTTCTGGAGAGGCGTGATCAAATGTGGGTGAGGTTTCCTTGGTCCGCTAAAGGCAGGGTCTGACCTCCGGGCCAACCGTTCCCCACGCGGCGGGCCGGGGATGTCCCGCCCTGCCACGCATCGCGTCCAAGCGCACCCATTTTTGACTCATTCTGGAGTGCAAAACTGTCAATTTTGTCCCATTCCCCGATAGCCAACCAACATTCGAAAGTGCTTGTCGTTGGCCTCTATGGAGGCCTCATGAATGAAGGCGCAGGCGGCTATGATCAAGTCCGAGGCAGGAACCGGAGTTCCGTGGGCCCGAC
The DNA here is from genome assembly GCA_964605515.1 of uncultured Chthoniobacter sp. GTDB lineage: Bacteria > Verrucomicrobiota > Verrucomicrobiia > Chthoniobacterales > Terrimicrobiaceae > QYQL01. The sequence continues at coordinate 16,173 of CAZSDC010000010.1, forward strand.
AGGTTTTTGCCAGTTTATAGGATCGCTCCCACACCGCCCGGTTCATGGCCAAACACGGGAGAACATTTTGCATATCAAGAACGTCGGCCCGGTCTTTCTCCGAGCCAGCCCCCATCCACAACTCGGTGAGAACAATAGGACACACCACCGCCGTCCCTTCATGTAAAAGCCGGCCAACCCGCTCCTTGATCACATGGTCTCCGTCTCGCCGGAGGAAAGGCACCCAACTTGATGTATCAACCAAGGTCACTGAGGCATCTCCCGAACACGCAGATCCGCCAACTCCTCGGAGCTCATGAATGTGTCAGAGTCCCCAAGCTTTCGGGCCAGGACTTGCATCCTCCCCCTCCGAATCAATTCCTCCAGCGCAGTCATTACAGCCGCCCTCTTCGTCTTGGCACCGGAAATCTGCATGGCGTCGTTTAATAAGGCTTCTGGAACATCCAAGGTCGTCTTCATATGGAAATATTTGTCTGAATATATGTATATTTCAAGCTGTTTTTATGGCAGGCAGATTCTTAGCGGCGAAGGGGAAGAGAAAAGGAGTCGTCTTTCCTCATCCCAAATTTCGCATTGGAGCGAAGCGCCCAAAGTGCCCACTGCCAACTTTGATGCCTTGACATCACTGATTAATGTGCTATGATGCTTCCAATGAGAACGACATTGACAATTGACAATGACTTGGCCGGCATTCTCCAAGAAAGATCCCGTCAGCAAGGCCACTCATTAAAAGCGGTGGTGAATGAGCTGCTGCGGGCGGGCATTGCTGCTGGCGGCGAGGCGGTTCCCCGCCGCACCCCCATCAAAATCCTCGCCAAACCGCTCGGGCTAAAACCGGGTTATGATCCCGACCGGTTGAATCAATTAGCGGATGAACTGGAAGTCGAGGACTACAGAAAAAGGGCGGCCAAAGATGATTCTGCCGGACGTTAACATTCTCATTTATGCTTATGACGCGTCGTCAAAAGACCATGCCCGCGCGCGGCCATGGTGGGAAAGCCGGTTGAACGGTTCGCAAATGATCGGTTTGTCCTGGGTGGCGGTGCTGGGGTTTATCCGCCTGCTCACCAGTCCGAGAATCTACCAGAACCCCTATACGCCGCCGGAAATACTGGCCATCGTAAAAACATGGCTGGAGCAGCCGCATGTCAAAATCATTCATCCTTCCGATCAGCATTTTCATCTCTTGGAAAAACTGATCGAACAGCTTGGTACCGCCGGCAATTTGACGACGGACGCCCACCTGGCAGCGCTGGCGATGGAGCGCGGTCTCATCCTGCAGACCACCGATGCCGACTTCGCCCGTTTTCCCGGATTGAAATGGAAGAATCCGCTGGCTTGAGCGCTTCACGGGAATTTTGAATGCATAATGCACGCTGGGGCACGCTGTCCCTCCAGCGGGCTCGGCCCGCCAAATACCTGGGCGGTCCGTGTCCCCGCGGACCTCTGCCGAAAAGTGAGTGCAAAATCGCCAACGACCAACGCTCAACCTGCAATGGTCACAATTCCCAAGGATTCACCACGGCGATTCCCGCATCTGCAAAATCCTTCACATTCCTAGTGACCATCTCCAGACCGTGCACGCGGGCTGTCGCAGCAATCAGCGCATCACGAAATGGCCGCGGTCGCTTTGCATGGAGCAGCGCACAAACCTCAGCAACAGAGGCTGTGACCGGTAAAATCCGCTCTGCAAATCCGGCCTTCACCCGCCGCTCATACCATTCTAGCAAAATCGCTCCCGATTTCTGATCCCGGCCCATGGCGATCTCAATACCAAGCTTCAGCTCCATGAGACTGATGACGCTCAGGAAACAATCGAGCGGATCATGCGACTGCTGCCACTTCTTGACCTGCGAATCGCACTTCTCGCGGCGCCGCAGCTCCGACACCACGTTCGTATCAAGAAGGTATTTCACAAATCCGCTGCACTCACCTTGTCGGAAAACCTCGGCACCTCGAATTCCACGCATGCAGCCCGCTTGTCTCCGAGCATATCAAGCAAAGTCCCCCGGGTTTTCTCTGGTTTTTCAGCTAGCTCCCTGTCAAGAAGCTCCCGAATCCAACCGGATAATGATAATCCCTGATCAATCGCCCGATGCCGGGCTTCCTTGCAGAGAGAGCTGTCGAGTTTGATAGTGACATTCACATACGCACAGTTGCACGATTGCACGGGAACGTCAACGATGGTTCCAAAGGGAGTCGAGGGGCGTGAATCGAGAGACGCCAGGCCCTTGACCGCTCCCATTCATCATCCGGGTATAATCACCGATTTCACGGAGAGACACAAGAGGGTCCAGGGAAGACCAGAGATCGACTCTCAAAGCCCGAAGGGTGACCGCAGCGGGCAGCAAGGGGAATCCAATGAAGGCAATAATGAGCCACCGGCGGGAAGATGTTACAACGGGAAAGATAACCACTCATTGACTCTGATCTCGTCGGGTGAAGCGCTCTTCGAAAAGGGCCTGTTGGCAGCCGCTCGAATACTACAATTCCTCCGTGTGCTCAAATCAGGCTGTCCGGCTTGATCAGTCGGGGAGCCTCTTCATGAGCCATGCGCGTGCGGCATTTGTATTCCGCTCGAAGACCCACCACATGCCAGTTGAGATGATCATGACAGATACGGCCAAGGCACTGAATAGAAGGTATCCTGTAGGACTAGGAGAAAACTGCCTTCCTTTCAGCAAGACGGTTGACGCGAAAAAGAGGATCGGGAAATGCACCACGTAGAGTGTGTAGGAGATTTCCGAGAGTCCGGTGGACAGGCGGTCGGCCCAGGGAATCATCCGCCAACCGCCGCACAGAGACACAAGCCAAAGAGCAAACGCCCCTCCGACTGCGTAGTCGCCCCCCATCCAGTAGTGGACTCTTGACGCTATCAAGGTTCCAAGGAACATCCCCCCACCAAGCAACATCCACAACCGTCCAGAAAAGAACCTCCGAACCACGACCAGAGCAGACACGGAATCCGGTCCTGGCGTTTTCAAATGGACACACCAGACGCATACCCCGAGCAGCCAGACCAGTCCCGCCATAACCAAACTGCGCGGGAGCCAGAGAGCAAGGAATGCAGCGCAGAAGAGCATAAGTGCTCCAGAGCCCCGCCGATTATTGACAATAGCCCGCAGCCCGCAGCCGGCTAGTGGGAAAAGCAGGTAATACCAGAACTCGTTGGCCAAACTCCACAGCGGGCCATTCGATCCGAAGACCGGAGCAAGAATCGTTTGCACGAAAAACACATTCGCAAAGAACGTCGTGGCACTCCACGAGGCTGGATGGTCGAATTTCGGGCCGGACATAAACGCCCCGTGAAGATCTCCCGCATACGCCCCCGGATTCCAATAGTCTCCAAGAAGATCAAGGCCGAACGTAAGAAGGAGAGCGGGAATGAGGACCATCCACAAACGCGTCAGGCGCGAAACGGCATACACTCCCCACGTGAAGCGACTCTTGATCAGCCCGGATAAAACCGAACCGCCGACAAAATACCCCGAGAGCACAAAAAAGACCATGACTGCCTGATGGCCAAGCCCAGTGCAAAAATAGAAAAGTTTCGCGATCACCCCAGCTCCATGGAGCTCTCCGAAATCCAGAAAGAGGAAAGAGCGCAGGTGGCCGAGCATGACCAGCAGTGCGCTTAGCCCTCTCACCAAATCAAGTGTGCTGTCGCGGTTTTTCATGGCAGGTCAAGCTTCACATTTACCGCACGTGGTTCCCCGAGAAGTTCAAGAAGTGTATTTTGTTATATTGCAGGCTTCGCTGCCAGTTGCCGGTCGAGCAACTTCCCAACCCAGCCAGGGAGCGACAGGCACTCGTCCACCGCCCGATGCACGAGTGCTTTGCAAATCGCGTCATCCACCTTGATTGTCACACTCACGATTGCACGAAACGCGTTAAACAGATTATCCGCCTGTCCCACAATTTGATCCTGGGGTGGATCCCTGCGGCCCCTCGACACGCGACGGGCGCCCCTCGTCACTCCTCTTGGAAAACCGTTTCTCCAGCAGGAGCAGGGAAAGCAAGAGCTCGGCATAGGTGCGCTGCAGGACATAGTAGAAACCCGGCCAGCCATCGAGGAGGAGCCGCTTTGCAAAGAGGGTGTAGAAAAACACCAGGATCGGAGCGATGATGATCCGGCGGCGCAACCGGTCCGGCAAACTCAAGTGATCCATCGGGGCAGCAAGAATCTTTTCGCATTCCAGCCGCGCATAACGCTCTTGTGCCCAGAGCCAATGCGAAAGCGGCTTTCGGTCGTCATGCAGGATCACGCCTTTCAGTCTGCCGATGGCACCCTCCACGTGCAGACGCTCGGAGTGGCCATCGCCCTCGTAAGCGGAAGCAGACTTACGAAAAAGAACGGGCCGGGGAGGATAGAGGCTCGACCGAAGCCTTCTTCCCTCGATGCAATAGGCAAAGCACGCATTCAAGGCAGAAACCTCCGTGCCGGGATGAAAATCCGTGAGTTCGCCCACGAGCTCCCGGGAAAGAACGTAGTCCGCATCTAATGACAACACCCAATCTGTCCGGCAGTTTTGCAAACCGTAATTCCGCTGATTTGCAAAGGAGTCAAATGCTCTGCTGAGCACTCTCACATTCGGAAACTTAGACGTGATTTCCTGAGTCCCATCCGTGCTCCCGCTGTCAACAATAACGACCTCTCCAGCCCAAGTGAGCCTCTCCAGCACCCGCCCGATGTTGGGTGCCTCATTGAATGTGAGGATGAGAACGGTGATGTGGTCGATGCTCATGAAGAAATCAATTGTTCAAAATCGGCAAGGAATTGATCGGCAATCCTGCTCACGCTGAAGTTTTGCGCCATGCGGCTCGCCTCCATGCCGATGTTCCGGGCAAGGATCGGATCCTCCAGCAACCGGGACAGGGCGGCAGCGAGGTTTGACTCCGGGTCCTTCCGGTGATCGAAGCTGAGACCGCTGCGGCCTTCCTCAATGAAGTCCCGGAAGCAATCAAGATCGGAGACCACAGGGGGCAATCCGGCTGCCATGGCTTCAAGGGGAGCAACCGGCAATGCCTCGCCTTGTTCAGCCAGCGAGGGATAGCAAAAGATGTCCGCAGACCGATACACTTCCGCAAGGGCTCCGGGATCAAAAACCGGACCCGAAATTTCGACCCGCGCATCACCTGCGAGTTCCTTTAACCGAGCGAGATATTTTTCGCCTCCGCCCCCTTGCTCCTCAGTATGGGGGCCGACAAGCCAGAGATGGAGTCCAGGATGGCTGGGCAGAAGTTGCAAACACGCCGCGACGAGAACATGAACACCCTTCTCCGGATGCAGTCGTCCAACAAACAGGATTGTCCGTTCTGACTTTTTCTCAGACTTTTCGGTGCCGGAAGTCAGTGTGGCGACATCCACGGGATTGGGGATCACCCGGATAAGATCGGCGGACGAGGGATGTTGGTAAATGATCGCATCCCGGATTGCTCTGGACGCCGCTGCAAGGCGGGCAACCCGCTTGTAGAGCCACATCTGACGCTTGGGGAAACGATTGACACTCACCACCACTCGTCCGGCATTTCGCCGATGCACCGCGAAGACCGGCAGCCAGAAATCGTTGACAACCAAAATGTCTGCGGGAGGAAGCCTGAAAAAAAAACCTGCCGCATAAAAAAAATCCCGCCACAGGTCCCAAAGGATATTTCTGGATTGGTCAAAACCACCCCATCGTATGTAGCGAACCCCCGAGGCCACTTCAGATTTTGGCTGACCGGAATACGCCCGCGCCAGAATACTGACCTCGTGCCCTCTTGCGGCAAACTCTTCGGCAAGCCGGTGCCAAACTTTGGCCATGGCTCCCCCAACGAGAGGCGGCACAGGATAGCTCGGCCCTGTAGCGATCGATATTTTCATGATACGTGGAGGCACGCCGGATATTCCGAATCGCCCAAACACCAACGATATACCGCACTCATCTGCTCTGCAGCCGACGACCACGAGTATTTCTCCACGACGAGCCGCCGCCCGCGCGCACCCATGTCCCGCAGGGATTCGCGATCCATTGCTAGCGAATCCCGCAGGGTCGTTTCCAGAGGCCCGGCCCCCCCTTCGATCCACCAACCGCACCGGTGCGATACCACCTCGCCCCAAGGTGCCGCCTTTGTCGTGATGACAGGCACTCCATGTGCAAGCGCCTCAGCGATCACAATCCCGAAATTTTCGGAATGCGTCGGCAGGATAAACACCTCTGCACCGCCGAGAATGCCGGCTTTATCACTCCCTTCCAGCATTCCGGTGAAAGTCACCCTTTTCCCGATCCCCATAGCCACTGCCTCGGCTTCCATCCGTCCACCATAGCCATCAAGATCGGGACCGGCCACGACCAATTGCCATTCCGGAAAAACATGCGCCAGCTCATGCCATGCAAGGAGCAGTTCTTTAAGTCCCTTTTTCGGATGGAGGCGGGACATGAAGAGCAGCAATCTGCGACCCGTAAGCGAAGGGAAGCGGTGATGGAGTGCTTCCCGGGCGGATCCCGCCACCGGATCGGGCAAATCGACACCGTTTGGAATCATCGCAATCGGCTGGCGGAGTCCGAGCGCACGCAGTGACGAGCCCTCCGCTTCGCTGGTCACATGAAAAACCCGGGCCGCAGCGAGATTTGCCCGCTCCATCGCAGCCCAGACCACCCGCTTTTTCCACTGGCTGCGCCGCAGCGACCAAGCATCGAGCATTCCCCTTGTCGAAATGACGAGAGGGATTCCCGCAGAAATCGCTGCCTGACGGGCGTATGTGTTCGGGAACATCCACACCCCATGATTGTGAATCACATTCAACCTTCCAGCTGCCAGACCAGCCAGCTCTCTCCTCAGGGTGGGCGACCATCCGCGGAAATTCCGTGCGAGACAGGATGCAGGGTAGGTGAGTGCTATGACACCAGGTGTCGGCTCCATGGGACCCAGTCTCTGATAGTCCAACGCAGCCAGATACGATTCGACGACCTGATTGGACAACTCGGTCGCCAAGCGGGTAACGGATACTGCCGGCCCTCCCGTATCGCGGTTGATAGAAGCAACAACCTGACAGGCCCGTAGCAGAGAAGTAGGCATGGGTGATGGAGCAGGATCCGGACTTATCCTATCCCGGTTTTTTGAAGAAAGTTTTCGAGGGCGAAAATGCACCACCGACGATACCAGGTGTGGAGTGGCACCGGGCTTTCGGCGTCGATGCGCTGAAAAATATCGCCCCACTCGGAGAGGAGCCAATGATCAAAGGGGAAGCTGAATCCACGCTTCGGGGAATTAAGAACCCAATCCGGAAGCTCGGGCACAGCGCGAACGAGCAGGTTCTTTCCCTTGGCCAGTCGCAGGCTGGCCGGGATGCGGCCCACGGTATCCAGCAGGAGCCGGTTCACGAATGGCACCCTCAATTCCAACCCCACCGCCATGCTCATGATGTCACTGTCGCGCAGCAGTTGGTTCCGCATATACCGCGTGAGCTCGAGGTAGCTGACTTCATCCTCCGGGGTCGGCTGGATGGGAATCCCGAAATGGATGGAATTCTTCTCGCCGCTGGTGCCGTTGATGTATTTGCCGGCCAGAGTATCCGCCTCATCGGGAGTGAAGACGCCGCGCATGCACCAATAGGCCCCTCCTGCAGATGGCATCCCCCCAAAATATGAGGCGAGACGCAGGTATTTACCGGCCAAAGGCATGTTTACGAGCAAGCGTGCGGCTCCGCGCTTCACTGGTCCAACAAGGCTGAGCAGGCGATTGATCCGGGCGAGGCCTGGCACGCGATCGAAGGATTGATATCCGCCAAAGATCTCATCTCCACCCAAGCCGGAAAGAACGACCTTTGCTCCTTGGTCATGGGCAAGGCGGGATACGCAATACGTATTAAAGCCGTCAATGCTCGGCTGATCGCTGCAGGCAAGAAATTCCTGAAGCAGGAGGCGGCCCTGCTGGGCGGTCAGGCGCCAATCGATATGCTGGGTGCCGAAATGCGAGGCGGTCCGGGCGGCGGCATCGCCCTCGTTGTATCGGGCGTCATCAAACGAGATGCAGAAGGTCGAGACATTTTCGTGGCCGAGGTCACGGGCCAATGCCACGAGGGCGGTAGAGTCAATCCCGCCGCTAAGAAAGATGCCGACCGGCACATCGGAAACGAAGTGCCGGCTCACACTCTCGCGCAATGCCTTGCGCACCGTTTTTACAGCTTCGAGCTCCTCGATTGGCTCGGGGATATACTGAATCTCCCAATAGCGCTTGGACCGGACGGATCCATTCTGCCAGATCATGTAATGCCCGGCGGGAAGAGAATGAACCCCGGCAACCAGAGTGGCCGGTTCCTGTACCGAACCGAACAGAAAATAGTCCTCGAGAGCGACGTGGTCGAGGCGGCGGGGGATATGCTCGAATTCCAACAGGGCCCTGAGCTCTGAGGCAAATGCGAGCGTGCGGCCCCCGAGGTGATAATAAAGCGGCTTGATGCCCAGCGCGTCGCGGGCAAAGAAGCAGGTGCGTTCCAACGAATCCCAGATCGCGAACGCGAACATGCCAGAAAACTCGCGCACGCAGTTTGCCCCATAGCGGCGATACATCTTTAGGATGACTTCCGTGTCGGACCTGGAACGAAAGGTTTCCCCCTCGGCTTCCAACTCCTGGCGCAGCTCAGCAAAATTGTAGATCTCCCCATTGAAAACGATCAGATAGCGCCCTGTATCGTCCCACATTGGCTGGCTGCCTGCCGCAGAGAGATCAAGGATGGACAGCCGGGTATGCACCAGTCCCACGCCCGCATCGGGCGCCGCATAAAGCCCCTGGCTGTCAGGCCCGCGATGCGCCAGACGGCGCTGGACGACTAGAAGTCTCCCCTCCAGTTGCTCCCGGGAGCATTGGGGTTCAAGGATGCCGGCGATGCCACACATAAGGAATTATTTCAAGGTTTCTCAGGCAGCAAATGGGCCAGATGCCCGGAAACCGACTTTGTGAAGCTGTCAAAGCCATACGCCTCGATCACCCGCTTGCGAAGCGTCACGGAGTCCTGCAGGATTTTGAGCGGATGCCGACGCATCAGGGCAGCGACCATGGCTTGTGTCAGATCGTGGAGGTTATCCGGATCAATCAGCACACCGAGTTCACCGCCCAGCAGCGCATCCATGGAGCCATCTTTGTTTCCGGCAAGCACCGGCTTTCCGCAGGCCAGCGCCTCAAGAAAGACAATGCCGAAGCCCTCTCCCTTGCTTGGCATGGCGAATAGGTCGCAGAGATTATAGTAGTCGTTCAGTTCGTGATCAGGAATGTAACCCACCATCTTCACGACATCCTCAAGGTGAAGATTCCGGATCATTGCCTCGATGCGGGGACGATCGGGCCCACGACCTCCGAGCATGTAGCACACATCGGGGATTGCTTTCCGAATCGCTGGCAGAGCCTGCAGAATCTGATCATAGCCTTTGTATCTCTCGGCACTTGCCAAGCGCGCGACAGTGAGGATTACGCGCGTGTCTTTGCTCAAGTTGTAACGCTTAAGCAGGTAGTGAGGTTTGGGCTCTGGAAGAAATTCCGCCGAGTCGAATGTATTGGCAAGCACACACACCTGCTCAGGGGCCAAGTGCATATCGGCGATCATTTGCGAACGGGTAAACCGGCTCACGGCAAGCACGCCGTCTGCCGCACGCAAGGCATCCACCATCAAGCCACGTCGGACACCCCAGACATCAACTCCGTGGGCGATCGAGAGATAGCGGGTTCCGATAAGCCGTTTGAGCTGGTGGGCAATCGGGGTGAAGTTCGGATGCGTGGAGATAATCAACCCGGGCCGCTCGGCGATGGCTTTCTGCGCAATGCGCGCGCTGAACGCAAGCGTCCGAAGTCGCCCGGGCCACCATCCGTTGGCATGAAAAGCCGTAGGACAAGTCCGCTTGGGAAGTGGTGGAAATGACGTGTCGTTCTTGCTGAAGATGCTGATCCTCGATTCCGGCAGGATCTTTTCCAAAGCCCGCACCAGATGATTCGAAAAGACTTGGATGCCCCCTTTGGCAGACTGGTAGTCTGGAATCCAGAGGTGGATTGAGGAAAAAGCGGACTTCATGACTTCACCTGTCGTGGTGAAAAAGCTGCGTTTTCCGTCGCAGAGTTTTTGCTCCGTCTCGTCAACAAATACAGGAAAACCAGCGCGAAGGAGAGCCCTTGCAGTGCACCCAATATTATGGTGCCGGCTGAATTACCCACATCCCAGACACGGGAGAGCAGGATACCTGCCAGCAGGAAACCAATGCTGTCCAGCGGTCGCATGAATGAAATCCGGTTCCCGATCCCTGCAACCAGCCCGAAACAGAACCCTACCCCTGCCATCCCGAACCAACCGAAATTTGCCCAGGCCTCGGTTGCTTGGCCGAAGGTGACGGATGTGACGTCATTGGTTTCCTCCGTCATGATCTCGTAATATATCCCGAGGCGCTCCATCGGGAGGCTCGCCCTGGGTTTATCGGGCCACATGAATCTGGGGACCATCAGCATCGGGATCATGGCATAGGTTTCTCCTCCAAGATAGTCCCTCACATCCGGTGTTTCGGATACCACCATTGCCAGCATGTGCATCAGGCTCGCCCTCTTCCATATGTCGGTTTTGTCCTCATCGTCAGGCTGGGTCTTGGCGTCAACCATGGCCTCCCATGAGGCAGGGATCCAGAATTCATACACCTCGATCGGATTGACCGGCCCACGGTCTGCTCCATCCTCGCCCCAAAAATGCTGGCGCATCTCCGCCTTTCCGAGATGCAGAAACCCGAGGCAGGCGACCGCAACGATCAATGCCAGAATCGGAGGCTGTTTTCTGCCCAAACTGTATGGGGCGAGGGCACCAAACAATACGAGCGAGGTATTTGACAAAGAACCGCTGGCTGCCACGACCAGCATATGAAACGAAATAGCTGCCATGAGCAGCCATGCATGACCCGGCTTGTGCAGCCGCAGTTCCTGCCCTGTGCGATAGCTCAGGAAGAAGAGCGCAATCAGCCCCACGGATGAAACGAGGGATCGAGCAAGCGCGAGGAATGCGCTGAAATAGGGCAAACTGCCGGTCGCCAGCAGAAGATCGAAAAACACCCAAGCACCATAAAAAGTTGGCAACAGATAGGCCCGACCGTCCAGGTTCAAATGCCGGTCCAAAAACCCGGTCGAATTGCGTTGACCGCTTCGCCTCCGCAGCCGAAGCATCGATCCGCCGGCTTGGATCGCCAGCACGTAGAGTCCCAGAGCCCAGCCCGCCGTGCTTCGAACCTCGGCGGGGTAGCGCAACAAAACCGGATGTGCGTTCAGGTAGGGCAGGATATACCAAACAAAATGGTTCAGACAGAGGACTTCGACCACAGGGACTTCCTGCATCCCTCGGCGGTACCATGCCAGCGTCGGCCAGCTGCAAATCAGAGTCAGGATAAGGCACTCCAAAAACTCGCCGGGGTTCTCCCGAAGAAGCGCGGAGTCATGAGTCAGCCATACAAAAACAGCCAGGCACAGCCCGATAGAGACTATCGAATTCTTAGATTTTGGTTTTCGCACGGATCGATCAAAAATACGCCCTTCGCCGCTCATCACTTTTTCCACCCATCGAAACCGACGCGCTTTGCGATTTTTCTCCCTGCGGTGGCAACAGTCCGGACGATGCGTTGCGACTTGTCTGGCTCAGATATGAGAAGTAAAAATGCCAAGGCGAAGCTGATGCCCTGAATTGAGCCCAACAGGACGGTACCGGCGGTATTTCCCACATCCCACACCCGGGAAAGAAGAATACTTGCGAGCAGGAAGCCGATGCTATCCGGGGCCCGTCTCCAGGAGATTCTGTTTCCAATCCCGGCCAGCATTCCAAAGCAGATCCCAACCCCAACAATACCCAACCATCCGAAATTCGCCCAGGCTTCTGTCGCCTGGCCGAAGGTGACAGAGGTCACATCGTTGGCCTCCTCGGTCATGATCTCGTAGTATATCCCGAGACGTTCCGTTGGAAGGCTGGCCCGGGGCTTACCGGGCCACAGAAAGCGAGGAACCATGAGCATCGGGATCATGGCGTAGGTTTCTCCGTGGAGGAAGTCACGCAACGAGGGAGTTTCTGAGACGACGAGCGCCAGCATATGAATAAGGCTCGAGCGCGTCAGAATCGAAACCTTCTCGTCTTCTACTTGCTGCCCATGCGGATCTGTCATCGCCTGCCATGAGGCAGGAATCCAGAATTCATATACTTCAATCGGGTTGACGGGCCCGCGATCCATGGCGTCTTCTCCCCAGAAATGCAGCCTCATCTCCGGCTTGCCAAGGTTTAGGAAATTAAGTGCAAACGCGGCGAGCAACAGCGGGAGAATCGCCAGTTTTTTTCTGCCGAGGCTGTAGGGAGCGATAGCTCCGAAAATAATGAGCGCCGTATTGGCAAGGAACCCGCTGGCTGCGGCCACCAGCACCTGAAACGGAAAAACGAGGAAGAGCGGCCAGGCGTTGCTTGGTCGGCCAAGACGTTTCGCTTCCCCCAATCGGTAGGACAGGAAGAAAAGGGCGATCAGCCCGATCGACGAAAACAGCGACCGCGTCAGCGCAATAAAATCCTGGGAATAGGGAATCAATCCCATTGTCAGCAGGATGTCGAAAAGCACCCATGAGGCGTATATCAGAGGCAGGGACGGACCTCTTTGCGCAAACTTCAACCGTCGGTCGAGAATAGGCGCCGGTTTCCGATGAGCCTCCGGCCTGCGGGCACGCGCAATAGTGCCTCCGATATGGATCGCAAGCACATAGACCCCGAGAGCCCAACCGGCGGTTGACCGGACTACCTCCGGGTAGAGCATCAGCGCTGGATGTGCATTCAGGTAAGGCAGGATATACCAGGCAAAATGGTTGAGGCAGAGGACCTCAACCACTGGAACCTCATGCATTCCTCGCCGATACCATGCCAGCATCGGCCAGACGCAGATGAGCATGAGAACAAGGCACTCTCCGAACTCCCACGGACTCTCGACCAACAGAGGCGAGCCATGGAAAACCCAGGCAAATGCAAAAATGCCAACACCGATCCACAGCAGGGAGATTGCAGGTTTGGAGGAATTCTGAATCACAAAGTCCTGGGAGTTAAGTGTGCCCGCAAATTTGCGAATCCTCGCGAATGGGAGATTCCTGCAACATCAGCAGGGAAAGACAGCCTTCCGCGTGCGCGGCATTTTACATCTGAGTTTGATTGGATTCGCGCTCATTCGCTGGATCCGGGTTGCCGCCGGATAGCATTTACGGCATTGAGAACGCCTTCGGCTGTGGATGCAATATCGAACTGCCTCGCAACAGCAAGCGCCCTCTTCCCCGTCGCTTTCAACTGATCCGGACCGGCGGTCATCCGGTGAAGTTCCTCCGCAAAGGCCTGCCAATTGTCCGCAGGAAAAATGGCGCCGCACGCGCCATCCCCGAGGAGGTCGAGGGCAGAGCCGACGCGGTCGCTCACGAGCGCTGGCCTTGAACAGGCCATCGCTTCATTGACCGCCAGGCCCCATGTCTCTCCGTAGGCAGAAGGCAGGACAAACAGGTCCCCAAGCCTGTAAACAACAGGCATTCGGCTTTGGTTTTGAAATGGCAGAACCCGGAAGCGCTGCGGATCTTCAGCGGCGAGTCCTCGCACGTCCGGAGCGAGCGCTCCATCGCCGACCATCAGAAGCAGGATTCTGGAGTCCGCCATTTGTCGCACGGCCTGCATGAGCGCAACCGGCCGCTTCTTATCCTCGAACTTACCAGCGAACAAAACCACGATCCGATCGTCGGCGATCCCCAATTCTTTCCTCCAATCGAGCGCCTGTTTTTCGAGCGTGGCATGGGGTTCGGCAAAGCGCGCGACTTCAATCGAATGCGGGCAGGGATAAAGTTTCGAGTCCGGCACCCCCATCGCCTCGTAATACGCACGATTAGCCTGGCCAACCGTGAGAAACCCGGACGGCCAACTGAACACCGTCCGGAGCAATGTGCGCTTCACCACCCAGCGCCAGTCCGAGCGCCGCGTATCCAGCAAGTGCGAATCTCCGCGGAAGAGCACTGGAACTCCGAGGCGCCGGCACGCGCGGAGCGCGTTCATGTGCGATGCGTAGGCATAACCGGTCAGGTGAACAACATCCGGCTTCCATAACATAACCCGCCGGATCAATTCCGGATTCCGAAGGCCAAAGAAATGGTGCGTCCCCGGTGTTCGGGCGACATTCGGCACGGCTTCGGATTCATAGCCATCTGTAAGCGGGATATCCCATGCAAAGGTGCGTTGAAATCCCCGGTCCTCCACAAGCCGTCCCCCGCCATGCCAGGTAAAAAACACTCTGATCTTGACATCATCGCGAAGCGCCAGCAATCGGTGCAAGGGCGCATAATACTGGATCGGATGCGAGACAATAAAGGCTAACTTTTTCAGAAGCAGAATGTTCTAACTATTGGACGAGACATTCATTAGAGTTCGAGCGGTCTCGCCGATAATGGATTTGGCGGCCGAGCCAGTGCGACGGCTTTTCAAACAAAATGTAGAAGCAGTAACAGCCAGCCAGGTCCAGAAATATTACCGCTAGCCAACTGGCAGGTCCATCTGAGATTTGAAGCCCTAGCCGTTTCAAGAAATCCGGCAGCACCAGGTGCATCGCATAGATTGAATAACTCCACAGCCCCAGCCATTCGGTAAACCGCCAGGCTGGATGGTCCCGCCGATAAGCGATCTCATTTTTCAGCCAGTAATAGACCGCCACCGAAAACAGGAGCATTGTCCACGGGTATCCGATGTGCGCGTGGTATAGCAGCACGGAACTGGCTACTGCCGCCAGCCAGATGCTTCCCCGCCAAATCCAGATTTTCCGCGCAGAAACACCGCCGGCTAAAGGCTTGTCAGAGTTTTCCGCCAAAATGCAACCAAGCAACCAGAAAGGAAGGCCAATCACCCAACTGAGCCATGGGCCAAACTGCAAGGGATGCGAGGCTCCAGGATAAATTATTCCGATTACCAGCAGCGCGGAGAAAAAGGACAGCGACAGAACCGGTCGCCAACCCCATCGGCGACGAAGCCAAAGCACGCCCGGGTAAATTGTGTAGTAAATCACCTCGGCTACCAGGCTCCAGACTACCGACCGTGAACTGGCGTGCAAATCAAAAGCAGTACTCGTCGGATCGAACCACCGGATGATGCCGACCGCCGCCAGAAGTGGAACGCCAATACGGATGTATCGTCTCGCCAAAAAGCGCCAGTCCGGGTTAATCATCCCATCGCGGAATGGCCGGTGAATGCAGAAACCGGATACAAGGAAAAAAACGATAACCGCCGGAACGCCGGGAAACATGTTACCCAGCAGTCCGCGGACAGCGAATTCGACAGGATTGTTTCGATTGAACTCTGCTAGAAACGGCAGAAAGCCAAAATGTGAAAACATCACCCACAACGCCGCAAAAAAACGAATACTGTCGAGTCCACTTATCCGGTTTTGCCGTGTGAAAGTATCTGAAGTCATATTGCAGCTGCGAAAACTGGCGCTCCAACTTTTTCCCACCCCTCAATGAACTCTTCAACCCTCATTCGGCATCAGGTGATCCACCAGCATCTGCAAATCGTCCCAGAAAAAGGATTCCGGCCAGTCGCCCGCGAGAATATTCCTCGGGAGACTCTCATTTGAGACATGCTCGTATTCCTGCAGAAGGACGTTTCGGATCCAGTCCTCATTCATATATTCCCCCACATGCGAGTGCTTCTTCATCTTGGCGAGAATCTGCGAGCGGTCCCTCCGCATGTAGCCAGCATGGTGGAAAACCCCAACATCAACAGGACACATATCAAACCTCATCAGTCGGCTGCCCACGCCATCTCCCAAACCCAGCAATCCACACAATTTATTTAGGCGGTGTTCCGTGGGGGTCAGCATACGGCGGGAATGAAAGAGCCGCCCTGCTTGAACAAATCCGAACTGGCGAAACATATAGCGCCGGGCCGCCACGCGAAAATGCCATGATGGACCATACTCATAAGCCTGCACCCGCATCGCCACCGGTCGCTTCGCTTGAAGGTATTCGAGAATTTGCGGGAAGGTCGCCTCGTCGTAAATCTCATCGGCATCCACAATCAGAAAGTAATCCGGCGGCCCATGAAGTTTCCGCACTTCCTCAAGCGGCCAGGCATGTACCGAAACCCCGCGCAAAGGATCCGCTGTCAATGCCAGCATCTCCTGGTTACGCGATGCCGTCTCGTCCACATACCGCCGCACCACCAAATGGATTTTTCCAACCGGATCCGGAATTTGCAGAACCTTCTGAACCGTCAAATCCGGCTCCACAGGATGCCTATAATAGTCCCGGTCATATTGGGTCAGCACGCTGATTCCGGAACAGTGCGCATAGAGAGGCTTGATGGTCTCCGTAATAAAATCCGCCTCGTTCAGGGCGATGATAATGGCGTGGACGCGCATGGCAGGATGCAATATAGTCAGATTACGGAAAAATATCCTGAAAGTAAAAACTCCGAGCAGGCACTGGAATGTTCACGTCAGCCAATGGGCAGCTCTGTTAGAATGAGTAGTGTAGGGAAAACCGATTTTCAAGAGGCAGATCAGCCGACAATGCGAGGCCTGTGAGCCGGGTTCTTTTGCATGCGGGAACTTATTGGCGGATTCGCAGATCGCATCCCGGTGCGCGGGAAGTATTTGTCCCGAATGGCGAGTATGCGCAACTCGATCCAAGTGCTCATCAATCCACCAAAGACGATGCCACAAACCACGTAGAGCAGGCATGCGATCCACGTTGGAAGACTGACGCCCATGACGCGTTCGACCGCGAGGCGTGGCCAGAACTTCATCGGCATATGCCATAGATAGATGGAGTAAGAGTGTTGGCCGATCCACGCCAGCGGCAGCATAAGCGGAAGCCGTTCGACTCGCGCAGCTCCCGGCGAGGAAATCGTGAGGAGCAGCAGCGCACCGAATCCGATGTAAAGGAAGGTGAGTCCAAGAGTATAGCACCATATAGCCGATTCCACCGGCACGAAAACCGGCCAAAGGACAAGCCCAACGAGAGGAAACAGTGCCCAACGGCTGGATGCCAGCAGTGGTTGCATCCAAGGCTGTTGCCAAGCCCAGGCGATCAGCACCCCCGCCCCCATCGAGTCAAGGCGCAGATGCGTGGGAAACATATGGATCCGTTCACCGAAGGGCCAAGCGAGCGCTGTAAGACAGCGGGCCACAAAACAGATCGAAAGGCATAAAAGCAGGAAGCCAGGAATAAATGGACGCAATCGGAGATGCCTCGAAGCCAGGACCGCAAAAAGCGTTACAATCAAGTAGAAGTGGACCTCAACCGCCAGCGACCATGTGTGATTCCACAGCGATGGCCCGTAGTTCTGCACAAAAAGGAACTCGCTCACAATCGCGGAAACCGGCGGGAGGTGACTTGAGTGGAGAAAAGCGAGGGTAATCGTTACTAATAAAAAAAGAAAGAATACTGGGAGAATCTTTAGCGAGCGACGGATCAAGAACCGCCCAGGCTTGATTCCAGATGTTTGTTTATACTCGCCGAGCAGAAGGCTGGAAACCAAAAACCCGCTGAGAACGAAGAACAGGTCAACCCCCATCCATCCGCACTGTTTCCACACCCGCAGGAATGCAGCTCCTGGAAACACATCGGTAGCAGGATCGAACGGCATGTGGCGGCCAAGAACTAAAATAATCGCGACACCGCGCAATAGATTGAGGCCGCCCCACTGAGGATTCCCAACACTTTGTCCAGAGGATGCCATTAGACAAATCCTTTCGTTTCTCCGGAGACCTCGTTCCGATACTTTTGCCAAGTATATAGCTCAGCAGCCCGGCGGGCTGCAGCCTTCATCCCAGGCAACAGGTCTCTGTTTGCGGCGAACCAGCGCAGGGAATCAACGAGCCCATCGAGGTCTCCCGCCATAATGACCTGTCCACAGGAGGGATTGATTACGTCGAGCCCTGCTGACGCATCGGAGGCAATAGCAGGTAAGCCGCATGCCATAGCCTCGAGAAGAACCAGACCAAATCCCTCGAAGAACGAAGGAAAGACAAAGACATCTGCAGCCTGGTAGCGATCCCGAAGGGCATCCCGCGAGCAGGGTGGACGGTGGCTGACGCCTGCAGGGAGTTGGTGCAGACGATTTTCCGCCAGTTGCCACATCCCGACAAGTTCAAGTTGCGCATCCTTCAAGCCTGCTTTCTGCCAGGCCTCCAACAAAACAGGGATCCCCTTGCGGATCGAGCACTGCCCGGCATAAACAAAGCGGAGGGGCGAAGGGCCCTCGAGCGTCGAGCGTCGAGCGTCGAGAGCTGAAGAAAGCCCTCGACCCTCGTCTCTCGCCCCTCGACTCTTTTCCACTGGTTTCCAAAACTCCAGATCGACGCCGTAGGAGGCGCGGGCGATCTTCTTCTCAGGATGGAACTCCCGGATCGTCCTCTCGACGAAGGAGCTCGGGGCGAGGACAAGGTCGGCGAGTTCCATTTCTTTGAGCTTCTGTTCCGGCCTTGCGAGTCGCGCGCATTCCAGGCCTCCCGGTGGAAGCCAATCAGCGTAGCGCTTCGCAAGTTCCGCCTGCTTTTTCTGCCACCACGGATAGTATCCGATCGGCATGTCATAAATGCACGCCTTCCCCCGGCGCTTCGCCTCCTCGAATTGCCAGAGTGAGCAATCCTCGTAGCTATGAACCGCCCTCACCGAGGGCCTGCGACATTCCCTTGCCATCGTGCGCATCAGCCAGTCGTTAGCCTCATACGCCAGGCTTTCATCACCCCGTCCAGCCGCTCTTGTCAGCAGCCTCCTCACCTCGCCGATGCGGCCCTGGATCATCGGCGCCGATGCCAGTGGCTCAAAACGCCGCCGCGAAAGCCGTTGCGCCATCCCCCTCCCCGGGGGCAGTGCGGCTAAAAATGCCAAGGCAGCGCGGCTGGGAAACCATGGCACAACAAACGCCTCCAGCTGCCCCGTCTCGTCATGGGCAAGCGCCGCCTGATGCGAATTGGGATTACCGGTCGGATGGCCGAAAAGGATCATGGGGACAGCTGCAATCGGGTTACGCTTTCAACGCCAAACGAAAAGCACGGAGCATTTTGCTCTGCTCCACTAGTTGATCGCCCCGGCGGATCGGTCTCGGCCTTTTGCAAATAGCCTTCCCGAGCCAGCAGCATCAACATATTGGCCACCTCGAAAACGGACCGCCGGGTCATGTTGAGAAAATTAGCAAAGTCGGCATCTGAAGCGCTGCCTGATCCTTCGGCAATATTGTTTGTAATGCTCAAAACTGTCGCATGAAGCTGATCCGCAAAACGGAAATACCGGCGCTCGTCCAATTTGTTTGCCAGCTTGAACAATGGGCCGCTGACATCGGGAGCGCGCTGTCATATCTGCAGGCTGTCAAAGCGGAAAGCATCATTTTACCCATAAAATAGGGAGCGTCGAGATGGCTCATCCCTCGCGGCTCATCCCTCGCTGCTCTGCACGTATTTTTTCAAACAGTTCCGCGTGCCGCCACGCCATGGCCGGGGCGAGATAGTCGGCGACGAGATCGCGACGGTTGAACTTGGTGCGCTGGGCGACTTCGCGCAGAAACTGAGTCATTTGGTCCACGTGATTCCCGACCGCTGCGCCGCTGGCCGCATCCCAAACGAGAGGGTGCCCGAGGCCGGGTAACTTTTCGAAAACCCCGGACATCGGCGAATCGCTGCGAAAACTTGCCAGCAAGGGATGGCCAGAGAGCGCGTAGCTGAACAGCTTCGAGGGCATATAGCCGGGGCCGTCAATGCCGAGAACCAGCAGGCCATCGGAACGCCAGGCAATCCGGGTTGCCTCCGTGTAGCTGATGCGCCGGGGGTCTTCTTGGATAAGATCGCCCAGACCGCACTGGTTTCTGGCGATCTCCTCCAATGTTTTGGGCTCCCCTTCCCGCCAGTCGGTTGACGTTCCGTAAAGACGGATTTTGACGTGCTCCAGCAACTCAGGGGAGTTTTTCCCCACCTCTCTGAGTGCCCGACAAATGTTTAAGAACCCTTTAGACATGAGTTCCCCGCCCGCACCGACATAACTGATTTCAATATTCGCTCCGCGCTGGCGGGAGGTCTGCCCGAGAAGCAGGAAGTCATTTTCGCTTCCGGCGAAAGGAATCACCCGACAACGGTCGTCGGAGAGGCACGAAAGATTTCCATATCGTTTGCGCAGTTCATCAATGTAAACCTGCGAAACTGAGACGATTCCCGCCGATCCGTTCAAGGCCCGCCACTCCATGAATCGGGACAGGATTGCGCCGGCGACCAGCTTCACTTTGTGCCTTGTGGTCCGGAAATCAATGCGGTCGCGCACCCACGGATCATGGTAGTCGAGCACGCAGGGAGTCCCGTGTCTGCGGGACCAATCGTGCGCAAGGCAGAAGAGGTTGAAATTTGCGGTCGAGATATAGACCATGTCGAATCGTCCACTCGCAAGAAGGTCGTTGCCCTCATCCCGCAGAGGGCGGAGCGCCCGCCATCCGATGGATCGCATCTTGAGCGCCTTAATCCACCAGGAGTCTCCCGGCGAAACCTCATGCACCGGAACCTCCGGGTTGAACAGGGGTGCGGATTCCTGATCAATAAACTCCCGGCGCTGAAATTGCACACCGGGTGCCAACACCTCGACATCCCATCCGATCCCGGGCAATTCCCATGCCAGATGGCGCACGCGATGCATGTCCGCGATCATCGTCGGCGCATACGAACTCGTTACCAACAACACCCGCCTTCTTGTCAGTTCAGCCATGGATCAATAGCAAATGCCTTCCGGGCTCACCTGCAGATCGTTTGGGAATACAGATGATTGAAACACTCAAAGGCCGAGATCGGCCCGCATTCTGCCGGCAACGTCCGCAAGACTTGCTGACAAACGCACGGTATTTAGAATCTCCTGCCTCGCTTCCGTGGCACGGACGATATCCAGCATCTCAATTGCCGCGCCGGCCAAATCCACCGGATTGTTGAACGTCGGCAGTGCGCCATCATGACATTCATATCCACGCAGACCAGCGGTGCTGGTTAACACCGGGAGGCCCCATTCCAATCCTGTTGCGACTTTTGTGCTGCATCCCATCGCATGACAGAATATCGGGTGGATAAACGCATTCCATGTCGAGGCCTCGGCCTTGACCGCTTCCCGCTCTTCCAACGGACCAAGCACATCAACAAACGGGTATCGTGATTGAAGGTCTGTGGCAATCTTCCGTGACCGGGTGACCAAGCGGAGGCGGAGAGGGCCGATCTCCAGGGAATGAAGTGCCGCACAAAACAATTCGACCCCCTCGAGATTCGGCGGATGGTCGAGAGTTCCCACGATGCCAATCCTGTCTCCTTTCGGCTTCCATGGGAGAAAGTGCTCCGCGGACAATGTGCGTGGCCACCATGAGACCGACCTTGCTCCCAGCCACCGGCAGATCTCAACCTCGAATTCAGCAAGGCAGAAGACATGATCGAAGGCAGGCAGTCCTCGGGCCTCCGATTGGATCATCCTTCCGATCCAGGAATCGGAGACCTTTGGCAAGTGCATGGCGGCGAATGGCTCCCGGGCGATGCGTGAAGCATGGACCTCGTC
This sequence comes from uncultured Chthoniobacter sp., assembly GCA_964605515.1. Lineage (GTDB taxonomy): Bacteria > Verrucomicrobiota > Verrucomicrobiia > Chthoniobacterales > Terrimicrobiaceae > QYQL01. The sequence goes on from CAZSDC010000010.1 coordinate 37,734, forward strand.
CACACTTGCAAGTCCGTGAGATAGAATTACAAGTTTCGTTGTTTTTGGCATCATCTCGCGGAGAACCGGACCGAGCGGAATAAAATTGTAAAGGTTGCAGAATACAAAAGACGGATTGTGCTCGCGCAGCGCCACATCCACGCGGGCAAGAAAGTCCTGCGGGATGAGATTCGCATACGGTTCAGGCCTGAACTTCCTGCGCAAGCGGGTCCGCCAGGTCCGGTCCGTGTCAAACGTGACATCGAGCAGGTCGAAACCGGCGGAGCGGAGCACCTGCTGGTATTCCCGCGAACATTGCTGCTGCCCGCCGCCACCCCCGTCAAGGGCGTGCTGATGCGAGAGGAAAAGGGCTTTCACGACAACATGTGATCGAATGACGTCAGTTTTGATCGAAAGATATTTTTGGCAGCACGTATTTGCATTTGATCACCGTGTGAGAAAACCAACCCGCTTGGAGAGAACACGAATGCCCTTGGAGTAAAAAGTGCTTGCCCAAAACCCGCCACCACAAAAATGCCCTGCTATTGTTTCCGGAGCAACCCAAGGAGAAGTATTCATCCCGTAAAGAGGGGGCAGTTCGGAATTGGGCTGATGTGATACTTCTAATGCCCATGACGTAAGCTCGGCATAGTAATCTGGAGAACCATTTGCCGTATAAAAAAGAGGGGTCGACAGGTAGCGCTCAATTCTACGGAAGTCAATCGACCGACGATGAATACGCATGATTCCCGGGTTTAGCTGCTGAACAGGATATGGCCCTTGATATTCAAGCATGGAATCTTCTGCTAAACAATAAGCGCGTTGATAATCTCGTTGGTATAAATGAACGATATCTGGTTGGTTTTCCAGAAGGTGCCCGGGATACCGAAAGAAAAGCACATCACAATCCAATAATAAAATATGTTCTTCGTCGCCAAACTCACAGACATCAAAGAGCTTCAGAGCGAATACGGACTGCTGTCGAAATTGGGCGCAGCGATCTAAGCGTCGAATGCCGAATGCGGCCTTCATCTTGGCGTCAGATTCTCCACGGCTCACAATGCGAATTCCTGGAAATGCCTTTTCCAATAAGAGGTGGTCCGCGCTATTTAATGAACCATCATCGTGGATATACACAGAGAAAGTCTGGTCTGACACCTGAAATAATGAGTATAGTGTCCACATCCCCTCGAGAACGCGGCAGTGAGGGAGGAGCATATGAATTCCAATATTACTGCTTGAGGGCAGATGAACGGGCCGAATTCGGCCAATCGCCGGTAAAGTGAATGCTTTTGAATACTCAGCCAGGAAGTATGGAATAATCCCTGTTCGTCGTATTTGGCGCAAAACTGGCTTGAACATATATAT
>CAZSDC010000011.1:0-36317 GCA_964605515.1 uncultured Chthoniobacter sp.
ATTTTTCCCACAACTCGGGATCGCGGGCATTTTCGTGGAGAGAGCCGGTCGCCGGATCGAGCAGGCGTCCGACCTGCCGCCACATGACAACGAAATGGTTTTCATGCGGCACCCGGCGACCGTTGATCACCGCGCCGAGCGGAACACCGAAGCCCGTGCAGTGCCCGTGCTGTCGGGCGCAGACCCGGTCGATGCGCGGCGGCACCCACTCCGTGCTGGTCTGCGAGATGAACCCCTCCTTGATGATGTCCCCGTCCCACCGGTCCCGGCGAAGCTGGTAAACCACGCTGAGATCATCATCCACCCCCCGCCAGCCCCGCGTGGAAAAAAGGAGCAAAAAGCGGTCCTTGCTCAGCTGCAACCCGCTCCCATGGGCCGGATGGGCCCCCTCCCGGCGGCTCTCGCCCGGCAAGGAACATTCATCCACAAAGCGGATCTGCGTGGGGGTGATGGATTCGATGGGGCGGACGGATTCGCTTGTCATAGGATATAATACTTTGTAGTGAGAAAAAGCGCGCTTGTCAACGGAAGCGGTTTCCGCAGGATGGGGAAGCCAGCCCATGCGACGCCTGCCCACCCCAAATTTCATGAAACCACTTCGTCACAACCGCAAGCTGCTGGAGGAAAAATTCGGTCCCTTGGAAAAGCACCGCGAGGCCCCGGCCTTTTGGGTGAACACGCCGGAGAGGTCCGCCGCATTTCTCGACTCCCTCACGCAGGGCACCAAGCGTGTGATCGGAAAAAGCGTCTCGGGGCGGGACATTCTCGCGGTGGAATACGGCGTGGAAGAGCCGCTGGTCGGCGTGACCTCCGAGAGCCTGCACTCCTCGATTGCGAGCCAGATCGCGCCCTGCGATCCAACCCGGATTTTTCCGGAATCCTTCTATGGGAGCGGCGAGCGGGAGCGTCCGGTGGTCGTGCTGCAGGGCGGGATCCATGGAGGCGAATACACCGGGACAGTGGCCGCGCTGAACCTGTGCGCGATCTTGGAAACGGGAAAAGACCTGCGCGGCAAAGCCTGGCCGGAACTCGAGCGCCTGGCCCGCGGCCTGAGGATCATTGTCATTCCCTGGCTCAACCCGGACGGCGCTTACCGTTGGGAGCTCGCCAATCCGGAGACCGCCTCGCGCGAGGCCGAGATGGCCAACACCCACGGGATTGCGCCCAACGGCGAGATCATCCGCTACCAGGAACACCAGGCGTTCTGGCCGCTGCGGCAGGAGGCGGTCGGTTTTCTCGGCGCGTATTTCAACGATGCCGGGGTGAACCTGCAATACGATGTCTTCCAGGAGAACCCGCAGCCGGAGACCCGCGCGTGGATGGCCTACTACCGCGGGCTGCGGCCCGACGCCGTGGTGGTCTTCCACTGCAATGACGGCACCCTAATCGGCCCGCCCGAGTATTATCTGCCCGAGGGACACCAGCATCTTTGCAGCCGGATCGGCGGGGCGGTGCATCATCGTCTGCTGCGCGAGGGCCTCCATGCTCGGCGTCTGAGTTGGGCCGATCTGCCGGGCATGGGCAAGCCGTTTTTCAATCAGATTTCCGCAATTTATCACGTCTCCGGCGCGCTGCCGTTCATGATTGAACTCCCTTATGGCTTCAACGGCTACACCTGCGGGACGCTGCTGGATGCCGGGCTGTTCAGTTTGGAGGAAATTTTTTACACCGCGAACGTGGATGGTTTGCGGCCATACACGACGCGGGCGAAAAAGAAGAAAGTGCCATGACCTCCGAGTCCCGCACCACCGACCTCGCGGCCAGGAAGCCCGCGCTCGCGATCCTGCCTCTGGGTGCCACCGAGCAGCACAGCAAGCATCTGCCACTGCAGACGGACACATTGATCTGCGAGGCGGTCGCCCTCGCACTCGCCGAGGAGCTGGACGCCTTTTGCCTGCCGGCGCTGCCCTATTCCATCTCGCACATGCACCGGGGCTCCGCCGGCTCGATCTGGCTGCGGAACAGGACGCTCTCTCTCGTGCTCGAGGAGATCGCCGCCAGCGTGCTGGACAGCGGGATCGAGGAGTTTCTGATCCTCAACGGTCACGGCGGAAACCAATTGCTCGCCTCCGTCGTGCAGGATCTCAACCTGTCGCTGCCGCGCCTGTTCAGCTTCTCCTTCGACGCCTACGCGGGTCTCGCCGAGAGCGGGCTGTTCGTCCACCGGGACGGCCTGGTTCACGCCGATGAAATGGAGACCTCGCTCGTCTGGCATCTGCGGCCCGACCTGATTGACCCCTCCCTCTTCGAGGACCAGCCCGAGGTCATCCCCGTGCAGGCTTTGCGCTACGCGCCGTTCAAGGAAATCTCTCCTCTCACCCACACCGGCCAACCCACCCTGGCCTCCCGCGAGAAAGGGGCCGAGGCCTTCGCTCTCGCGGTGAAGACCTGTCGCCAGGCGGTGGATTCCGCCCGGGCTATGAAACGCAGGTTGCGTCCGCAATGAGCGTGACGGTGCGTTTGATGGCACCCGCGGACCTGGACTTCGCCAATGCGGTCCGCGAGCAGGCCGGATGGAATCAGACCCCGCAGGACTGGCAGGCGCTTTTGGATTTTTCTCAATCCCTGTGTTTTGTTGCCGAGGAGAAGGGTTGTCCGGTGGGCACGGTGTCGGTGATCCGGTATGGAAATTGTCTGGCGTGGATCGGCATGTTGTTGGTTTTGGAAGAATGCCGGGGGCGAGGAGTGGGCGGCGCGCTGCTCGCGCAGGCCCTAGCCGCCTCATCCGGAGCGAAGAGCATCGGTTTGGATGCCACGCCGGCAGGTCGTCCACTTTACGAAAAAAACGGGTTTGCCGTTGTGGCGGAGTTGAGCCGTTGGGAGGGGCAGCCTCAGACGAATGAAACCGGCGATCCTGATAGGATTTCGGACAGCCTTTTTTCCTTGGATTGCGAGGCTTTCGGTTGTGATCGCGAGGCGTGGCTGCGCCTGCTGGGCAAGCGATCCCATGTTGTTGCGGTCGAGAACGGCTTCGGCATGATGCGGGCCGGCGCGAAGGCGTGGTATTTGGGGCCTCTGGTCGCAAGAGCCCCAGACGCCTCGACCGAGATCGTCGAACGCTTGTTGCCTTTCGCCCGGGCAGGAAAGGTCTATTGGGATTCTCCCGATCGCGCGTCCATCTCTCCGGCGGACTGGGGGTTCGTGCGTCAGCGTCCCCTTTATCGGATGATCCGGGGAAAGAAGGTCGAACAGAACTTCTCGCAAATGATCGCCATCGCCGACCCTGCCACGGGCTGACCCTTTTCGGCGGCTACGCGGACTCAGAACTGCCAGCTTGCGGGCTGGTCTTCGGAGTAAACCAACTCGGCATAGTAGATGCCCGCGCAGGCCTTTTCCTCGGCGTTGACCGACACCTTGGTATTGGCGGGATAGTTGATTGCCTTCGGACGCACGCGGTGAAAAAAGTATTGCACGCGCCCCCCCGCGTGGGGGACGAGCCGCCCCATGTCCACGACCGGCCCGCACGCCTCGCGCATGGGCAGGCCGGCCGCGTAGGTATCGAAAATCGCGCGCTGATCGGTCGCCTCAAAGGTTTTCGGGTCGATCTCCCAGCAGCGGATGGGATTTCTGCCCCCGAGGGGAGCGGACGAGATCGAGGGGTCGCCGGTGAAGAGCCGGATTGCCCCGTCCGCGCAGGTGTAGGCGCTGATCGGGGAGTAGCTGGGTGGTGCTGGCGGACAGACCGGTTCGGGCAGGGCGCCGAAAAGATCGCGCGTGCGCATCCAGGCCACCCCATTTTCGTGCGGAGTAAACAGCTTCCGTGTGGCGATAATCCATGAATCCTCCGAACGCAGCAGGCCGGCTTCGAAATAGCCTCTCTCGCCACCGCCAATGAGCGGTCCAGTCTCGATCCATGCGTATTGGCCTAGGGCGGGGTCGAAGCGGTATTTCAACGCTGCGATGCGGCCGCCATCGAAATGGTTCACGTCCGCCCATTCCGTGCATTCCGCGTTGAGGGGGACAGCCGAAACCCACGTCTGGTTCATGGATTGAACTGTGCCTCCACCGCTGAACCGGCAGAATGGTTCGCCGCTCTCGCAGCCCGCCTGACGCAGGGGCGCGGGTGGGTGGAGGATCTCCAGATCGTCCTCCCGATCATTCAGCCGCACCTGCATCCACTCCACCCCTTGCGTCGCGGGTTCCTTGACAAAAGGCCCCCTCTCGCCTTCGAGTGCGGGGCGAATGCCGATGACGCGCCACTTGATGGCGAAGCAGTTGGCGTGTGCAGGCACGGCACCGGCAATCTTCGCGCCCTTTGGCACCCCGAAAAGCGCCGGATGTCCGTGTTCTTTCGTGAATGTGCGCCCGTCGCCAAGTGGGGCCCATCCCTCCACTGAACGCGAGAGCACGCCCTCTTTGACGACCTGCCCATCGGGGCTGTCCGCCCGGAGCTGGAAGAGAATGCTGAGGTCGTTGTCGATAAAACGGAAGCCACGCGTCGCGTAGGCGATGAGCCAGCGGGTCGCGCTCACCTGGATGGCGTTGCCCTGGCCGGGAAAAACATCGTCCGCTTTCGTTTCGCCGGGCACCGTGGTGTCCCCGATGAGCAGACCCCGGTGGCGGATGGTTTCGAGCATGTTCGTGATCAGTTGGGCCTCGCTCAACTACCGAGCGGGATGCTGTAGGTGCTGATGAATTCGGCCGTGTCCGTCTTGCTGTTGGACGAGGGCTTCTGGGCGAGAATGACCCCATCGGGGCCAATGATCAGGGTTCCGCTGGCCCAGCCCGCGAGCTTGTCCTCCCCTGCGGGAGGACTGAAGTCAGGGTTGAAGAGGCCGGCGTGGTTGTTGAGGATGGCGTATACTTTGAGCCCGGCGATCCAACCGCCCGCAGGCATGTCGACCATCGAGTCATCGGCGACTTTTGAGGGCGTCGCCGTCTCGTCGAAGGGGCCGACCCAGCGCGAGCGGAATTTATACCACCCCTCGGTGGTTCCCCCGGTGGTGTTGGCGTGTGGGGCGTAGATGATTTTTGCGCCGCCGTCAGTGAGGGCCTTGAGGTTGCGGAAGTCCGTGCCGTCGGCGCAGATCGTGATCCCCATCTTGGTGCCCTTCACGCCGAAGACGTTGTGGTCGGTGCTGCTTTCGATAAAGCCTTTTTCCTTCGTGAGCCAACTTTTGCGTTGGACCCCCACGATTTTTCCATCTGGCCCGATCACAGCCTGGGCCTCCCAGTGCTTGCCCTCCGGGTCCACCTCCGCGATCCCCACGCCCACATAGACGCTCTTCTCCCGGGCTTTTTTCTTGATGGCCTCCATCTCCGGGCCGTCGAGTTTCAGCCAAGTCATATTCGGGCTGTAGTGGTAGCCGTTGATCGAGGCCTCGGGGAAACCGATGAACTCGGCTCCTTGCGCCGCCAATTTATCGATGAAGTATAGGTGGCGGCTGATGTTCGCCTGGATGTTTTTCGCGTTTTCGGCGGCATCGGGAGAATCGGAATAGACGCTCTTCATGCTGACGACCGCGACGTTGAGTTGGCTGGGCTTTTTTTCCATGGTGACGGGTGGCGTGCTGGCGTTCTGCGCGTAGGCGGAGGCTGCAAGGCAGAAGGCGAGGGGGAATATGGGTCTTTTCATGACTACTGGACAAGTGGAATTCATCCTCGACCGCAGTTTGAAACCGGTCAAGATGCAAATCACAGTCTATCAGTCATTTTAAAGAATAGAAAACAATTAAATCATACGATTATCATGTTTTCACTTCATTTTTTGCTGGCATTTCTCAAGTCGGATGGTTGAATGTCCGTCATGAAGAGGATGTCTGATTTTTCAATGGTGGTGAGCGCTGCTTTTCTGATGGGTTGCCTCGGGTCCGTGCAGGGGGAGAACGCCTATGAGGGCAAGCCGCTGATGTCGCTGGTTAATTCAGGCCGCATTACCGACGACGAAGTGCTCATTATGATTGATAACGGGGCCGACCTGAAAACAGAGGTTCCAGGGCAGCAGTATCCGCTCCCCTTGATGTATTTTTCCGCGCGGGGCAGTTCGACAGTCGTGGAGGCTCTTCTCAAAAAAGGCGCGGATGTCAACGCCGCCCCGGCCAGCGGCATCACGCCGCTGATGTGCGCGGCGCAGCGCGGGAAAAACGAAATAGTCGAGCTGCTCATTACCAACCATGCCGATCTCAATCTGGCGGATTCCCACAAGCGCACCGCCCTCTCCCATGCCGCAACCAATGGACACCCGGAGACGGTCGAAATCCTGGAAAAAGCGGGTAGCAATCCCGAGGAAAAATACGTGGGCGGATATACCGACTTGATGCTGGCGGTGATTCAGGGCGACATCGGAGCGGCGGAGAAAGCGCTGGCTGCCGGGGGAGATGTCAATGCCACGACGACCGATCCTCTGGGTTACACCGCCCTGCACATGGCGGTGGAGAACAACAAGCCCGAGGTGTTGGGCTGGTTGCTGGGAAAAAAGCCGTTTCTGGAGCCAAAAAGTTTCAATGGCACCCCGCTGGGGATGGCGCGGAAAAATAAATATGCCGATCTGGCTGCGCAACTGGAGGCGGCCGGGGCCAAGGAATAATCTGACAGGGCCACCGACTCCATGTCCTTGCTGATTTATCAGATTGACCTGAAGAAGCCCATGAAATGGCTCGATTGTCTCGATCATTTTGCGAGCTTTGGGAGCACTACCGTCTTGATCGAACGGCCCGTTGAATCGTCGGAGTAAGGCACGGCCTGGATGTCTATTCATCCTTTACAGGGCGAATCGCCCGAGGGCGCGGCCAAAGCGGACGAGATCGCTGCCGTCGCGGGCTTCGACTTTCTCCCTTCGGCCTCGGCGACTATTCACAGCGGATCGGTCAATACGGGAAACCCAACGCGCCCGAGGTGCTGGAGGCGCGCCGCAAGGTCGAGGAAGCCACGGCGGGGCACGGGAAAAAAGGCTTCGCGGTGGGGGTGCCCGGCCCCGCCGAAAATCTACTGGCCCGGGGCTATGTGCTGACCTGTCTCGGGGCGGATGTGCTCATCCTGGGCACCGGCCTCAAATCCTCCGTCGAAAATTTCCGGGCGGGCTCTCCGACAACCGCCCACACCTATGGCCAGGCTCGGCAATGACAACCGGCCGATCCCTTCTCAAGGGCCTGCCCAAGACCGCCCGTTGGATCACGATTCCCGATACGGAAGTCCAGGTCCTGAGGGCCGCAGGCACCCCGCGCTCCCTGTCCGGTCTGCGCCCCCAAAAATTCGGGCGCTTCCTTCGCTGGAACGTCGCAAACAATCGTGGTGCCGCCCACACTTCGGCCTCGGCACTTCCGATCTGGAGCCCTGTGCGGTAACCGGCAACGCCTCGCAAATCCAACTGCTGCTCTGGCAGATCCGCGGCGGCGTATACGCGCTCCTGCTGCCGCTGGTGCATGGCGACACGCGCGCCTACCTCACCGGTGGCACTGACGGACTGACGTTGGTGACTCATGGGGCACTGACCCAGCCCCCCCTTCACCGATGTGCTGCTGGCCGCAAGCGGCCGCGATCCCTACGTGCTGATTGACGCGGTGATCGCCGCTGCCGCCGCCCATCTCAAAACCTTCAGGCCGCGCTCGCAAAAAACCTTTCCCCCGCTCTTCGAGAACCTGGGCTGGTGCACGTGGGAGGCCATGGGCTTAATCGTCTCCGAGCGCTGCGTGTTGCAGGCACTGGCCTCTCTGGATCGTGCCGAAATCCGTCCGCGCTGGGTCCTGATCGATGATTGCTGGGGCGAGGCGAACGAGGATTCGGCCCTGACCGGCTTTGGCGCTGATCCCAAAAAATTTCCCGGCGAGCTGTCCCGGCTTTTTGAAAAAATGTGGAAACGTTTTGGCATCTGGGATGCCGGAGTATGGGTGACCCTGCAGGGTTACTGGACCGGCGTGTCCGCCAAGGGGCCGTGGCAGGATTTGCGCCTCCTGCGCCCGGCTCATCCACAAAAGAACAGCAAGGGGAAATCCGCACCCGCCAGCCGGTTCGTAGCACCCGGGGATATCGCGCAATTTTTTCACCGCTGGTTCGGCACTTTGCGTCAGGAGGGTGTGAACCTCGTAAAAGTGGACGGCTAGTCCAACCTGGACAACTTCACCCTCGATAGCATCGGCCATGGATCGGCCATGCGGGCCTGTCAGGAAGTGGCGCAAGGCGCGGCGGCAGCCCACTTCGGGGGCAACCTCATCGCCTGCATGTGCCACTCGAGCGACGCGCTTTTCTCCTTCGACGACACGACGATCATCCGCAGTTCACCAGACCATTCCCACAAGCCGCATCACGAACATTTCCATCAACCCCACGTCATCAACAATACCTTCAACTCGCTCCTCGTCGGGGCTTTGGGATGGACGGACTAGGATATGTTTCAGAGCACGGAAACGGCTGCGGAATTCCACGCCATCGGACGGGCGGTGAGTGGCGTGGCGGTTTACCTCGGGGACGGTCCGGGACGCCACGATGCGGGGCTGGTGCGCAAGTTGGTCACGAGCGACGGTCGCATCCTGCGCTGCCCGAATCCCGCGAGGCCCTCGCGCGACCGGCTGTTCACGGATTGTTTGATCGAGAACAAACTGCTGAAAACCACCAACCGCACCGCTTGGGCCGGTGTGCTCGCGCTCTTCCATTGCCGCTGGCAGAAGGATCCGGAACGGCGTGGCCCCATCACTGACGCCTTCCGCCCCTCAGATGTGCCCGGGCTCGCCGGGCACCGCATTGCCGCCTTCCTTCATCGCGCGGATACGCTCGAGCTTCTGAAACCGAGCGAGCGCTTTGCGGTCACCCTCGATTTCCTCGACGCGGAGATGGTCACCCTTGCCCCCCTGCATCCTTGTGGATGGAGTCAAATCGCCGCGCTCGGTTTGCTCGACAAATTCAATGGCACCGCAGCCATCACCTCCTGGGTCGTGCTCGAAAAAACCGCCTCCTGCCATTTGCACGACGGTGGACTGGCCGGATTTTACGTCTCCGCCAAACCGCGACATCTCTCTAACGGGAGAAAATGCCCGTGGGCCTACGATGCCAAAAGCGGTCGACTTGCTGTGCCCGCCCGCAGCGGACCGGCTGGCGATTGAAATCTCCTTTACACCATAAATATGATAGTATAGGATTACATGATATTCATCATGGATTCTCTGCGCTATGGATTTATTGGAGCGGGAAAGATCGCCCATCACGCCGCGAAAGCAGTGGCCAACCATCCCGATTCCCGCGTGATTGCGGCCCAGGATGTCAATCCCGGCCGGCTGGATGAACTCTGCCGCGCGCACACGATTGGCGACAAATTTGCCAATTTCTCCAACCATCTCCTATGACGGGAGGACTTGTGCGTGACCATGACTCAGGCTCTGCCCATCCACCGCTTGATTGACCCCTTTTACAAATCAGCCCAGAGCGGACGCGAGGAGGTCGTCTCCGCCGGATGAAAGCCTCCCGGCAGTTCGGCCTCCAGAGTTTTTGTCTGCGACATTTCAAAGACAATGCCGTAGTGGCCGCAAAAGTGCGCGGGCTCGGTCTGGACCGGATCGAACTTTGCCGCATTCACGCCGAGTTGGATGTGGTGGATTCGGTGCGCGAAGCAGCCCGGAACTACGCGGACGCGGGGATCGCGATTGTTTCGCTAGGCGTGCAGGTTTTCCACGGAGAAAGTGGCGAAAAGGGGGTTTTCGAAAGCGCGGCGGCGATTGGAGCGAAGCATATCTCGGCTGCATTGCGGGTGGATTCCTACCTGCGGGCCATCCCCAGGCTGCGCGAGTGGAGCCGGGAGTTTGGCGTTCGCGTGGGACTGCATTGCCACGGTGGCGCGAGCTTTGGCGGACAGCCCGAGGTGCTGACCTATTTGATCGGACTCGGCCAGCCCGAGGTCGGCCTTTGTCTCGATACCGCCTGGGCCATGCAAATCGGACCGCAGAAAGGAAATCCCGTGGCCTGGGCCCGGCAATTCGCCGGAGCCATCACTGCCGTCCATTACAAGGATTTCGTTTTTGGCGCGGACGCATCCTGGAAAGACGTTCCCGTCGGTTCGGGCACGCTGGACTTGCCGGCATTTGTGCAGGCTCTCGATGAAGGCGGCTTCGACGGCGTGGCCATCCTGGAATACGAAGCCGAGCCGGAAAATCCCGAACCCATGCTCCGCGAATGCGTCGCCCGAATGCGCACGGCGCTGGAACAACCCGAAAACTCATGAAAAAAACCGCTTTGGAAACTCCGCCCGCCGACCTCAATCCCCCGCCCGCGCGGGAGAACATCATCTGTTTCGGGGACTCGATCACCGAGGGAGTGCCGTTCAGCGAGGGCTGCCGGTGGACCGCTTTGGTCGAGCGTCATCTTGAGGCCATCGCGCCCGGGCGGTTTCGAGTTTGGAATCGCGGGCAGAGCAGCGCCACCACGACGCATGCTTTGGACCGCTTTGACGCCAATGTGGGAAAGTTTCTGCCGGCCACCGTCCTCATCGAGTTTGGCTTCAATGACGCCAACATTCGTCCGTCGCGGCTTTCCAACCGCTGCTGCCTCGCGGCCTTCAAGGAAAACCTCACGGAAATCGTGGGGCTGATCCGCAAAGGTGGAGGGCAGCCGGTTTTGATCGTCAACCACTGCATCGCCACCCCGCGCCCGAACCACATTCAGGGGAACGGGGCCGATTTCATGGAGAATTTCCAACCCTACCAGGCGGCCATCCGAACGACAGCCAAGCGCCAATCGGTGCTGCTGATTGATTTGGAGCGGACGATGCAGCGTGACGGTGTTGTGCTTGGAGATCTCCTGGACGAGGACGAACTTCATCTGTCGGAAAGCGGCCAGGCAATTTATGCGGAGTTTGTCCTGCAAGGATTGCTTCCCATTCTTTTCAGCAAGAAATCATGAGCCTCCACGCAGCCATTTTTGCCAATCTTTCGCGGGCATCGTCGGCAGGATGTCACGCGGCGTCAGCGAGGGGAACGATTTTCCCGGGCCCCTGCTTTTCTGGTCGGATGGTGAAAGGAGCAATCAAGAGGGGACACCTGAGCGAGGGCAGAAAGCACCTCCTGGAAACGCCCCAATCAGGCTGGTGCAACATGCAGGCGGACCGGTAATCAGGGACATTTGTGGACGAATCCGAGGTATCGAATTGGCGGGTGATACGCCGGCTGCTGGCATTGACATGGTCGTATCGGGCCGGGTGTTTTCAGGTGCTTTTTTATCAAGTCGCCCTGCTTGCGTTCGGGCTGGCCGGGTTGGGGCTGACGGGCTTGGCGATCGATTTCGTGCGCTTCAAAACGGATCCCTCCGCCCCGGAGCCGCGCTGGCCATTCGGGATGGCACCACCCGCGACGTGGTCATCAACCGGGGTGCTTGCGGCCATCGCCGGGACACTGGTCGCGTTCGCGACACTCCGTGCCATCCTGAACTACCTCAACCAGGCAAGCCTGAACGTGCTGATGCAGGGGCGGATCGTCGTCGACATCCGGACCCAGGTTTACGACAAACTGCAGCGCCTGAGTTTCCGCTTCTTCGACGCGAATGCGACGAGTTCGTTGATCAACCGGGTCACCGGCGACGTGCAGTCGCTCCGCGCGTTTGTCGACCAGGTTCTGGTGCAGTCGGTCATCATGGTCGTGTCCCTGGCGGCCTACACGGTTTTCCTCGTCAACATCAACCTCAAGCTTGCGGTGGCCTGCCTTTCCGTGACGCCGATCTTGTGGGCCGTGTCGACGGTTTTCTCCCGCGTGGTTCGTCCGGCGTATTTGCGGAACCGGGAACTGGTCGATGACCTGGTGGCGCGGCTGGTGGAGACAATCCGGGGGATTCAGGTGATCAAGGCCTTCGGATGCGAGCGGGCGCAGGCGGCCGGGTTCGATGCGGCGAATGACTTGGTCCGGGACCAGCAGCGGTGGATATTTATGCGGGTCAGCACGTTCGGCCCGCTCGTCGGGTTTCTGAGCCAGGTGAGCCTGATGATCCTGCTCGGCTACGGCGGATATCTGGCGGCGGTTGGCGAGGTGCCGATCGGGACCGGGCTTGTCGTGTTCGCGGCGATCCTGCAGCAGTTTTCCGGCCAGGTGAGCAATATCGCGGAAATTGCAAACACCATGCACCAGAGCCTGCGCGGGGCACGCCGGGTTTTCGAGGTGCTCGACACTCCGGTGGAGGTTGCGTCGCCGGCCGATCCGGTGCGGCCGGGCCGCCCGGCCGGCCGGGTGAAGTTTGACAAAGTGTGGTTCGACCACGGAAACGATCCGGTGTTGCAGGATGTCGAATTCGAGGTTGCGCCGGGGCAGGTTGTCGCAATCATCGGGCCGACCGGATCTGGAAAAAGCGCGGTCATGAGCCTGCTGCCGCGGTTCTACGATCCCACGAGTGGATCTGTCTCGATCGACGGGATCGACCTGCGCCGGATGGACCTCGACGAGCTGCGGCGGAGCATCGGCATGGTTTTCCAGGAAAGCTTTTTGTTCAGCACGACCGTTGCGGCGAACATCGCGTTCGGGCATCCGGACGCGACCGAGGAGCAGATCGAACGTGCGGCGCGGATCGCTGCGGCGCACGAGTTCATCATACAGCTTCCGGATGGCTACGATACTGTTCTGGGGGAGTCGGGTATAGGGCTATCCGGCGGGCAGCGCCAGCGGCTGGCGATCGCGAGGGCGGTCCTGTTGGATCCGCCGATCCTGTTGCTCGATGATCCGACGGCGGCGGTCGATCCGGGCACCGAGCGCGAGATCGCGGATGCGGTCGCCGGGGCGACGGCTGGGCGGACGACGTTCCTTGTCGCGCACCGGCCGGCGATGCTGCGGCGGGCGGATTTTGCCGTCGTCCTCGACCACGGGCGGGTGGAGCAAATCGGAACCCACCGGGAACTGATGCGCGCCGGCGGATACTATTTTGACGCACTGGAGGCGCAGACCTCGGCCGACTGATGAAAGAGCGCGCGAAATTGCGGCGAGCGCTGACGGCGTCCAGCCTGCGAGTGAATCCTGAGAAACTGCCGGAGAAGTCGGTGCTGGACGTGTTCGGCCTGCTGCGGCGGGTGTTCACGTATGCGCGTCCGTATGCGGGCATGCGGAACTGGCTTCTGGCCATGGTGCTACTGCGGGCCTGCCTGCTGCCGGCCAAGGCCTGGGCAGTGGGGGCGATCATCAACGGCCCGATCTCCGCGGCTGATCCGGCGGGGATCGCCTGGGCGACAGCCGGCTTCGTCGTGCTGGTCATTGCGACCCAGGTGGGATTCCATTTTCGGAGCCGGCTGGTGCTGGAGCTCGGCGAGGCGGTGATTCACGACATGCGCCGGGATTTGTTCCGGCACCTCCTGCGATTGAAAATGAGCTATTTTGATCGCACGAAAGCCGGGCGGATTATCGGGCGCATGACGAGCGACCTCGATGCCGTTCGCTTGGGCGTGCAGGACATCGTTTTTACCAGCCTGGTCGGAGTCGGCCAGGTGGTGATCACCGCGATTCTGATGCTCTGGTATGACTGGGTGTTGTTTTCCATCGTGGTCGCGATGGGGCCGGTCGTCTGGAAACTGAACACGTATTTCAAGCGCCGCATCACCGAACAGCAGCGCCAGGGGCAGGAAAGCTTCAGCCGCGTCACCGCGGCTTTGACAGAATCCGTCCATGGCATCCGCGTCACGCAGGGCTTCGTCCGGCAGGAAGTCAACGCCGATTTCTTCCGCGACTTAGTAACGGATCACTCGCGCTACAGTGTCGGGGCGGGGCACATTTCGGCAGTCTTCCTCCCGCTGCTCGAACTCAACAGCCAGTTCTTCATCGCCCTGCTGGTCGTCGTTGGCGGATATCGCGCGATCGACCCGAACATCGCCAGGCCGGTGGGGGACATCGTGCAGTTCTTCTTCCTCGCGAATCTGTTTTTCGATCCGATCCGGTCGCTGGCAAACCAATACAACAACGCGCTGACCGCGATGGTCGGCGCCGAGCGGGTCTTCTCCCTGCTGGACACAAAGCCGGATTGGGAGGATGCGGACGACGCCGAAGACCTGCCGGCGGTCGCCGGGCGGGTCGAGTTTTGCGATCTGACATTCGGCTACGACCGCGCGCGGCCGGTCTTGCACGGGATCAATTTCGTTGCCGAGCCGGGCCAGACGGTCGCGTTGGTCGGCCATACCGGAAGCGGGAAAACCTCGATCATCAATCTTATCTCCAAGCTTTACCTGCCGACCAGCGGACGGCTGCTCATTGACGGGCGCGACATTTTGAAGGTGAGTTCGGATTCGCTGCACCGCCGGATGGGGATGGTGCACCAGCACAGCTATTTGTTCGAGGGCACGGTGATGGACAATGTCCGCTTCGCCCGTCCGGACGCTTCGTCGCGCGACGTGATCGAGTGCGTGCGGCGTCTAGATTGCCTGGATCTCGTCGAGGCATTGCCGCAGGGGTTCCGCACGCCGGTCGGCGAGGGCGGAAGAAACCTCTCCGTCGGCCAGCGCCAGATCGTCTCGTTTGCCCGCGCGATGATGGCCGACCCGCGCATTCTCATTCTGGACGAGGCGACGAGTGCCATCGATGCCATGACGGAGGGGCGCGTCCAGCGGGCTCTCGAGCGCCTCCTGCAGGGGAGGACAAGCTTCGTTGTCGCCCACCGGCTGAGCACGATCCGCAGGGCCGATCAAATCCTGGTCTTGCGGCACGGACGGATCGTCGAACGCGGCCGTCACGACGAACTGGTTGCTGCGGGAAACATCTACGCAGAACTTCATCGTCATTTCAGTGGCATCGACGTGTAGCTTCCTCCAGGCGAGGAATCAGTGGCCAGTCGGGATGATTCGGGCCGCAAGCGATTTCCTGTCAGGCAAGCATCTTCGCAATGTTCATCGGCCGTCCGCTGGCAACGGATTTCCATACAGCCTCGCCCATGGCGATGGCGTAGGCGCCAGCCTGGCTGTTGGCCACCAGTTTCAACTCTTGCGATTCCTGTGCAACACTTCCGAAGAGGTCGTTCTGGATTGCGAAGTCCGCGCCGCCGTGACCACCGGCCACTGCGGGGATCTCGATGAGCTGCTTCCCGCCAAACAACGGATAAAATGTGATTAAGCCGGCATCGGCTGCCGGATTTGTCTTGCCGGTCGGGTCGGGGTCGGAGCGATGCACGATTTCCACCCGGCCTTTTGTTCCATTCATCGCGAGCACGTATCCCTCCCACGGCGTGCAGAAGTTGCAGGAATAGGCCATTGTTGCGCCGCTGCGGTAGCGCACCACCGCGCTGTAGGTATCCTCGATTTTAATCGCGTCATCGTAAATGTAGCGTGGCTCGCCGGTGGGATATTGAACGTCATACGGAAGCCCGAATTCATCCCATCCAGGTGAGATAAAGTTGCTGGATGCGTCCGCCTTCCCCGTGTAATGTTTCTGAAAGACGGGGCATTGCTTTTTTTCCTCCTCTGGAGGAAGCGATTTTCCCTGCGCGTCCCGCGGGCGGATAGCTCCGTTGGGGCCGTAGTAATTAAGGCCGCCAAAGGCGAATACTTCCTCCGGGATGTCGCCAAGCCACCAGTTGGCGAGATCAAAGTGATGGCAGCACTTGTGGATGCTGAGGCCGCCGGACATCTCCCGTATCCGGTTCCATCGGTAGAAGTAACTCGACCCGTGCCAGGTATCGAGGTTGTAGGTGAACTCGACGTTGACGATGCGCCCGAGTTCGCCGCCTTGGATCATCCGCTTCAGCAGCTTGTGAGTAGGAGTGTAGCGATAGTTGTGGGCCACGCGCACCCGGCGTCCGCTTCTTTGCTCGGCCTCCTGCACACGCCGCACCTGTTTGCAGTTGATGACCATTGGCTTCTCCGCGATCACGTCGCATCCGGCATCGAGCCCCGCCACGATATGGGCGCAGTGCGTGACATCCGGACCGACGACGATCAGCGTGTCCGGCTTGGTCTCCTTGATCATCCGCCGAATCGCCTTGGCAGGATAGATGGGGATGGAAACGCCGACCTTCCCGAAAAATGCCTCCACGCGGGTGCGGTCGGCATCCAGGATGCCGACGAGTTCGGCCTCGCCGTCAAAATTCGGTCCCCCCTCGCGATTCTTGCCAAGCAGAGGGAGGACGAATTGATAGATTGCTCGGGTGCTTAGCCCGCATAGTGCATAACGCTTCTTTGTTTTTGCCATAGGTTTACCGGTAGACCAGCCAGTGATTACTTCTCGTGCAGGCAGGCGTCGATGATCGCTGAGATGGAGCCGGTGGCGAGGCAGACGCAGGTGTCGGCACCGCCGTAATACATCCGGAGGCGATCCTCTTCGAGATCTGCAATCGCCCCGCAGGGGAAGACCACGTTCGGCACGCGGCCGGTCTGCTCATACCACTCCAACGGCGCCAGCAGGTAGCTCCTGGTTTTGCCGATGACTTTGGAGGGATCTTCAAGGTCAAGCAACACCGCACCGACCAGGTAGCGCGCGCCGGCGCAGGAACTGGTCACTCCATGGATGATCTCCAGCCAGCCCGCATCCGTCTTGATCGGCGGCGTCGGGCCGATCTTGTGCCAGGCCCACGTCGTGTAACCGGCCGCCAGCAATGGTTTATATTGTCCCCAGTGAATCAGATCAGGCGAATAACTGATCCAAAGGTTCCCATTCGGTCCGCCACCACCCGAGGGCCGGTCGAGTTTTGCGTAAAGGCCGTTGATCATTTCGGGAAAGAGCGAGGCCCCGCGATTTTCGGGCAAACCGATGATGCCGACGTATTCATGGGTTTTGAAGTCTTTGGTTTTGTTCAACAGAACACAAGTGCCCCACTTCGCGCGCCATCCGCCGCCCGGTCGGGCGATATAGTAAGTGTCGCCGATCTTTGTAACGCGGGTGTCGATGGGATGTTGATCTATCTCGTGGTAAAACGGTTCTTCCTCGGCAGTGGGTGTTATGAAAAACGGTTCGGGGTCGATTTGAAAATGCAGCCCGTCTTGCGAACGCGCCACGTGCGTCGTGCGTCCTTCCCGGCCGCGGTAGCCGTCGGAGCGATGATCGACGGATACCAGTAGGATCGTTTCCTCGCCCAGCATGGTTTGTCCGCAGTTGCGCACGCCGTCCGCGCCACCTGGAAAGTCCGAAGGCTTGATGATCGGGTTATCGGCATGTCGGTAAAGAAGGAATTCTGAATGAATCATGATTGACATCCTATTTTAAGGCGAGTTGGCTCAAAATAGCAAGGTACCCGGGAAGCGCAATAGTGTTCAGTCCGTTCAACTTGGGCTTCCGCATCATGAAAAGGCGGGTGCTTCACCCCAAACCCAAGTCTGCCAGCACCTGACGATGGAAACACCCGCCTCCAGCGTCAATCTCCGGGCCAGCGCCCCAAGGGCTGGTAGCGATTTCCCATCAGTAAACCCTCAGCATGAGAAAAATTGTTTGCGTCGTCTTTCTCTTCTTACCGCCGAGGCGGAGAGAGCCGGGGCACGGATAGAATGAGCACCAACAAAGCCACGAGAGAAAACACAGCGCCCGCATGGAATGTCGCTGCTGCGCCGTATCGGACCCACAATCCCCCCGCAATGACGCTGGACAGCAACATCAACAGTCCGCTCACCAAGTTAAACAGGCCAAACGCGGTCCCTTTCAATTCCGGCGGTGTCACGTCGGCAATCATGGCAGCGAGAATGCCCTGCGTGCAGCCCAGATGCAGCCCCCACAATGCCACTCCAAGCAGAGCGACGAACGGGGAGGCTGCCCACGCGAGAACCAAGTCGGCGAGAACAAGCGACAAGAGACCGGTCGCCAGCAGGGAACGCCGGTTCATGCGGTCCGAAAGAATGCCGGCCGGATAGGCTGAAAAAGCATAGGTCAGACTCATCACGACCATCACCAATGGCACCCAGGCGATTGCAAATCCCACCTGTTGTGCCCGCAATACCAGAAATGCCTCGCTGAATCGGGCGAGAGTGAAGACCCCTCCGATGACGACGACACTCCAATACTCGCCGGAAAATTGCCGGAGCGCATCCAGCCGGATAGGCGGGCGGAACCTGCGGCTTGCGGATGGGGTCTCCGGCTCCTGGATTCCCACGGCGATCAAAACGATCGTGAGGAACGCAGGGAGAACGGCGAACCACAAGACCTGCTTGATGTTGTTGGCAAGGCACAGCATCAGCAGTATCGCCAACAATGGTCCGAGAACCGCGCCGATGGTATCCATCGACTGGCGCAGGCCGAAACATGCTCCCCGGATTTCCGGAGGGGCGACATCCGCGACCAGCGCGTCGCGGGGAGCGCCGCGAATGCCCTTGCCAATCCGATCCAGAAACCGCGCTATGAAAACCGCTTCCGCCGACGTTGCGAGCGGAAAGAGTGGCTTGGTCAGGGCTGCCATTCCATAGCCTAAAAGGATCAGGACCTTGCGACGCCGGAAATAATCGCTGAGAGCACCGGAGAAAACCTTGGCAATGAGCGCGGTGGCTTCGCTCGTCCCTTCGATGATTCCGACCGTCAGGACACTGGTTCCCAACGTGGACACGAGAAATACCGGAAGCAAGCTGTGAACCAACTCTGAAGACATGTCCATGAAGAGGCTGACAAAGCCCAGCACCCAGACCGTGCGCGGAATGATTGGAAATTTGCTCATATTGAGGAAGGGATGCGGCCTCGAATCTTTCTATCACGGTCGGCAACGAAGGGGAGGGCCTTGTTGATTTCAGGGGTGGGTTTTTCATTCAGGAAGTGTTGAATGTCAAGGATGCAAGACCGAAAGCGATTTCCTATTCGTTTCCCATGACCCGCCCTCGTATCGAGCACCTGGGGCTTCTCGTCGGCGAATGCACGCTCCCCGGGGAAACCCGCGCCGACAACATCTTCTGCGCCCAACCCAACGGCATTCCCCTCGGGGCGGACCGATGGCTCCTGATCTACGCCACACGCGGCTATCGCCTCGTGGACGACGAGAACAGCATCGTCTACCAGATCCGGGAAGGCGCACCCGACGGCCGCGTGCTCCGCGAGGGTTTTTTTGCCCGCGCCCGCGAAGGCTGGGACGTCCTCGGCGACGGGCGGCTCCTCGTCAAGGAACACTGCCACTGCTCGGCGTTCGGAGTTCCCCGTGGCGCCATGATCCGGGGAAAACCTGTGCCGCACGCCAACCGTTTTGTCGCCTGCTGGTATGCGCTCGGCAAAGAATGGAACGGAAATCGCCTCGAACACACCGACGAGCTGGTGCGACGCACGCTCCGGGCCGAATGGATACAGTTCAAGCTCAACGAGCGGGGGGACGACATCGAGTTCCTCATGCCGGCGCAACCCATGCGCCAGGTCGGTTACGAGAGCGGACCGCACTTCTGCAGCCTGCCGGCGATCTGGACGAACAACAGTTTCAAGAATGCCACCCCCTGCAACGAAGAGGCCACCGAGTGGGTGCAGGTGCAGGGGATGGGGCAGGAAGGAGACCGCTGCGACGGGCCGGGCGCCACAGCTTTCCTCGCACCCGTGCGCTTCCGTTTTAACCCCAGCCGGGACCTTTACGAGTGGGTGGAAACCGGGCCTCCGGTCGGCTGGCCCGGGCCGATCGGGGAATCCAGCCTCCTGCGCTATCGCGATTCCTGGATCTTCACGGGTAGGACCAAGGGCCCGATCCTGTGGTATCGCACCGATGACCTCTTTGGGGCCCATCCTCCCTGCGCGGCCATCGAGATGACGCACCCCAACTCTCACTCGCCCCACACGGCGCATCTCTGCCCCGACGGAGTGGTGCGCCTGCTCGTGGGGGACCACACCGTCTCGCCCCACCGCAACGCCCGGGACCCGCTCTACCTCTGGGACGTGGACCCGGACCATGGCTTCCGCCTTACCCGGCGACAAACTGTTTTTGACAGCGTGGCCGCCGGCCTGTCCATTCGGAAGGAGGCCATCCCGCGCGTGGACTACGGGAACCTTCTTCCCCACACGGGGGGACGCGTGCAGCACCTCGTCCATCGCGTGCGAACAAAGGTCGTGGACCTGCCCGACAAGACGGGGACAGTCGTGAATCTTTCGGAGAAGGCCGTCCACGGCATCTACCATGCGCGGCTCGTTTACGACCACGAGTTTCCCGGCATCTGGCAGTTTGGAAGCCCTGCGCAAGACCCCGGAACTTGTAATATCACCGTAAAAAAAGCGAATAGATAAGACTTGGGGCGGGCAACCGCAGGACTAGGATATCCAGATTCATGAATGAAAAAACCTTGAAGAAGAAACTGGCGGCGGGCGAAGCGGTTCATGGCACGTTTTTCCAATGGATTCACAACCCCGCGATCGTCGAGATGATGCCGGCGCAATGCCTCGACTTCGTCATCGTCAGCGTGGAACACAACGCGCTCGGACTGGCCGACTTCCTCGGCATGCAGTTCGCTCTGCAAACGAAGGGGATCGCCTGCCTGGCACGAGTCCACAGCCGTGACCCCGAGGACGTGGCCCGCGCGTGCGACGCCTTCCCGGATGGAGTTGTCGTTCCATACATCGAGGACGTGGAGGAGCTCCGGGGCCTCATTGCGGCCGCCAAGTGCCGCCCACTCAAGGGCGAAGCGCAGCGACACCTTCTGGAGCGAGGGGAGTGGCCGAGCGAGAAAACCCAGGCGTATGTCGCCGAAAAATGCGCCAACACTTTCTTCGCTGCGATGATTGAGTCCGTGCGGGCCGTCGAAAACATCGACGCGATCTGCTCCCTGCCCGGCCTGGATGCGGTCTTCATCGGGCCGAACGACCTCACCGTATCGATGGGCATTCCCGAGGAGCGTGAGCATCCAGAATTCGTCGGGATGGTGGCCCGCGTGATCGAGGCCGCCGCGAGTCACGGCATCCCGGCCGGCGCTCATTTCAACAAGGCCTCCCAGCTTGAGCGGCTGATCGCCCAGGGTGCCCGTTTCATCCCCTTTGCCAGCGATGGTCATTGGATCCAGGCCGGGCTCTCGGAGTTCGCCGAGTTGACCCGCCGTGCGCCAGCCGCCGCCGCAGACAAGGTCGTTTAGAATATGATCCGACGTTTCCTTGGAAAAAGTGGGATCGAGGTGAGCGCGCTCGGATTGGGTTGCTGGGCAATCGGCGGACCGGCGCTGAGCGGGGGGAAACCCATCGGCTGGGGCGAGGTCAACGACGCGGAATCTATCCGCGCAATTCATGCGGCCATCGAGCTCGGCGTCAACTTCCTCGACACGGCCAACTCCTACGGGGCGGGCCACAGTGAACGGGTCATCGCGCAGGCGATCAAGGGCCGCCGTGACCAGGTGATCATCGCCACCAAGTTCGGAAACGTCGTGGACGAGAAAGCAGGGCAGATGACAGGCCAATCCGCCGAACCCGACGACATTCGCGCGGAATGCGAAGCCAGCCTGCGGCGCCTTGGCACCGACTGCATCGACCTCTACCAGTTTCACCTCGGCCGCTACGAGGGGGACGCGGGAGCCGTCCGCGACGTCCTCGAAGAACTGGTCGAATCGGGGAAGATCCGATTTTACGGGTGGAGCACGGACGACCCCGAGCGCGCCCGGTTTTTTGCCGGGGGGAAACACTGTTGCGCGGTCCAGCAGCGGCTGAATCTTTTCGACGGCAACGAAGAAACCCTCCGGGTCTGCGAGCAGTTCGGCCTGGCCAGCATCAACCGCGGCCCCCTTGCCCAGGGCATCCTGACCGGAAAATTCACGCCCGACTCGGATTTCCCAGATACCGACATTCGCCACAAATGGAGTTTCAAGGAAGGCGCCCGGCGCGACATGTTGGAAAGATTGGATGCGGTGCGCGATACACTGACGGCAGACGGGCGCACGCTGGCGCAGGGGGCCATTTGCTGGCTCTGGGCGAAAAGCGGCCGGACGATCCCGATCCCGGGCTTCAAGACCGTGGCCCAGGTGAGTGAGAACGCCGGGGCCCTCCGGTTCGGGCCGCTGTCCGCCGCGCAAATGGCCGAAGTCGAACGCCTCCTGCGCGAGGAGTAACCGCGACGCCCCGGCATCTTCCGGGACTACTGGTCGTGATCACCTTGTCCCGCAGCGAGGTGACTTCCCCACACCCACAATCTTCCGTAGCGACGTTTCGCCGACCAGATACGCATCCGCGCCGCTGAACGCCATCTCGCCAGCCCGGTCCACCTTGCCCACGACGGCGATCTTCCCATTCGCCGGGTCGATGCGCACGAGCGTTGAATCGATGAACGTCCAGATCGCCCCGCCCGGGCCCCGGCGCAAACCGCCGAGTTTGCCCGGCACATCGCGCACGAAATCCACGTTGCCCGTCGCCAGGTCCACTTGGTATAGCACGCTCGTATCGCCCTTGTTGCCGGACGGCGCGGCACCGATCACCTTGCCCGGCAGACCCTCGATCACATGCCCGGTGCTCGCGGCGCCCGGCAGCGGTTCGATCTCTTTCACGATCTTCTGCTGATCAACGTCGAAGACAAAGAGCTTGGCCTGCTTGGGCTGCTCCTTGGTTGCCGGATCACGCACGGTGTGGCTGGAATAGACGATCTTGTGCCCGCCGTCGGCGGCGCAGAGGCCGGCGATGTCGTATAGCTCGAACGGCGGGCGCAGGCCGCCAGCCATCTGCGTCTTGGGGTCCCACCAACCCAGGCCGCCGCCCACATGCGCCCGCTCGGCATGCCCCCCGCCGTAAATCTTGCCGTCGGCTCCGACCGCCAGCGAGCGCAGGTGGTGCGTCAGGATGATCGAGCGGAAGCTGGCCAGCCGCCGGGGGTTGCTCTGGTTGGAGTCTAATTCCGGCGAGGGCTTCTCAGGCGTGCCCCGCCCCGCAGTCCACGGCTGGCCCGGATCGAACTCGAAGAGCTGCGAATTCGGGTAGCCGCTGAGGTAGATCTTTCCATCGAGTTCCGCCGTGGCGTAGTGGCTCAAAGCGATCTGGCCCATGAACTCGCTCTTTCCGGTTTTCGGATCAAAGATGAAGTGGCCCTGGTAGTTGTCGACCGTGCCGAGCAGCCGGCCGTCGGGCATCTCGGTCAGGCGCGTGGTCTTAATCGGCACCACGTCCACGTTGAGCGTCACGCGCTTCCAGCCCAACTGCTCGGCCGTGGCGGTGCTGGGGTAACTCTCGGGCACCTTGGCCTTGTCCTCCGGCAGGCGATACCAGAACTCGGCGATGCCATCAGAGTTGGGCACGGCATTTTCCAGGAACACCTCGGGTTGGGCTGCCGCCGTCGTGGGCTCTGTGACGGCAACCCCGTCCTTGTCAGTCTCAGCCCAGGGCGGGGCTTCCGCAGTGTCCTTCTTCTCGATCGCCTTGCCTTGGTAGAGCCAGTATTCTGCCTTCTTTCCCTTGTCCGGGCCTTCCTGGTGATCGATCGACGCGGTGCAGCCGAACTTGCCCTGCTGCACGCCGAGGTGATTGCCGCCGGTGGTGGTCAGGATGGTCTCCTGTGTCCCGGTTTTGCGATTGAAAGCCACGAGGGTCCAGGGAATTTTGCCCGCGGCGGTGTAAACGTAATCTTTGTCTGCGGCGATGCTGTAGCCGTAGGCCAGGTAATCACGCATGGGCCCTTGCAAGCCCAGGTCTTTGGCCTTGAGCGTGGCCGGGTCGATCTGCACCGCGTGGACCTGGCTGTAGGTGCTCACGAAAATCTGGCCGTCCGGACTACACGCGACCTTTTCGGTCGAAGCCGCGCCCTCGGCCACCTTGCCCAGATCGATGAGTTTCTTACTGGCCGGATCGTAGACTACGACCACCGGGCCGCCGCCGGGCCAGAAGGCGATGAACACGCGGCCGTCGGGGGCAAAGCCGTGGCCCCAAGGCGTGGCATATCCGTCCTTGAGCGTCTCCTTGGTCGCTCGGCCGGTGGTCATGTCGATGATGAAAAGCTGAGTCGGTTCGTTCTCGTATTTGTAAAAAAGCAGGTAGTCCCAGCTCTTGCCGTCCTGGTGTGGGACGAGGATGTTGCCATGGAGGCGCATGGACTTGACCGGCTCGATCAGTTTCTCGACGGTCAGCGGCTTGGCGGCGTCGAGCGCGGCCTGATCGATGGCCCGCTCAGCGGCAGCAGCGGCGGTGATGAGCGTCACAAAGAGCAACGCGTGCACGAGCTTGAAGAACAATGAGTCAGTTGACCACATTTGTCGGCCGGCCGGCCACGAAGGCTTTCACGTTTTCCACGGCCATGTGGATCAGTCTGGCGCGCGCGGACCGTGTGGCCCAGGCGATGTGGGGGGTGACCAGGCAATTCTTCGCCTTGAGCAAAGGATTGTCCGGACGAGGGGGTTCGACCGATAACACGTCAAGACCAGCTCCGGCCAGACGGCCTTCGTCCAAAGCCTGGGCAAGATCGGATTCGTTCACCAAGCCGCCCCGTGAGGTGTTGATAAGATAGGCCGACGGTTTCATGAGCTCCAGCCGAGCCGCGCTCACCAGCCCGGTGTTTTCTGGCGAAAGCGGACAGTGGAGAGTCACGACATCGCTCTCCCGAAACAGGGTGTCCAAGTCGGTCAGACGAATAAAATCCGGGAGTTGTCGGGGTGAACTCCGGTTGAAAGCGATGACCTCCATGCCGAAGGCCATGGCGATCTTTGCGACGGCTTGCCCGATCCGCCCGGCTCCCACCAATCCCAGCGTCAGCCCTTGCAGTTCCACAAGCGGGTAGTCCCAGTAACAGAAATCCTCCGATGCGACCCAGCGTCCGTCTTTCACGGTTTGGGCGTGGTGGCCGCTGCGATTCGTCAACTCGAGCAGCAGAGCGAAGGTCGCTTGCGCCACGTTCGCCGTGCCGTATTCTGGAATGTTGCATACGGGAATGCCCCGTTCCCGGGCGGCTTTCACATCGACGACATTGAAGCCAGTGGCCAGAACGCCGATGTATTTCAGCCTCGGCAGGCGCCCGAGAGTCTCACGGTCCAAAACGGTCTTGTTGGTAAGAACAATCTCCGCATCGCCCGCGCGATTCACGACCTCTGAAACAGGGGTGCGATCGTGGATCTCACAGGGTCCCAACGCGTGTAATTCGTCCCAGGTCAAGTCGCCGGGATTGGACGTGTAGCCATCAAGAATAACAGTTTTCATAAATAAGCGGAACAGGAAGGCGGCGTTTGTTTGGGGGAGCCTGCCACTCGACTGCTGGGGCAGAACGCCCGTGGCCGAAGGCCGGGGTCTGCGGGGTAATTCAGGGGGGCTCCAGCTGCGACGGAGGCCAGCGCGCCGGGGACACGCCGTTTGCTGCGATTGATTCTATTTGTCATCATTTTCCTCGCGCAGCGCTTCCACCAGCTTGTCCGCCATAAATGCCAGTGTCCTGGCGCGGGATTCCACGGTCGCCCCTCCGATGTGGGGAGTGATCACGAGGTTTTCATTATCCCTGGCATAGGCGAGCACCGGATGGCTGGCCAGTTCGTCGCCCCATTCGCCATCCACCCCATCCAGCCCCGCCGCGCGCAGGCGTCCTCCGCGCAAAGCCTCCACAAGTGCCGTCTCCTCGATGAGTGTTCCATGGCTGGTGTTCACCAGCACCGCTCCGGGTTTCATTTTGGCGAACTCCTTCGCGCCAAAGAGCCGGACGTTCTCCGTGGTGGCGTGGATGTGGAGGCTGAGGTAGTCGCTCTCCCGCAGCAACGTGTCGAAATCCACTGCGGTCAATCCCGCGCCTGGCGAAACGGGCTTGTGGTCGCACACCAGCACCCGCATGCGGAAGGCCGTGCCGTAGTCGGCCACCATGGCTCCCAGCCGCCCATACCCAAGCACGCCCAGTGTGGTGCCGGAGAGCTGGTGCGCCACGAATTTTTCCCGGTCCCAATCCCCCGCGCAGGCCGCTTGATGGACGTGGGGAAGCTTCCGGTTGGCTGCCAGCAAAAGCGTCCAGGCATGCTCCGCCGTGGCCGTGATCGTGCGCAGAAAATCCCGGTGGTCTTTGAGCGAGAGCACTCGGATTCCCAAGGCCTCCGCCGCCTGGACATCGATGTGCCCGGTTCCCGTGGTGGGCGTGGCGATGACCTTCAAGCGCGGGCAGCGCTCCAGCAGATCCGCCTGCAACCGCAAGCGGAGCGAGGCAAAGCAGGCATCGCACTCCGGGAGTTCGTCTTCCAGAACGGATTGCTCCGCCGTCCGTTCAACCACCTCACCCGCCGCTCGAAGCACGTCTCCTGCTTCCAGACTGTCCGCAAGGGGGTTCAGACTCAGGATGCGCCATTTGGATTTCATTCGCCCCGCAAAATAGACCAACAATCGTTAATTCCCGGGTGATAAATATTGGAGGTGACCTTCCAGAAAGCCGTCTCGTTCTTCTCGGCTGGCAGGCAGGAAACCATCGGTCAGACCGCCTCCGCGATGTCTGCGGCGAGTTCCGCCACTTCTTCTGGAGTCGTGGCCCACGAGCACATGAACCGTGCGCCGCCGCCGATGAAAACGTAGTAGGCCCAGCCCCTCGCTTTCAGATGGTTGTGAACCGCCGGGGGAAGTTCGAGAAAGACGGCATTCGCCTGCACGGGATATAGCTCGCGAACGCCCGGGAGGCCCCGGACTTTTTCCGAGAGCAGCCGCGCGCAGCCATTGGCATGGGCGGCATTGCGGAGCCAGCTTCCGTCTGCCAGCATCGCGCACCAGGGCGCAGCAATGAAGCGCATTTTCGAAGCGAGCTGGCCGGCCTGCTTGCACCGGTAGTCAAACTCTGCGGCAAGGGCCTTGTTGAAGAAAATCACCGCCTCGCCAAGCCCGATCCCAAGCTTTGTTCCGCCGCAGCATAACACATCGATCCCCGAGCGCCAGGTCAGGGCGGCCGGGGACTCCCCGCGCGAGGCAACGGCATTCGCGAATCGACTGCCGTCCATGTGGATCTTGAGACGGTGGCGGACCGCGACATCGCGGAGAGCGAGCAATTCGTCGAGGGAGTAAACCGTGCCGACCTCGCTGGGCAAAGACAATGATAGAACATTGGGGCGGGGGTAGTGGATGTCCGAGCGTTTAACAACAAGGCCCTCCACGTGTTGGGGATCCAGCTTGCCGTTGTTCCCCGAGGCGAGAAGGAGCTTGGTTCCGTTGGAGAAAAACTCCGGAGCCCCGCATTCATCCGTCTCGATATGAGCAACCTCGTGGCAGATCACGCCGTGATAGGACTGGCAAAGCGAGGCCAGCGCGAGCGAGTTCGCCGCCGTGCCGTTGAAGACAAAGAACACTTCGCAATCCGTCTCGAAAACCTCGCGAAACAGATCCGTCGCGCGGGCGGTGATCGCGTCGTTTCCATAGGACGCGAGATACCCGGCATTGCATTCCTGCAACGCCTGCCACGCCTCGGGGCAAATCCCCGAGGTGTTGTCGCTGGCAAAGGTGTGGCGCACGGGGGTCAATAGATGGTCTTCGCCTCGACACTGCCATGGGTGTCCACGGAGGAGGAAAGGGCTTTTTGGCACACTTCGCGGGCGCGCGCAATCGTGTCCTTCGATCCATTCACCAGGAAGGGCACGTCGCCGCCGGAAACGATATATTTCACGCCGAGAGAAACGCACATGGCGATGTTGTCGTCGCCCACGGCCACGGTGAAGGGAATCTTGCCGTGCTTTTCACACGCTCGAACCATGCGGCCAATGCAGTCGGTCATCACTTCCTTGCTCCGGGGTTGGTCCATGGGATGGCCCTTGCGCAACATCATGTCGTCTGGGCCAAGAAAAAGTCCGTCCACTCCTGGCAGTGCTGCAATTTGTTCCGCCGCCTGGAGCGCCTCCTCGGATTCGATCTGGCAGATCAGTTTCTTGTCGGTGTTGGCCGTGTTGCTGTAATTGCGACCCAGGAAATCAATGGGTCGGCGTCCGCCGTAGGAACGATTTCCGACGGGCGGGAACTTGGCCCGTTGCACCACGGCCTTCGCTTCCTCGACGGACTCGACCTGCGGGACGATGACGCCATCGACGTTCATATCTTGCGCCATGCTGATCCAGCCGAGTTCATGCGAGGGCACGCGGACGAAGGCGGGCTTTCCGATCAGGTTGCAGGCGCGGACCATGCTGAGGATCTCGGTGTAGCCGCCGATCTCGCCATGCTGGCCATCGATCCAGATCCAGTCCCATTCGGGGCCGACGCGCTCGATGATGCCGGGTGCGGGATACATCGAGGTGAAGCCGAATTGAACAGGGGTGGTGGTTTTTTCGTTGGTGGTTTTCATAAATTATTTCCGGGCGTCGGCGGCTGCCAATTCTAGAACGCGCAGGACTTCGAGGGCACTGGCTACCGTGACGATCGGGTCCGCTTTCCCGCGGAGGACGGCGGCCACATTTTCGTAGAAGCCGACGGTTGTGCCCGATGGTTTGCATTCCCTCGTTTCCTCGGTCCAGGGAAGATCCTCCTTTTGATATTTCCGTTCGGGCGCGGCGGCGTCAATGACGGCAGGGAGCGGCAGCGCGTCGCCGTCGAAGTATTTCAAGCGGCTGGTCTTTCCGTCGCTGGTGAGTGTGCCGTGTTTTCCGAAGAGGGTATATGTCGGGCCCGGCAGGGCGGAGCAGGTCGTGACGGTGATGTTGGCCGTGCGGCCGGACTCTGTTTTCAGGAGCAGGTCCACGTGGTCCTCGGTATCGCCCGCATCCTTGATCAACTGGATGTTGCACGCGACGCGCGCCACCGGCGAACCCAGGAGGGGCAGCGCGATGGAGAGGGCGTGGGAACCATAATTCCGGAGGTAGCCGCCACCGTTTTTTTGCAAGACCTGCCAGTCCCACCGGCGGGTATAGGAAGCCATGAACATCCTGATCGAGAAGAGCGGGCCGAGGATTCCCGAGGCGATCACCTCCCGGAAATGGTTGTAGGGGGGGAGGAAGATATGGTTGTGATAAACGAAGAGCCGCCGCCCGCATTTCTCCGCCTCGGCAGCGAGGAATCGCGCGTCCTTCAACGTCGGCGCCATGGGCTTTTCGAGAATGCAATGGCAGCCGGTGCGCAGCACGGAGAGGGCATCGTCGTAGTGACAAAACGAAGGCGATGCGACGATGACAAGATCCAGAGATTCCTTTCCCAGCATCTCCCCGAGGGTGGCATAGCAGGTGATGCCAAATTCCTTCGCGGCCTCCTCCTGGCGCTCGGGGAGCGGATCCACCGCCGCGACGACGACGAAGCTGGGGCGCTTGATCAGGGCGCGGAGATGGATGGTCCAGCCCGAGCGGCCGAGACCGAGGACGGCGACGCGGATGGGAGTGTTCGGGGCGATGATCTTCATTTCATTGTCGGCAGGATAATGCCCTTCATGATGATGGTCTGGCAGAAGAGATAGACGATCAGCGTTGGGATACTCGCGATTGTGAGGGCGGCCATAACGAGATGAATGGGTTGGCCCTGCTGAAAATTGTAGAGATGCACCATGATGGTCCAAAGGTTTTTGTCCTGGCAGACGAGGAAGGCCCACATGAATCCTCCGTAGGCCGCCGTGAAAGCAGCCAGCGCTTTCACGGCAAAAATCGGCTTCGCGAGCGGCATGGCGATGTGCCAGAACATCTGTAACTCGGTCGCGCCATCGAGCTTGGCGGCCTCGAACAACTCGGCGGGCAGACCATCGAAGAATCCTTTCATGATAAAAATATAATACCCGCTCACGAGGCCCGGGAGGATCAGCGCCCAGTAGGTGTTGAGGAGGCCGAGCTGTTTCAGGTTGAGAAAATTCGGAATCATCTGAACCTCGTGGGGAAAGGCCATGGTCGCGATGAGGATCAGGATGATGCCGTATCGATAACTGAGGCCGAATCGGGATAGCGCGTATGCGCAAAGCGGGTTCACCGTCAATTGGGCGAGAACCATGGCCAGGCAGAGAATTCCGGTATTCAAAAACGAATTGCTGCGAAGGAGCAGATATTCGATGACGGTAATGTAGTTTCCGAGAAGGAATCTCCAGGAGAGTTCGCTGCGATGCTGGCTCACGTATAGCCGGTCGGTTTCGGCGACCGGCAGTGGCGCGAGCGCAAAATCCTGCGGGGTCACGCCGTGGGCTTGGGCCAATTTGGCCGGATCGTTACCATACCGCGCGCGCAGCCAGTCCGACCAGCGCTGCTCGACCGTATCGAGGCGCACCTGATCGATGGGGAGCGCGTCGGTGAGAAAGCGGCTCCAGTCCGCTGCGGCCGCAGTATTTGCAGGGCGCTTTCCCTCGAGCGGCACTTCCTCAAAGGAGGCGTAGTGCGAGCCGTAGCGCGCGTTCAGGTCTGCGATATTCCCCCGGTAATTATCGGACAACCACCCGTGGAAGGTCCCGGCGATCGAGGTCATGTTGATGAAAGGAAACGGCAGGCGCGAGCGGACGAAATCCGACCACCAGCCGGCCTCGACAGGGTTGGAGGGTTTCGTGGAAGCCAGCCGGTAGTCGGAGAGACTGGCCCGTTTTTCACCGGAAAGCTTGTTAAGCAATTTGAGGTTGCCGACCTTTTGTTTCAGGTAGCGCTGGTATTCGCCGTCGAAGCGCACCGGGAGGCGGAATTCGGGCGGTTGGGTGGCGAAGAATTTTTCCCATTCTTCGGTTTTGATGCCCGTGGTGAGACTCCAGCTCCGCGTATAGGGATCGTAGAAGGGGATGCGGATCTGCGAGTAGTGGTAGGTCTGCTCGCCATAACGGGCGGCGAGGGCGTGGAAGTCCGGATAGCTCCGTTCCAGCCATTTGTGATAGCGGTCGGCAAGCCAGATGAGGGAACAGGGCACGATATGGGTGGAAGGCAGCGCGGAGGAAAATTCGAGCCAGTCGCGGACGCGCTGCATCTGGAGGGGCGATCCGGCATCCACGGGGACCGGGGTATTGGTTTTTCCGTCCTCCGAGGCCGCGACGGTCATCACCGGCTTCTTCTTGTCGGCCAGATCCTCGAATTTGAGATACGTGGTGAGGTAGTTCCTGTTCAGGTGGTCGGTGCCGAGGAATTTCTGAAAGCTCTGGTAGCGGGTGGCAATATATTTGCGGTAAAGCAAGTCCTCGTCGACGAGGTATTTCGGCCAGAGGCTACCCGTCTTGCTGTCCGCCTCGTTCGAGGCGGAGATCGTGAGCATCATGAGAAACGGGTAGATCATCAGGACCGCGCCTCCGGCGAGCAGGAGATACAAAAAGAAGTCGGCGATTTTTCCCCTCCAGCTCTTGCGGTCAATGGCGGTGATGATGGGCATGGGAGTTTCCTATTTGGAGTCGGTGGTGCGGAAGTCCATTTTTTTGAGGAATTTCATCTGCAGGACGACGAAGCCGACGAGGCTCGCGCCGAGGACCCATGCCATGGCGGTGGCATAGCCGAACTTGAGATAGAGGAAGGCATTGAACCAGATCTCGAGGCCCACCACCTGGGTGGCGCGGTCGGGGCCGCCGCCGGTCATGACGAGGATGTTTCCGGTCCCGTGGAACGCCCCGATGAAAGCGCCGAGAAAATTGATGATCATCAGCGGGAAGATGGTCGGGATGGTGACGTTGCGGATTTTTTGCAGCCAGCTCGCCCCGTCGAGTTCCGAGGCCTCGTAGAGGTCGTCGCTCACCGTTTTGAGTGCCGCGAGGTAGAGCAGGCAACCTGGTCCCGCCGAGGCCCAGACGCCCGGGATGACGATGCAGAACATGGCCAGGTTCGGGTCCTGGAGCCAGGTGAAAGGTCCCATGCCCAGGGGGGCCAAGACCCTGTTGGCCAGGCCGAGCGGGGAGGGGTCGAAGAACTGCTTCCAGAGCAGCGTGATGACGAAGCCGCTGGTCACGGCGGGAAGAAAATAGACCGTGCGGAAGAAGTATTTGAATCGCGGCAGTTCCGAGAGCAACACCGCCAGCAGCACCGGGGCGAGGAAGCCGAGGCCGAGTGACAGGGCGACGAAGCGGAAGGTCACGCCGACTGACTGCCAGAAGGAAGAAGAGGTGAGCACGGCGATGAAATTGTCCAGGCCGATAAATTTCTGTTCCCCCAGAATATAATATTCCTGAAACGCCATGACCGACCCACGGAACATCGGCACGTATTGGAAGAGAAGGACGAGTCCAAGGGCGGGGATCATCATGGCCCAGGCGAAGAAATGCGTGCGCAAGCGCGCCCGTGACGCGCCCGGGGCGGTGGAGCGGGAGGTGGCCATTTCGATGACCGAGTTCCAGAACGAGCGCAGGATGAAAAAGAGGCCTGCCAGCACCAGGAGGCCGGCGACATAGGCGTATGGGCGGAGGTGGCGGATGTTCGTTTCGCGGTCTTCCTCGAGGATGAAGCGATTGATATAGGCGGCCCGCTTCGCGAGTTCCGCCGAGGCGTCCTTCGTGGGATCGATGTAAACGGATTGCAGGGCGCTGCCAATCTCTTTGAAGGCGGCGCGGAAGCCCGGGGCCGCCGCCTCCGGCTTGGCGACCGCTTCGAGCTTATTGTTTTGTTCGACCCACTGTTTGGGCACCTCGTTGACATAGGCTTTGTAGCCGTATTTCTCGAGCATCCCCGGCATCACGTAGGCGGCCAGTCCCTGCTCGACCCATTCCTTGACTTTGAGGGCCTGGCGCTGGCTCCCGTTACAAAACAGGATGTAGCGCCACGCGGCGTCTCGCACGGAGGGATCCTTGATCGTGGCGTTCATGCAGAGCAGGCCGGCATTGACTTCGGTCGCCTCTTTCCCCTCGGGGGCGGGGCCTGGGGGAAACATGCCGAGCGCGACCAAAGAGGGGGAATACTTGCTGTCAAAGACCGCGTCCCGACCGCCCGCGGCGGGCATCATGGCGATTCGCCCCTCGAGGAAATCGTTGCCGTAATCGTCGCTGCCGAGATAGAGTTTCGCCACCCCGTAGTTCAAGGGTAATTCCTTGCCGGCGTCGTCGACCACGCGATCGGTCTTGGGCTTGCCCGGCGTGCCTTTTTTCAGACGGTAGAGCCGTCCGGTTTTGGGATCGCGCACCTCGTCGTGCACGACGGCGCGCCCGGTGTCGTAATCGGGGTAGTCAACGAACACGAGTTCCTCGCCGGAATCCTCCGGGCGAATCCACTGCGCCCACAACAGACGTTTGTGGAAGTTCAAAGCGCGCACCCCGGGCTTTTGGTCCACCGTGGTGCGCCAGGTGATGGGGACTTTGTCGAGCTTGCCCCCGGTGTCTGGAAAGCTGATCTGGCCCTGCGGCCCGTATCCGGGCAGGGCATGGACCATGGCCCCGGTATCCGGGTCGTATTTGATCGGCTCGACCATCTCTCCGCCGGCCAGCCAGACATAGATTTCAAAAATCCATGTGCCTCCGTAGAGACCGAGGCCGTAGATGCCTTTCTCGGGCACGGTGAGCTTGAGGCACCACTGGAACCACTCGTCCCAGTCCTTCGGCGATCGGTTGCCGGATTCACCGAGCCGCTCTTCGAGCATGTCCTTGCGCATGGCCAGGGCCATCACTTTATAGAACTGTGGGACGGCGATCAGTTCGCCGTTCTGGTAGAGCACCGGCTTGAGGGACTCCTTGATCGGCAGGAGACTGGCCTTGTCCCGCTCGTAGAGATCGGTGATCGGCGCGAGGAAATGTTGATGGTGGTAGGTCAGGACATCGGCGATCGCGCCATAGAAGACATCGGGGGCCGATCCCGCAGCCATCGCGAGAAAGAGGCGGGACTGGTTCACGCCTTCGACACTGAGCCCTTCGGTTTGCTTGAGGGTGATGTCCGGGTTCAGCGACAGAAAGAGGTCGATTTCCTCGCGGCCGGCCTGGCCGGGTTCCGGCACGCTGGCGAGGCGCAACACGGTTTTTCCGTCCACCTTCGGTCGCAGTTCCTGGGTGCGCGCTGTTGGCAGGAGGACCAGCAGGCATGCGGCGGCGAGCAGGCGAGGGATCATTGCAAGGTCTGGAACATGCTGGTTGGAGACTTGAACAATTCCCGCTCGCCCTCGAAAAGATAGCGGTCTTCGCGGGCGATTTCGGAGGGAGGCAAACAGAATGAGAATGCTTTTTTCATCTCACTGCGAAGGTGCTCCATCTCGCGCAGGGCGGCTTTCAGGTTTTCCTCGTCGCTTTCGATCAGGGCGATCAGGCGCGCGCAGGCATGAACTTTGAAGGCGGCCGTCCAAAGGAGGAGTTCGAAGGAATCCGCATGGCGCTTCACCTCGTGGCGAAGACTCTTCAGGGTATCGAGCGAGCCCTCTGCGCAGGTCCGGAATTGTCGCAGGGCTTCCATGATGGCCGGGCGCTGGGGGGAATCATTCAGCGCCTCCATCTTGGTCCGGGCGATTAATGCGCAATCGGCATTATCATAGAGATCCAGCGAACTTCCGAGCTTCAGGCGAGTTTCTTGGCTCCCGAATTGAATCACGCTGTCCATGTAACAAAACGAGGGAAAGCTCACCGGTCGTCCCAGATCGGTGCTGAGTTCGATCTGGATGCCCAGATCGTAGAGGCAGTCCGCCAACCTCCGGTCGGCCAAGCCGAACTGCCAGCGGCAGAAACGTCGCTCGCTCTCCCTCGCATGGGGAACCCGGACTACGTTCCAAGCGCGATCCGCCGCAACCGCAAAACCCATTTCGGCCGCCGGTAGGGGCACGCGAAAACATGCCCAGGCCGTATAAATGATCCCGAGGGCCCCCCGATTGGCGACCAGTTGGGTCATCGCCAGCGTGTTGGGCACGGTATAATCCGCGTAATGGGGGAGGTTGCTTCCCCAATTCACGCAGGCCAGTCCCAGCCATTGGAAGCCTTTCGCCTCATACTGGTCCAGGGCGCTGAGGGTGGTGGCCGAGGGCCAGGGCGGGGTCGAGTTGTAATGCCAGAAGCTCAGGATGGTTTCGGTCGGCAGGCGGTCGAGAACCATCGTCCGTGATTCCTCCGGAAGGGGCCGGATGGCGTCCTCGTGCAGGATGGGGCGCTTTCCATGAGCCACGACGTAACGGCAGACAGCAGCGATATGGGCGGAGAAGACATCCGCCATTTGAGCGGGATCGTTTGCTGATTGCTGTTTGAGGTAAAACGGTTCGTCGCCGCCGACATGGAACCACTCGTCCTCCGTGTGAAGATCCAGAACCTCGTCGATTAAAGAAAAAACAAGTGCCAGCGCGGCAGGATCATTGGCCCGTATCTCAGTGACATATTCCTGTTTTTTCCCGGCGCGGAGGTGTTGCCACTTCGGTAATCGGAGGATGAATTCCAGGTGGCCGAGACTTGGGACGAGGGGTATTAGGCGCAGTCCCAGGTTCCGGGCATGGGTCAAAAAGGCGATCAACTCCACGCGCGAAGGTGCTTCCGGGCTCACGATCTCTGGATGCGAAATAAAGGGGAAGCGGTCGTCGTATTCGATCAGCAGCGTATTGATCTTCAGGTCGCGCAGCTCTTCAACCCATCGGTGCAGATAATCCATCCGGTGGGTGAAGTATTTTAAATCGAGGTGTGCGCCACGAATCTCCAGATCTGGCCAGTCTTCGATCCGGCAGGTGGGGATCCCCGCATCGTCCTCGGAGACAAGTCGCATCTGCTTCAGGGTTTTCTCGAACGCGCGAAGGCCGGTCGCTCCCGCCGCGCATCCCGCGCATCCCCGGGTCTCGAATACCGCAGTGTAGGCCTCTGGGCTGGCGTGGTCCGGAGGGGCGATTTCCTGGAACAGGGTTTCAGCATCGCACGCATCCAAGGCCCAGGCGATGGCTGGGAATGTCCCCACTTTCCCCTCGAATCGTTGCCAATACGCCAGAAACTCCCAGTGCGCTCCTCCAATCTGGATGCGCTGGGGCGACGGAAGGAGCGGCGAACAGAGTTCGAGAAACCGGGGAGCCTTGTCCATTTGTTAATTCCTAGCCTTTCATGCTATAGGCTGGCAAGTAAAAAGCCCCGACAGAAAAAAACCAGCACTCCGAAAGCAAGACCGCGTTGATCGCGAAAAACGAAATCCGCCGCACCCTCAGGCTTTTTATCCGTGTAGGGGAGGAGCATGATCGGGCGAGGCCGAACAGGGAGAACTCTGAGGAGCCTGTCCCGTGGTGTTGCCGATCATCAGGGAGGTGGGGATGCGGACCACGCCGGTCTGGTCGTAGCCGTGTCGCATCTGGGAAAGGAGCACCTCCGCGGTGCAGGTCCCCATCTCGTAGCGTGGTTTGGCCACGTTGGTGAGCTTGTCATTCCCTTCGGCGATGCTCCTCCACTCTTCCTCGAGGTAGCCAAAACAGGCCACGGAAATGTCTTTCCCCGGTTTGAGTCCGGCGTCATGCAGGCCCTTGCAGAAGCCGACGGCGAGCGTGGGTGCCCCCATCACGAAGGCTGTAAAGCCTTTCCTCTCGGAAAGTATGTGCGCGACTTTGGACCGGGTGCTCTCCTCGGCACCCAGCGATGGAGAGGGGAGAGAATCCAGGGCTAGCAGGTCCGGTTTGAACCCGGCAGCCTGCATGCCCCGCACG
This sequence comes from uncultured Chthoniobacter sp., assembly GCA_964605515.1. Taxonomy (GTDB): domain Bacteria; phylum Verrucomicrobiota; class Verrucomicrobiia; order Chthoniobacterales; family Terrimicrobiaceae; genus QYQL01. Next base: position 36,135 of record CAZSDC010000011.1, read on the forward strand.
TAGCCGATATGGCGGGGCCAACTGGCCTCATTCTCGGAGGCCGCAAGGTAGGAGATTCTCTCGTGTCCGAGCGAGACCAGGTGCTCGATAAGCCGGGTCATGCCACCCTCCTCATCGGCTACCACGCACGTCATAAGGTCGGAGAATTGCGTCTCGTTGACCATGACGGCCGGCCGGCCGGCC
>CAZSDC010000012.1:0-34479 GCA_964605515.1 uncultured Chthoniobacter sp.
CCGAACGCCGGACAAACCGGTCTTCCGTCCAATCATCGACGGAAAGATGCTGAGCAACGAGGAATACGATACGATTCTCAGCTCAATTTATGACGGCATCAAATCGGTGGACAAGGAAACCCCGGTATTAATAGGCAATATTGCAGGTGATAACTTAACAATTCCCCGTCTTTACGGCAAACCTGCAGAGGGGCGCTTCGATGGTGCGATTACCAATTCGTATATGGGCATCCTGAAGAGCACGATGACGAGCATCAAGCAGTTCGATGAGCACGGCGACACGAAAAAGACAATCTGGCAGGAGGAGGCGGCCGATCAGAGCTCGCCGTTCGCAGGTGCGGGCCGCCGTCGCGGTGAGGCGGAAGGTCCGAAGAACATGGTGCGCATATGGATTTCGATGAAAGCGGTGGCGGGCCCGCGCCTAAAAGCCATGACGATGTGGGGCTATGCCACAGGTGCTGATATCGACATGGTGACTCCCGAGCTCCAGCCCCGACCGCAGTTCGCCGCGCATGCGGTGATGGCGGACGCATTGGCAGACGCCGTATTTGTGGCAGACCGTTCCCAGAACAACGTCACCATCTTTGAGTGGAAGCGCGGCGATGGGCCGATGTTCACAGTTTGGGCCAGTGCAGGCCAGCGCAGCGTGACGTTTGCTGCGCCGGAAGGCAAGTTGACCGTGATGGATCTGATGGGCAACCGCACTGAGATGAAGGCGACAAACGGAGTCGTAACGCTCCAAGTCACGACGTCGCCGCTGTATGTATTTGGAGGGGGGGCGTTGACCCTGAGCAAGCGGCTGGAAGCGCGGTTGGAGCACGGGTCGACCCAATTCGGCAAGCCAACAATCCGGTTGGTGCTCAAAAACAATGGCAAGGAAACGCTTGAAGGAAAAGCGGTCTTTTCGGGGCCGATCCAAGGAGGGCCGGGCATTGAGTTCAAGGTGGCACCGGGAGAGACAACATCGCTCACCGTGCCTGTAAAATCAGATTTGCCAACTGACAAGCGGACGGATTTTGCGGCTGAATGCACGACATCCGAAGGGGCTGTGTATATTGCCAGCGCAGAGTTTAACTTCGCTGAAGCGGTGAAGACGGAGATTCCTCCCTCCCTGGACGGCACATGGAAAGGATGGGATGCAGTCCAGGCGACGACATTTGGAACAGTGGCGTCGCAAATTGAAGCGCCCTATAAAATTCCGGGAAGGACATACGGCGGACCGGAGGATATTTCAGGAAAATTCCGCCTGCTCTGGGATAGTCAGTTTCTCTACCTTGGAGTAGAAGCCCTCGACAATTCGTTTTTTTCCCAGCCCGAGCGCGGGATGAGCGGGTTTATGGGGGATTCTATTGAGTTCGCGGTGCAGCCCGAGAATCTATTGTCCCCGCTAGCGCCCTATTGGGAGTATGAGCTCTATCTCCCCGACGGCAAACCGCCTTATGCCGTGAGCCGACGGCTTCCACTTCCCGCAGAAATGATCACGGATTGGAAAGCCTCGGTGGTTCCGACGGGCGACCGGGGCAATATAAACTACCAAGTGGCGATCCCATGGAAAGATCTGGGCGTGACGGCGCCCGTCACCGGTCGGACGATCTCGTTCGCGCTTGTCCTCAACGATGCGGATGCAGGCGACCGCTTGTCGGGAGGAAGGTGTCGTGTCCGCTGGTTTCGAGGCATGGATCTTGACAAGAACCCGACAGGTTTTGGAGATGTGACAATGGTGACGCCATGAGATATTCGTAGAATATTCTGCAGAGTAGAATTCAACCTGCAGAGTAAAGTTTGCGGGAACACCCTACATTTCAGCAGGGTTAGCAAATCCTCATCAGGGAGTTGCCACGTTCGGGAAACCGTGCTTTCGAATGGCGGACATCGACTCTTGGAACTAATTACACTCTGTCATAGCGATATGAGATGTGGTTTGTTACTGAACAAATAAAACCATAACGGCTTATGCTGCAAACGTCGCTATTGTTCTTTCTCGTTATCAGATTTTCGGGCTAAGCTCCCGGTATGAATACCGCCATCTCCATGCCGCTCGCGATCATTCTTGGCGCGGTCCTGATTGCAGCCGCAATTTACCTCAAACCCGCCTCGGGTTACCAGGCCATTTACGGAGACGGTTACGTTTACGTGATCGATCTTCGGAAGAAAAATATCGCCAACATCGTCCCGGGTAAGAGCGTCCACCCGTAGAAGGCAGGATCCGGGCAGCAGGGTAGGAATCCATCTCCCCGGATTGCAGCGCGCGCGAGCGCAACCACCCCGGCGATGAAGAGACGGCTTGTCGGGAGTTTTTTACCGGCCCGCCCCGTCAGGCTTCCTTGTGCTTTTCGGGAGCGCCATACACGCCCTTTGCGCCGTATCTGCCATAGACGCGGCCTGAGTAGGCATAGTAGGAATGGCCCTCGTTCAGCATGTTCAGGAAAATTCCCGCTGGCGGACGGTCGAGGTCGTCGAGAAGTCGAATAGCGTGCTTGATAGACTTTCTGGCTGTGGCTTGGGCGCGGACGACCAAGGCGCAGACATCCACAAATCGCACGAGGAGCAGAGTGTCGCTAACGGCAATAACCGGCGCCGTATCAAGAATGATACAATCATAAGCGGCACGGGCCTCGATGAAGAATTGTTCGAGGGAAGCGTGGGAGAGTAGTTCTGCAGGGTTCGGAGGACGACTGCCGGCGGTGAGAATCGAGAGATTCTCGATGCCGCTCTCCAGGGTGGCTGTACGGAGTGTCGAGGCACCGAGAAGGACATCGCTGAATCCTGGCTTGCGATGCTCGCCGTAGAATAACTTCGAGACCGAGGGATTGCGAAGGTCGGCGTCCATGTAGAGAGTCCTAAGCCCCTGGTGGGCGAGCGCGACGGCGAAGTTCGCGCTGCAAAAAGTTTTTCCCTCGCCGGGGAGGGCACTGGTAAATAGCAAAACGCTTTTATTGACGCGGTCGCCGGTGAGGACGAGCGCGGTCCGAGCCGTACGGAACGCCTCAGCGACGACGCCGTGACGATCCGTGGCTGCCATCAAGCCGGGATTCTTGGTCTTGATACGGGGGATTACGGTGATCACCCCGAGGCCGGTGATCATTTCGGCTTGCTCGACGGTCCGGACAGAGGGATCCAGGGTGCCGATACCGATTGCCAAGACGATGCCGAGAGCGATGCCTCCGAACAGCCCCATTAAGAGGGTTTTCACGTAGGGAACCGGTATGGTCGATGCTCCGAGAGCCGGTTCGTGGACGCTGGCTGACCCCTCCGCGAGCCCTTTTGTGAGATCCACCTCCTTCAGGCGGTTCAGAACGGATTCGTAGAGGGTCTTGTCCGTTTGGAGTTCGCGGGTGAGGGCATTATATTCCACAGACTTTCCCGTCACTTTGAGCAGTTCCTTCTCCGCCTCGGCCAGCGAGGCTGAGAGCACAGTCAGGCGGTTCTGAAGTTGTTCCCGGATCCCCTTGAGCTGGGAGATCACGGTGGACAGCGTCTCCTTGCGTGACTCAATGAGAATCTGGAGCTGCTTTTCGGCGGCGGCATAGATTGGATGTGCCGGCAAATACCTCTGGGAAAGCGCATCCAGCCCGGCCTCTTGGGTCTTGATTGCTGCGCTGATGCTGGAAATCGCCGGCTGATTGGCGACGCTGGACAGCTTGAGCAACTGGTCGGCGTCCAGGTTTTTTCCAGAGATGATCACGAGGTCAGCGTCGAGCTGTTTGAACTGCTCCTGTGTGGCGGCGATTTCGCCGTTCAGTTTATTGACCTGACCCTGCGATTCAGTAAGCATGGTGTCCAGAGACGCAGCACGCTCGCGCTCGCGGAAACTCTGGAGCGCTTCCTCGGAAACGCGCATTTTGGCTCCGAGGCGGCTGGCTTCCTCGACGAGATACTGCCCGGCCGATCTCGTCGCATTCGTGCGCTGCTCCATGACGAGGCGCAAATACTCATTTGCATAGCCGTCTGCGAGCAGCACGGAAATCTCACCGCTGCGGGTGACGGCGACAATATCGATGAGCCGCGTGGCTTTCCTGTAGGAGACTGATATCGAGCCCGCGACCATCCCGGCTGCCTGACTGTCCGGAATTTCAGTCTTCTCGATGCTCATGGCACGCAGGAAGAGCTGGTTTTTTCCCAGCTTGAGGTGCTCGGCCACACGTAGGGCAAAAGGATAGGTCTTGAGTGTCGCAACGACCGTATTGAGCATGTCGAGCGAGCGGACCTGGGTGTCCACCACGTCTTGCACCGTGCCGCCAAGAACGCGCTGCTTGTCCTGCTCGAGAAAAATCACCGCCCGGGAGGCATACTTTGTTTCCTGCTTGGAGAGCACAAACCCTGCAATCGCGGTCCCAAGCACTGCAAACAGGACGACAATCCAGATGCGGTCAAGCACCGCCTGGTAGTAGACTCTCCAATCGCCTGTCGCATCCACCTTGCTGGCGACATCTTGAAAATTCCGGCTTTGTTCCTCCATGAAGATCTTTGTATTTTTTTGCGGGCGAAGCGGGCTAATACCAGCTCTCTCCCACCGTGATCACGTCGCCGGGTTTGACTTGCAGGACTTCCAGCTTGCCCTCGGTCATGCGCTTCACGTTCGCCTTGAGGATTTCTGATCCTCCATTGGACGTTTTCCTGCGGATCAGCACCCGCCCACGGTCGGCGATACGGGTGAAGCCGCCCGCCATTCCGATGGCCTCAAGAAGGTCGATCGTCTGGCCGCCCTGAAGATCGTAGCTCCCGGGCTTTCCCACCTGACCCATAATTGTAAACTTGCGCTGGGCGAACTGCACCACATTCAGATAGACCTGCGGATTGACGAGGTATTTCTGGCCGTAAAGTTTGGCGAGCATGTCGCGCGCATCGCGCACCGTCATTCCGGCAAGCTTGACCTCACGGAGGAGCGGAAGCTGGACCGTGCCGTCGCGGGCGATTGAGGAATGGGATGCGAGGTCTGGTTCGTGAAAAATACTCAGCTCAACAATATCACCAGGTGAGAGCACGTAGTCGCTTTCAGCCGAGCTGATTACCTGGCGGGAAAATCCGTCGTCTGAGACTGCCGCCCCCCCCCGGCTGCGAGTGGGTGCTGCCGGGGCGGGAGAGTCATCGGCGCGCGCGGTCGGCTCTTGCGCATGTGTTTGGGCAGAAACGCACGGCATCGCTCCAAAAAGCAAGGCAACCACCAAGGCGGAGACTAGAGGGATATTCGGAATCAACGGTTTTCTGACCATAGGCTGGGAATGTCAGAATGCCAAATTGAAACTGATTGTGACCCGTGTTTCCGGAGTGTTTGCTGCGGCTGTCGTGTTATTGTTCCCCGAGGCGTAGTAGAGCTGTCCCTGCCAGTAGGCCCATTCGGCGAACCTCCACTGCATCGTGCCCATCGCAAACCCGTAGCTGGACGTGTTTCCCGAATTCTGCTGGGCACCGGGCGCGTTCGAGAGGGAAAGGTTCTCTGTTTGCTCCCACCCGGCAGAAAGTCCCACATCAATCTTAGAGAATAGTTTCTCCGTGAGATTAATCACCGCCCCGCGGCTCACCTGAACCTGCTCGGCAACCGTGCCGGAAAATCCCTGCCCTTGATAGACCGAGAACGAGAGGCCGGTGTTGACCCGGGGCTGCCAGGATCCGGTCAGATTGAAGCTCGGGCGCACGTTGGCACCGACAAGCGAGACTCCGGCGGAAATCCCGGTCTTCTCGGTGGGCCTGTAGGAAACATTTAGTGTGTAGCTTGGAAGGATCCCGGCATATTTCGGATCGACCGTATTCCCGTCCTTCACATCGCGGACGCCCAGCCCGGCTCCGACATCAAACTTCTCGGTGATCTTGTATTTCAAACTCAGGAGAATCTGGGCGTAGGAGCGATTCGCCGAGGAAGACGACGACTGTCCCCCGCCAAGGGACTGGGTATTCTCGCCAGCGCTAAAATCCAGGCGCAGACGGGTTTTCCCGGTGGCAAACCAGTCCGCATACGCGCCGCCTGAGACGCTGGCGGAATCGCCCGAGTTGGAACCGGTGTTCGAGTTTTGGAAAAAGCTGTTGAGCGTTGAGGTGTAGGCGGCATAGGCGCCGACATTCGTGTAGGTGGTGAGAATGTATTCCCAGTGGAGGTTGGAAGAAAGATTGGCGGTTGCGGTGTTTGTTCCATTGAGCACGTTGAATCCGCTCCCATAGGATCCCTGAACCTGCAAATCAATCTTCTGCCTCGAGCCGAGGTAGCCTAGCCCCAGCGAAAGGGTGTTGTAGAACGGGTTCCTCTGGTTTCCGACTCCGGCGGCTGTGTAGTTGGGGTTCAGGTAATAGTTAAAACCTCCCCCATACGCAGCGCGAACATTCCAGTTTCCGATTTCCCGAGTGTAGCTGAGCGCTATGTTTGGGGAGACAAAGAAGCTGCTGTTGCTGGACGGAGTGTTGGATTGGGAATTCAAGCTGGTGTTCGAGTATTCCCAGCCGAGCCCCAAGCCGGGATGGATGTCGAGGGGGCCGAGCTTGAGCCCGTCGCGGATGGTATTTGCGATGCCTTCCAGCGGAGCTAGCGGACCGGGTTCCGCTTTGAGGCCAAGCATACCAGCTGCAGACGATCGTCGTTGGGCTGCATCCACCTGCAATCCGATCCAGCGCGAACGAAACACCGCATCGGAAACCGTCAAAGGCGCGGCCAGTCCCGTTGCCTCCGGATCAATCACTTGGGCGATCGCGCTCAGCGAAAAAACAGCCGGCAGAACGGCAAAAAACACCCGACGCCGAAAAGACGGAACAGAGCAGCGTGCTGGAGGTAGTGGTCGCGCCTTCAAAACGGAAATTTTGGAACCAATAACCTAGTCAACTACCGACATGTTGCCCAGTAAAAAAATTAATAGTCGGCATTTTCGCCGAACTTCCCCGTCACGGCGCCACCCGCTCGAGCATTTCGGCCATGCGCAGGCTGACGGCATTTGTATCGAACGCCACGCGATGAAAGATCACGCTGGGTGCACTCCGTCGGAACTCAACCCAGCAGGCTCGGGGATCGCTATCGCGAGAAAACCCTACCGAGCCGACCCCGATCGAGTAGCGGTCGGCACCGGTCAGACGAGTTTCTCCTTCAGCTCCGGAAGCCTTGAGAATCCGCCCCTGTCCGTCCAACCCATAGATGACCGGCACATGGGTATGCCCGAAAAACGAGACGGGTTCGGTCTGGCGGGAAAAATGCAGGCGCGCACATCCTGGGGTCTCCACATGTGTGAAGAGGTGAGGGTCGCGCAGGCTGGCATGCGAGGCCTGAATCCCCTCGGCATTCCAGATCAACGGCCGCTCCCGCAACCAAAGCTTTTCCTCCGCATCCAATTCCATGCGGGCCAGTTCGAGGGGGACTGCAATCCGGGCGGGCATTTGGGAAAGGTCGCATTCCTCGTCCAATGCCATGGCATCATGATTGCCGAGCACGCACACCTCCGCCTCCGCACGCAGGCGGCGAAGGCACGGAGCCGGGTCCGGACCATAGCCAAGCACGTCCCCGAGAAAAATCATCCTCGAAATCCCCCGCCCGGAGATCGCCTTCAGGACCGACTCCAAGGCCTCCGGACAGCCGTGTACATCTGAGAAAAACGCGATCCGCTCATCCGGCTCAGGCTGGGATTTACTCATAAATTCGTTCATTCCTTGTATGTTGCGGAACACGAAACGTATTTCAAGGTTTTCGGGTTAGGCCCAAGACTATCATCTGATTGCCCCCGCTGGCAGCCCGTTTTTTTTTGCTGCCTCTCTCTTTTGGATCAGTTCCTGTTCCTCTGGTCTGAGGGTGAGGGGATCAAGCGTGAGCCGGAGCGCATCAGCCTCCGCAGAAAGGCCGTTCGCGCTCAAGACCGCGATGCGAATGACTTTGAAGTGGGAAGGGGCATCCTTCCAGGCAATCTCGCGGCCGTCGTAGAGCCGTGCGGCTTCTGCCGGATGTCCAAGCCGGAGTTCGGCAAGTGCCAGCACAGAGAGGAAGGCCAGATACTCGGGCTTCTGGCGGAACAGCTCGTCTGCGGTTGCACGGCAGGCCTCGACGTTGCGACCGGCCAGGAGGGAAAAGTAGGCTTGATCGCTTCTCACCTCGGGAATCTGCGGATAGGCAGCCAGAAATTTGTCCATCAGCACAAGCGCTTCGGTGGCGGGCGCGTTCGGAGGGATCATCCGGACCAGTCCGGCAAAATCCGCAGGTGTCGCCAGCCTGCGTTCGACCAGCAACTCGATCCCTTGCTTGGCGATCTCACTGTGTCCGGCTTTTAGTGCATAGTCGGCAATTTGTCGGATCGTTTCCGGATTGGAAAACGGCAGATTCTGGCGGACTGTTTGCCAGCAGGCATCGGTGGCGATTGGATCGCCGAGCTGCCCGGCAACCCTGGCCAGCAAAAGCTGGCGGACCGCCTCGTCAAGCTGCGGCCTTTGTGCGGAGTTGAGGAACGCGCGCAGTTCCTCCCACCGTTCTTGAGCGGCAAGAGCATCGGCGACAACGAGGAAGGCGGGCTCGCTCGAGGCGAGATCCGCGGTCGAAAAAATCCCCCGCACGCGTTCGGGGAATCGGCTGGCCAGCAGCCATCGCGCCAAGGAACAACGGTTGTTCATTTCGAGCTCCGGTGCTCCGGCGATCAGCTCCTGCACGATCTTTTCCCGCATGCCACCAGATTCTCCGATCCTCACCTGCGCGCCAAGGAGCACATCGGAATACGTGTGCAGCGGGTGGTGGATCAAACGATCCGGCGACCACTCGTTCTGCCTTGTTGAGAGCTGGTGGGCTGCCATCTGGCGGAGTGCGGCGAGACCTTCGCCGGTATCGCTGTTCCCGAGGCTCTCGAGGATCTGCCAGCCTTCCGCCCTGGTATCGGGCGACGTTGACAGCAACAAAGTTCCGAGCACAAGCCGGATGCGCCTCGCCTGGTCGGCTGGCAGCGAGGCTTCGCGCAGAATCCGTGCCGCTTCGGCAAGCTGCCCCCCGTTTGCAAGCAGGTTGGCGCGGGCAAGGATCCTGCCCGCATCCAGCGCGGGCGGGAGTTGCGCGGGCAACGAGTCGAGAACCCGGCTTGCCAGGGCCGGATCGTTCCTCTTGATCGCGATGCCAGCCAGTGCCAGCCGTTCCGTCACCGTTGCTGAACCGTCCGCAACCCATCCGTAGAGCATGGCATAGGAATCCGGATCACCGGCCTCAGTCCTGAAGCGCGTCAAAATCCTAAGCACACGAGGATCGCCGGGAGACATCGAAAACCCGACGCGCATTTTTTCACTGGCCAAATCCAGATTGCCAAGCCTCATCGCCTCCTCCGCTGCGGCAAGGATCGCCAGCGCCCTCCGGGCCTTGATCTCCCGGTATAGTCCCGGGGCGAAGGCAATTCCAGTCCCCGCTACCACCGCCAGAACCACAACGACCAGAAACGTCCGATTGCTGAGTATTCGTTTCCACCGGGGCTCTGGCTCTGGCTCCTCGAAATAGGACGGCAACTCCTCAACCTCCATCGGACTCGTTGGACCGGGCTCGGTGGGGTGTTGTGGTTTTTCGTGCGCTTCCTTCATCGCTGAGGCGGGTTTCGAACGCTGAGGTTTCTATCGAGTGTCGCCCGCAACGCGCTCTCCGCTTTCTCGTAGCTCTCTGCGTTCCAGACCGCCAGTTCGAGCAGCCGCTGCCCGCGGCTTCGTCGTCCCTCCCGGACGGCGTCGAATCGGCCTCTGTGGCTTGCTCCTCCGGATGGCGCTTTGTCACCCTCTTTGGAAAAATCCTCGCTGATCGAGTGGAAGACGAAGAGCGAGCGGTCCCGGTTGCTGAAACGGTAGGCATCGATCACCAGGCGCAGGTCGCCATTTTCGTAAACCAGCGGCTTGTAAGTCTCTTCGAGGACGAGTCCGGTGGCAGAAAGACAGTTCGTTGGCCTGTGGCTGTAAGCCAGCTGGGATGCCACCTTGCCGGGCTTCCAACGAAAATAAAACGCCTGCCAGCGCAGCCCGATTTCGTCCATCCAGCTTTCCGAAAATCCCTCGGGAAAATGCAGGATGAACAGTGTCCGCTCCGACAACTTCAGATCTTTCGCTTTTCCGGATTCCGATTGGCGCGCCAGGCTCCAGTCCACCGCGCTTTCTCCGGGCCGCTCGTGCGAGCGATACCACGCCTCCGTTCCCGCCCACGCAAGGATCAGGGCAACGGACGAGGCCAACAAAAGCGGATTCCACCGCGCCAGCCCGGAAAAATCACCGGGGTTTGGTTCGGACTGCGGCTCGCTGGGGATGGTTTCCTTCCGTCCCAGAAACGCCCCCGCAAGCCCGATAGCGGCGATCATTCCCACCAGCAGCACCACCCCGGTCGGCTCATGCCAGCTCTGCTCGGCCCCGAACCCCATGTTCGATGCTACCAGCGAGAGAACAATGAGCCTCAGCGTGTTGCCTGCCAGCGTGATCCCCAGCGCGACCCCGACCAAGACCCACCGCCGCCCTGCGCCGAGCCTGAGAAGCTCCCCATAGGCAAGCGCGGCCACGATCCCGCTTTGCAGGGATCTGATCCCGCTGCACGCCTCCTCCACACCCAACAGTCCGCCGGGCAATGAAATCAGATTCCCCTCGCGCTGCGCCGCATGCCCGCACCATTGCAAGACCTCCACCACAACTCCTGCATTCGCCTGGATCAGCACGTTCATGATCCTCTCCTCGTATCCGTGCGGCCACGGAATCCCCGCCAGCAACAGGGCGGACGGAAACGCAAAATGCCACATCCACGGCAGCCCGCCTGCGAAATAGACCGCGCTCAAAGTCCAGGTCACCGCCCCCGCTAACGCCAGCGTTGAAAGGAGCCGCCAGCCCGGGTTCGCCTCCGCAATCGGCTGCACCGCGCAAATCACCAGCGTCGAACCCACCATCACCACCCCCGCCAGAAGCGCCGAAACCCCGCCGACGACCTCGCCTTTTGGCCGGTCTCCCCACCGCATCGCAAAAAATACCGCGCAAAGAACCGGGATCGCCAGCCCGTATTGATACTGGGGATTCCCCTCCCACTCTGGCCACGCCACCCTCGCTGCCAAATACCACACCAGCCCGAGCGCAAGCATACCGGCGTATCCACGCCTCCCGGCACGCAGTGTCTCCTCCACCTTTGTCATTTCCTCACAATAGACATCTCAACATCCCACAAGCAAACTCCCTTCTCAACCCCTGCCCTCCGCCCCCTGCTAATTGTCACCATTCTCCGCCATTCCACATTTCGCATTGGCGCAAAGCGCTTAAACTGCCCAAGTCCTCTCCGGTGACTCATTCACTTCATTCACTTTTCCTTGAACGAATGAAAAAATCTGCGAACGTCCTCACAAGCTTTTCAGAATATTTTTTGGAAAGGTCACATTTTGAACCCTGGATCTGGTAAAAAAACCTGTTTTTTACCAAAGGCGGCAGCTTGTCTCCAAAAGACGTGAGCGCTAATAGCAGAACGTCCTCTCCTGCGGGAGATCGCTCGCTGGATGCCTTCCAGCACGAATGCGTGACGCTCTTTGTCAATGCGGCGGCGAGCCTCTCGATCCCGCGCTCGATCGGGGAGATCTACGGACTGCTCTTCAGCACCGAGGAACCGCTCTCGCTCGACGACCTCACCGCCCGGCTGCACATGAGCCGCGGGGCGGCGCACGAAGGCCTCCGCTGGCTCAAGGGCATCGGGGCCGCCAAGAGCGTCTATATCCCCCGGGTTAGGAAAGAACATTTCGTGGCGGAAACCAGCCTGCGCCGACTCGCTGCCGGCTACCTCCACGACCGCATCGAACCCCACCTCGTCAAGGGCCAGGACCGCCTGCGCCAGCTCCGCGAGGCCGCCGGGGCAAGCCCGGAGAAAGAAGAATTCCAAAGCGGCCGTGTCACCCAGGTGACCAATTGGTATAAGTTCCTCCAGCGCGCCCTCCCCGCTGTCAAAGCCCTCGCTGGGAAATATTGAGACAAGGAAAAAGGGAGGGGCGGAGGTCTGAAAGTTGAAACCTGAAACCTGAAGCTTGAGGACTGGAAAATCGTGAACAACGAAGAACGGAAACGCGCACTACGCCAGCGCACAAAGGCCTTTGCTGGCTCCGTGGTTCGCTTCTTTATCGGGCTGGATAAACGCCGGGAGGAGCTGCGCATTCTTGGGAAGCAACTTATCCGGTCAGCCACATCAGTCGCAGCAAACTACCGGGAGGCCAGCCGTGCCTGAAGTGACGACGAATTCACCGCAAAAATAGAACTGTGCTGCCAGGAAGCAGACGAGAGTCAGCTCTGGCTTGAGCTTCTTCGCGACGATTGTGGGATCTCAATTGAGAAAATTGACCCAATCTGGAAAGAAGCAGACGAATTGATTTCGATCTTCGTCACCATGTCAAAAAACACAAAGCGCAGGGGAAACCTGAAACCGGAGACTTGAAGCCTGAATAAAAATAGCCCCAATTTCCAGTAACCGCTACCTCAAGTCTCAGGTCTCAGGTCTCAGGTTTCGCTTCCTCCCTCTCTCAAGTTTCCGCTTTCAGCTTTTTTCTCACGCCATTTCTGACCGCCGACCGCTGATCTCCGACTTCTGAAAACTGAACACTCCACTCCGGCTTCGCCCTCGACTCTCGACTCTCGACTCTCGACTTCCTCCGGCGGCTCCGCCGCTGACGAGCACTGGGATCTCGACCTTGTTCCCGAGTCCCGCTGGTGGGACCTCCAGCTCCGCGACGTCTGGCACTACCGCGACCTGCTCTGGTTGTTCGTGCGCCGGGATTTTGTCGCCGTCTACAAGCAGACCGTTCTCGGGCCGATCTGGTTCTTTATCCAGCCGCTGCTGACGACCGCCATCTTCACGGTCATCTTCAGCGGCCTGGCTAAGCTGCCGACAAATGGCCTTCCGCCGATGCTCTTCTACCTCGCCGGCGTCACGCCGTGGAACTACTTCTCCACGTGCCTCACCAAGACCTCGAACACCTTCGTTAGCAACGCCGGGATCTTCGGGAAGGTCTATTTCCCCCGCCTCGTGACACCGATCTCGGTCGTCATCTCAAACCTCATCCAGTTCGCGATCCAGTTCGTCCTCTTCTTCATCTTCCTCGCCTATTACGGATTCCAGGGTGCGGCCATCCACCCGGATTACCCGGCCATCCTTCTGCTCACGCCTGTGTTGCTTGCCCTGATGGCCCTTCTCGGCCTCGGCACAGGGATTATCATCTCCTCGCTCACCACCAAGTATCGCGACTTTTCGTTCCTTGTCGGCTTCGGCATCCAGCTCGCCATGTATGCGACCCCGGTCATCTACCCCGCCAGTATGGTCCCGGAGAAATACCGGGCGCTCCTGAACCTGAACCCCATGGCCGCGATCATCGAGGCCTTTCGCTCGATCTACCTCGGCGGCGCCATTCCCTGGGAAGGACTCGGTATCTCCACAGCCGTCACCCTCGCCCTCCTCCTCGGCGGCATCCTCCTCTTCAAACGCGTCGAACGCGGGTTTATGGATACCGTTTGAGCGGAGGTCCAATCGACGAAGAAAGCAGAACGAATAAAGGAGAACGAAGATGAGATTTGAAGATTTGGAGGCTTGGCAGGAAGCCAGGCGACTTACCAGCAATGTGTATGGCCTCACACGGAATAGTGACCTTGCCCGCGATTTCGGCCTGTGCAGCCAGATCCAGCGAGCCGCTGTCTCCACAATGTCGAATATTGCTGAAGGCTTCGAACGGTCGGGGATTCAGGAAAAGATGCACTTTTACAACATCGCCCACGCATCAAATGGAGAAGTCCGATCGCTTACGTATGTCATTGAGGACAACTACACGTCGTGCAGCGCACAAGCTGTCGTTCTTCGCGAATCCGCAATGCGGGCTGGCAGCATCCTCGCCGGCTTAATCCGCTCCACAGAATCCAGACGCCCCAAGTAGAATCCCTTATCCGTTCTACTTACTTCCTTCTTCGCTCTTCCCATGTCCACCGTCATCCGTGTTGAGAGTATCTCCAAACTCTACCGCCTCGGTGAGGTCGGCACCGGTTCGCTCGCGCACGACGTCAACCGCTGGTGGCACCTCGTCCGCGTGTAATAGCGTTCTGATGCCGAAGCTTTACGAATATTTTGGTCTGGTTGTGATTTTTTATGCCAACGAGCATGAACCCGTGCATGTGCACGGAAAGTGCCAGGGAAGGGAATGCCGGGCCGAGCTTCTTGTCCTTGATGGTTGCGTCACTGATATTCGGTTCCTGCCGCAACGTGGACGACCTATGTTGACCGAGAACGAACTGCGCAATTTCAAAGAGCTGGTATGTGCCAAAGCGGAAGATATCGTCCAGAAGTGGATTGACTTTTTTGTATTGCACAAATCAATCAGGCCGGAAAACATCACAAAGCGTTTATAACAATGAACACGGAAATTCAGATCGTCAGCGCGAAGCATTCCGGAGACTACCGTATCCGCATGGAATTTGGGGATGGCAAGGTGCATGAGGTCGATTTCAAGCCGTTTCTTGTCGAGACACGGCATCCGGAGATTCGAGCTTTTCTCGATCCAAATAGATTCGCGGATTTTCGGGTGGAGTTTGGGGAATTGATATGGGGAGATTACGAACTTTGCTTTCCTGTGGCGGATTTATACGACAATCAAATCATGTCAAGGCACGCGGACCAGCTTGCCGCCTAATTCCTCCCGCACAGCCCGAGACCCCCTCAAGCACCAGGGATTCAGGGAGACAATTCACCCACAATCGAGGCCTTGGGTAAGGCTGAGAAAGACGCCAAGAGCTCGTAGAGTGACCGCAGCGGACTTCCGTTGGAAGCGCGTCATTCGCTGAAGTGACCGTATTTCATCCGTGTCTTTCAGGTGTAATCCGTGGTTCAATTCTTTTCCGTAAATAATGTCTAATACAGTAATCCGCGTCGAAAACCTCTCCAAACTCTACCGCCTGGGCGAGGTCGGCACCGGCTCGATTGCGCACGACGTCAACCGCTGGTGGCACCTCGTCCGTGGAAAAGAAGACCCCTTCGCCAGAGAAGCAGTTCAACCACGGATTACACCTGAAAGACACGGATAAGGAATATGACGGAAGACGGATTTTTATATCGGGAGTTGAGCGACTCGATTGTCGGTGCCTGCATGCAAGTTCTAAACACCCTCCGTCCAGGGCTGAGCGAAAAGGCCTATGAGAATGCGATTGTCATCGAACTTGGCAACCGAGGCCACTCGGTTGATCAGCAGAAGAGCTTTGACGTTACTTATCAGGGAGTCCTTGTAGATACTCTCATCCCTGACCTCCTCGTTGACGGCAAAGTGATTGTTGACACCAAGGTGGTAGATGAATTCAATAAGACCCACGTCGCTCAGATGATGGGCTACCTTGCCATCACCGACCTTCGTCTTGCCATTCTTGCAAACTTCAAACACGCGGACTTCCGTTGGAAGCGCGTCATTCGCTGAAGTGACCGTATTTCATCCGTGTCTTTCAGGTGTAATCCGTGGTTCAATTCTTTTCCGTAAATAATGTCTAATACAGTAATCCGCGTCGAAAACCTCTCCAAACTCTACCGCCTCGGTGAGGTCGGCACCGGCTCGATCGCCCACGACGTCAACCGCTGGTGGCACCTCGTCCGCGGCAAGGAAGACCCCTATCTCAAAATCGGGCAGGTCAACGACCGCACGCGGTCGGCGAAAGCTGAAGCGGGAAACCTGAAAGCTGAAAAGGGATCGGCAGAATCCTCAATCCTCAATCCCGAATCCTCAATCCCGAATCCTTCCCCTTCAAGTCTCAAGTCTCAAGTTTCATCCCTCTCTTCGGACTACGTCTACGCACTGAAAGACGTGTCCTTCGACGTCCAGCAGGGCGAGGTGCTCGGGATCATCGGACGCAATGGCGCCGGGAAGAGCACATTGCTGAAAATCCTTTCCCGGGTCACCGTCCAGACGACCGGGCGGATTCGCGTCAAGGGGCGGATCGCTTCACTATTGGAAGTCGGGACAGGATTCCACCCCGAGCTCACCGGACGCGAGAACATCTTTTTGAATGGAGCCATCCTCGGGATGCGGAAAGCCGAGATCAAAGCCAAGTTCGACGAGATCGTCGATTTCTCCGGCTGCGAACGCTATATTGACACGCCCGTGAAGCGGTATTCCTCGGGAATGTATGTCAGGCTCGCCTTTGCCGTCGCCGCCCACCTGGAGCCCGAGATTCTTATTGTGGACGAGGTCCTGGCTGTCGGTGACGCCGAGTTCCAAAAGAAATGCATCGGGAAAATGAAAGACGTCGCCGGCCAGGGCCGGACGGTGCTTTTTGTCAGCCATAACATGACGGCCGTTCAGTCCCTTTGCCAAAAAGCACTCCTGCTGGCTCATGGCAGACTGGCAGACAGCGGGTCGGCAAGGGATATGATCGTTGGCTATTTAAAGCAGGCACAGGGGACAAGCGAGGGGCAGCAGTGGACTGAGCCCGACGCCGCGCCGGGAAATCATATTATCCGCATCAAACGCGTCAGCATCTTGCCCGATGACGACACGCCCGGCAACATTCTCTCCATGCAGACACCGCTCCGCATCGAAACCGATTTCTGGGTGATCCAAGGCGGTGAGCGGACCCACCTGACCTACCACTTGCTGAATGACCAGGGCATCACGGTTCTCACAAGCGGCTGCGCGGCCGCGGTCAGGGAGCCCGGACTCTATCGGGCGTCCTTTGGAATTCCTGCAAGTCTGCTCAATAGCGGGGGATATTTCCTAAAACTGCTCATTGTGGAGAACGAGAACCAGGTCACCTATGAAAATGAGGGGATCGCCGCCTTCGAGGTTCAGGATACTGCTGAACGCAAGCAAGCCTACATGGGGCGGGAGCCAGGGGTTGTGCAGCCGCCGCTCAAGTGGATAACAACCCCGGTGGACACCACTAAGGATGCCTGCGTCTTATGACTAATATGGAGGACAAAAATCTTTACGTCGGTCGTCCCAACATGGGGGATCGAAATGCCCTGCTCCGCCGCATCCATGACATGCTCGACAGGAGGTGGTTCTCAAACAACGGGCCATTCGTCCAGGAATTCGAAGCCCGGATTGCCGGCTTTCTTGGAGTTAAGAATTGCGTGGCGATGTGCAATGCGACCGTTGCCCTTGAGATCGCCGCGAGGGCGCTCGATTTTAAGGGTGAGGTCATCGTCCCTTCCTTCACCTTTATTGCCACCGCCCATGCCTTGCAATGGCAGGAGATCACCCCCGTCTTCGCCGATATCGATCCCCAAACGCACAACATTGACCCCGCGTCCATCGAGCGGCTGATCACTCCAAGAACCACCGGGATCATCGGAGTCCATCTCTGGGGCCGGGGGTGCGACACGGAAGCCCTTGGGGATATTGCGGCAAAGCACGGACTTCGCGTCATGTTAGACGCCTCGCACGGATTCGGCTGCTCAAAAGGCGGACGGATGCTCGGCACATTCGGAGCCTGCGAGGTCTTCAGTTTTCACGCGACGAAATTTATTAACTGCTTTGAAGGCGGAGCAGTCGTGACGGATGACGACCAGCTCGCCGAAAAGATGCGGCTGATGCGGAATTTCGGATTCAAGGGTTTTGATAATGTGGAGTATCTCGGGGTCAACGGAAAGATGAACGAGGTCTGTGCCGCCATGGGCCTGACCTCGCTGGAAGCAATGGATGATATCATCGCCGTGAACCGCAGGAACCACGACGCCTACCGCTCCGGCCTGGCCGCAGTCCCCGGCATCAGCCTCCTCCGTTACGACCCGGCCGAAAAAAACAACTTCCAGTATGTCGTGCTCGAGGTGGATCCCGATGCCTGCCCCCTCAACCGGGATAAGATCGTGGACATCCTCCATGCGAACCAGGTGATCGCACGGAAATATTTCTGGCCCGGCTGCCATCGCATGGAACCTTACCGCTCGCTTCAACCCAACGCCCGGCTCCTCCTCCCCGAAACCGAACGCATCGCCGCAAGGGTGATCGTCCTCCCCACCGGCCAGGAAGTGAGCGGGGAAACCGTGGCCCGCGTCTGCAGTCTGATCAGCAATGCCGTGTCGGGTCGCGCCTAGCAATTATCCCGTGTATGGATTTTGTAGAATTTTTCGGATTCACCGATAAGAATCTGGCCCCGACGCGACTGTGACTAGGTTATCACCTCCCGCATCCTGTTCCTCCCGCTCTACTGGAAACTTGCGGAGAAGGACCTCCGCAGGATCTCGGTTATTCTGACACCTGAATTGTGAGCAATAGTTGGAAAATGAAACATCGCCTTATTGTTATTTCCGCAGGGGACTTTGGCCGTGAAGTTGCGTGGTTTGCTCGAGCCATTCCCCCTGAAAATCGTGATTGGGAATTCCACGGCTTTTTGGACGACCGACGTGGTATCCTTGATTCTTATCCCGGGGAGGGGCCTATTCTCGATGCGCCTCACACGTACCAGATACAATCGGAAGATCGCTTCATCTGCGCAATCGGAGACCCAGAACCGCGATTGTGCTACGCTAATCTGATAGAAGCCCGAGGCGGAATATTCACGACCCTCATCCACCCATCAGCATGCATAGGAGACCGCACTGTTATTGGAAGTGGAACCATCGTCTGCCAGTATTCTGTGATAACCACTGACATTACTATTGGGAATCATGTGTCCATTATGGCCCATTGTCTTCTTGGACACAATGTGCAGGTCGGGAATGGATCCATAATAAGTTCATTTTCATTTTTGGGTGGCTACTCTCAAGTTGGAACGGGAGCATTCTTGGCGCCACATGCTGTGATCGTGCCACGCAAAAAAGTCGGTGATTTCGCGACGGTTGGAGCTGGAAGTGTTGTCTTGCGAAGTGTAAAAGCACGGACAACTGTTTTCGGACATCCTGCCCAAACTGTAATCGAGCGATGATATTCAAGGACAAACAACCATAACAATAATGCTAATCTGTCAACAAATCCACGCTAACAAACTACTCAAAACTACAACATAACATGAAAACACCAGAACAATTCTACCGCGACCTCGAAGAAATGCTCGAACTCGACCCAGGCACCATCAAAGGCGATGAATCTCTTGACACCCTGAACTGGGACTCAATGGCGGTCGTGATGTTTATTGCCCTGGCAGACAAAAACCATGGTGTCGCCGTCAGCGCCGGTGATGTGCGCAAGGCCGCATCGGTCGCCGACCTATTTGCTATTCTTTCAAAGTAATTGTATGGCCCGCACACGGTTTAGCAATGCAAGGATTGCGGGGTTGACCTGCACATTTCCCGAAAACGAGGTTTCCACCGAGTCGCTGGCCATATCTCTCGGGGTCAACGCACGAAGGGTCGTTTCCATGACCGGCATCGAGAACCGCCGAGTCGCACCACCACATATTTGCGCAAGCGACCTCTGTGCGGATGCGGCGGAGCGCTTGATTTCATCACTTGGATGGAAGAAGGATACCATTGAGGCACTGGTATTCGTCAGTCAGACCCCCGACTACATTCTTCCCGCCACTGCCTGCACTCTCCAGCATCGCCTGGGGCTTTCCCATGAATGCGCGGCATTCGATGTGAACCAAGGGTGTTCCGGTTATATTTACGGGCTCTGGTTGGCTTCCAGCCTTGTCGAAAGCGGTCTGAGCCGGGTGCTCCTCCTTGTGGGCGATACATCAAATCGCTGTGTTTCCGAGGAGGATAAGTCGGTCGCTTTTCTCTTCGGTGATAGCGGCAGCGCTACCGCCATCGAACGTGCGGAGGCAACCTCCCACTTTGTCCTCGGTACAGACGGGAGTGGTGCAAGAAATCTGATCATTGAGGCAGGACAATGCCGCCAGCGACCCAACCCTGGGAACTGTCTTCGCGTCGAAGTCGAGGGCGGCAAGCGCCGCCCGACGGAACTCTTCATGGATGGCTCCGAGGTCATGGCGTTCACCCTCCGTGAAGTTCCCCCTCTCTTTGAACAATTGCTCGGCTATGCCGGACTCCAGCGCGGCCAACTGGACGCTGTCGTCATGCATCAAGCCAACAAGTTTCTCATTGATAATCTCGCCCGCAAAATTGATATGCCGACGGATCGCATTCCTACCAGCTTTCTAAACTTTGGCAACACATCGTGCGCATCCATCCCGGTAACCATTGCCACCCGACTCCGCGATGCAGTTTCTTCAAACCCTCTCACCCTCGCATTGATGGGATTTGGCGTTGGATGGTCGTGGTCGGCCTGCACACTTGCTCTGGGACCGATTCCTGTCCCTGAAATCACATTTTTGAAATAGCCATGAGCGACTACAATCCCTTCTCTCTCGCGGGTAAAAGGATCCTGATTACAGGCGCATCCTCGGGCATCGGTCGCGCCTGCGCAATCGAATGCAGCAAACTTGGCGCGAATGTTATTCTTGTTGCCCGCCGCAGACCAGAGCTTGAAATAACAGCCACCCTTCTCGAGGGGACTTGCCACCATATTGAACCATGCGATCTAGCTGAAGGAGAATCCCTCGTCCGCTGGATGAATGATCTGGCCACTCGCATAGGTCCTCTCGACGGACTCGTGCACTCAGCAGGAATAACAAAAACTATTCCTGTGCGAGCGACTTCGTATGATGATCTTCAACGGATTCTCGCAATTAACGTTGAGGCCGCGTTTATGCTTTGCAAAGGCTTTCGACAGAAGTCCGTTCGATCTCATGATGGAAGTATTGTATTGATCGGATCCGTTGTGAGCATCGTGGGCCAACGCGGGATTGCGGCTTACTCTGCTTCGAAAGGTGCGCTTGTTACAATGGCAAAATCGATCGCACTAGAATTTGCCTCTGAATCTATTCGCGTTAACGTAGTTGCTCCAGGCCTAGTGCATACCCCTATGGGAGATCAAGCTGAAGTGATACTACCCTCGGAATCAATGCAGCGGCTCGAAACGAATCATCCGCTGGGCCTTGGCTCCCCGGAAGATGTTGCGTGGAGTGTTGCCTATCTACTTTCTCCTGCCGCACGTTGGATAACCGGGAGCACACTTGTCGTTGACGGTGGTTATACCGCCGCTTGAATGAAAAAGGCAAAGCTCATCGCAGTCGAATACTGCCTTCCCAAGGGAGAACTAACTAACGAGCAACTTGCTGCTCAGTTTCCCGAGTGGCCCGCTGAGAAAATCAAGGAAAAGTTAGGGGTTACCTGCCGCCATATCGCCGCGGATGGTGAGCTGTCTTCAGATTTGGCAACGAGGGCCGCGCAGAAGTTGATCAATTCTGGCGTTGTTTCGATTGGTGATGTCGATTATCTCATTTTCTGTACGCAAAGCCCGGACTACTTCCTTCCAACCACTGCTTGCCTCATTCAGGATCGCCTCGGTATTCCCAAATCCTGCGGAGCCCTTGACTTCAACCTTGGTTGCTCCGGCTGGGTTTACGGGCTCGGTCTTGCAAAAGGGCTCATCGAGTCGGGGCAGGCTGCGAATGTTCTGTTTCTGACCGGTGAAACCTACAGCAAGTTTCTCTCCGATTCCGATAAAGGCACCCGGACACTTTTTGGCGATGCGGGAACGGCGACGCTCGTCTCTGCCGTAGAAAGCGATGATGAACTTATCGGGCCGTTTGTCTATGGAACCGATGGCAGTGGGGCAGAGCACCTTATCGTCACACACGGTGGGCTGAGACATCCCTGTTCTCCAAAAACACCTGAAACCGGCCTGTGCATGAACGGCGGTGAAATTTTCTCCTTTTCAGTTCGTGAGGTGTCGAAGTCCGTATCGAGCCTCTTTGAGAAATCTGACAAGACCATCGAGAGCGTTGACCTGTTCATTTTTCACCAGGCCAACGCTTACATGCTGGATTTCCTGAAAAAGAAATGCGGCATCCCTGAAAGCAAATTTTACACATGGTTCGAAACGGTGGGCAATACGGTATCAAACTCCATCCCCATCGCCCTCCACCATGCGATAGCTGACGGGAAAGCCCGACCGGGAATGATCATCATGTTCGTTGGCTTCGGAGTTGGTCTCTCGTGGGCCGCCTGTCTGGCTCGTCTTTAACACATAAATATATAATGGAACGATTGATCATTGTCGGTGCCAGTGATTTTGGCCGCGAGGTGCTCTCCTGGGCTTTGCAGGTCCCTGAGTCCGCGAGAACTTGGGAAGCAGCCGGTTTTTTGGATGATCGTCCGCAAATCCTCGACGGCTATGGCCTTCCTTGCGGGATCTTGGGTGCTCCGGAGACTTATTCGCTACTCCCTGATGACCGCATGGTGGTCGCAATCGGCGAACCCCAGGTTAGAAAAAAATATGTCGATCTTTTAGAAGAGAGAGGGGCTCACTTCACATCCGTCATTCATCCCTCGGTTGTAATGGGACTAAACAACAAGTGGGGAACAGGTTGCATTTTCTGCCCAGGAGTCGTCATCACTACGAATGTGACAATTGGAAACCACGTTGTCTTCAATTGCCAATCCGGGGCAGGCCATGATGCAGTCATTGGAAGCTTTTGCACCTTGAGCGGAGCGGTTGACATTACCGGTCATGTGACCTTGGAAGAAGGAGTCTTTGTCGGATCTCACGCAGCGATCCTCCCACACACAAGAATTGGGAAAGGCGCATTGGTCGGTGCCGGAAGCGTTGTGTTGAGGCGTGTGAAAGCGGGCAATAAGGTTTTTGGCGTCCCAGCCATGCCAATAGGTACAGTGGATGACTGATATCTGCCTGGTGCGTAATTGAACCATCCATAACATGAGAATGCGCTTCGCATCCCTGGTGGACGCAAGCCATGCCGACCAACTGAAAGAATTACTTTTTTTCAACCCGATGCAGGGCCGCTACCGCGAACAGATATGCAAGACGGTTGGAGAATACGGGGCTCCCTGCCTCGAGGAGTGTGAATCGGGGCTGAGAATCACAACAGACAAGCTTCCGGATGTCCAAAACCTGTATGCACTCACTGGAGGTGGCCATCGGTTGAAAATTGTCGGAGCTCTTCTCTACTACCGGTTTGTGCCCGATACCCTTCAAATCCTTCACATGGCCATTGATCCAGGGCCCCGCCCGGGGAGCCCGGAGGCCGTCGAGAGCGTGTCGCTGAGCTTTCTTGGCGAGCTGGCCCGGATCTCCAGGCAGATATCAGGCATTGAATTCATCCGCCTCCCCTACGGCGCAAAGCGAATCCCGATCAGCAGTCTTTCAAACCTGTGATCGCCATTCGCCATTCGTTATCCGCCATCTTCTATCTGCCCTCTGCCAACTGACGACTTCCATGCTTGATTCGCCATCCGACATCCGCCATCCGCCATTGGATTTCCAACTTATGCGGCTGGACAAGGCCATTCCCATCACCGAGCAATCATGGCCCGAGGGGACAGTTCCGGTCGTAAGCATCCTTTGCCTGACCTTCAACCACGGCCGGTATATCAGGCAAGCTCTGGATGGCTTCCTCATGCAGGAAACCACATTTCCAGTCGAAGTGATCGTTTACGATGACGCCTCAACCGATGGAGGTCAGGATATCGTGCGCGACTACGCCAGCCGGCATCCTGGTCTTTTCCGCCTGCTGCTTCAAACGGAAAACCAGTTCAGCCGCGGCATACCTCTCGGCGCAATCCTCCATGAATCCGCGCGGGGAGAATACTGTGCCTGTTGCGAGGGGGATGACTACTGGACCGATGCCACGAAGCTTCAAAAACAGGTCGAGCTTTTGGATTCCAGGAAGGAGGCCTCAATCTGTTTCCACCGGATTCTCGTCGCGCACGAGGATTGCCCGGAGAAGGACTACATTTCCAATCCCGAGGAAGCATCAGTGACCGGGGTCCCCGATATCGTTTCACGTTGGTATACCCATACGAATTCGGTCGTCTTTCGCAGGGCATTCCTGCCCCACCTGCCTCCTTGGGCCAGCCAGGTTATGTGGACTGACGTATCTGCATGGCTGTGTCTGGCCCATCGCGGTCCAATCCACTTCATTCCTGAGGTGCTTGGCGTTTACCGCAAACATCGCGGCGGCATTACCCATGGCGGGAAGGCAGAGAGCCGTAAAGCTGTGATCAACTCCACCAAGTGTTACCGGTTTTTCAACGAAGATACCGGTGGGCAATACTGGTCCCTGCTCCGGCGGCGTCTCTTCGAACTCAACATCAATTGGGCTGAGGAATGCCGCCGGACCGGCCAACGGGCGGACTTTTTGCGGGCCGCGTTCGGGAGCCTCAGATGGTTCGTGAGTCAACCTTCCGGAGCCGGGTTTTCCCGGTTGTTTCTTGGCGTGCTGCTCCCGCGGACACTCCATCCCACTTATTATGCGGCCTGCCGCTGGAAGAACCGGCTGCTTAGCGGCAAAGCTGCCTGAGGCACTTCCGCCGCACCGATCCAAAAGCGCCATCCAATCCGAAATGCGCATAGCTGTCATTCCGACCATTCGCGATTACCCCTGGGGGGCGCCCGGTCACTGCATGGGGGAGCTGGTTCGGAAACTTCTCGAGGCCGGTCACGAGGTCTTGTGGTTTGTCGCACCGGTTGATTGGGAAAATGCCGAAGTCGCGAAGCTCAGGGAGTCGGGGGCAAATGCCGTCCTGCTGCCCGGTCCTCCGGTCAACTACGCGCGGTTTCGCAGAGTTCGCAAATGGCTGGCTGCGCTGAGGAGCAGCGAAAAGTCGCTGGCAGAGGCTATTAATCAGTTTGGGCCGGACCATATCCAACATCTCCCTTGATTCTTCTTGCCGGTTGCAATATTCAAACGATCTCCTGATATGCCTGAAATAAGTCGATTCTTGGGTGTTGTGATCAGCATGTATTTCGATGAGCACAACCCACCGCACTTTCACGTGAAATACAACGAGTTCCGTGCCGTCCTCTCGATCCGCGAATGCAATGTACTCGAGGGAAGCCTGCCGGGACGAGTCCGCGGCTTCGTCTCAGAGTGGGCCGAAATTCACCAAGACGAATTGCTCTCGATGTGGGAAAGTAAAGAATTTCATAAAGTGGAACCCTTGGTTTGATCAGTATGAACTTTGTCAAATCAGCTCGCTATTTGGAAAACTACAAAATCTTTGTGGAGTTCACATCTGGAGAAAACGGCATCGTCGATCTGAAAGACACCGTATTCAGATATGCGGCCGCAAAGGAAATCCGCGATCAAACGAAATTTCGTGAGTTTTATCTGGACGAATGGCCAACAATTGCTTGGAAATGCGGCTTCGATCTTTCTCCGGAAACTCTTTATGAATTCATGACTGGTCTTCGACCGGGGTGGGACTTGCGCAAGGATTTTGAAACGGCAACTCTTTGATTTGGGCTTCCGGTTTCCATTCGATGCTGTGAATCGCCATTGGCGACCCCTGCTTTCACCCGTCGGGCTTTAAACCGTGATGCTCAAACAAGGTCGAGTTCAACGCCCCAGTGTTTGGGCAGATTCACGACCCCATAGTTGAAACGGTTTTCTCTCAGCAATCGATCCCCGTTCGGTCGACCATGCCGGATCCGTCACACGTGAGCCAGATCTCCAGCGATTTTCCATGAAAGTCTGCGTCATTCCCACGATCCGTGACTACCCATGGGGAGCGCCTGGTCACTGCATGGGCGAGCTGGTTCAAACACTTCTCGAGGCCGGTCACGAGGTTCTGTGGTTTGTCGCACCGATTGATTGGGAGAACGCGGATGTTGCAAAGCTCAGTGATCCGCGCATAGCCGACATCTTTCTTGCTTATCTTTTCCGGTTGCAGTAAGTTACGAATCATATGTTATGCCTAAAATCTCTGAATGGGGCTCCGTCGCCATCTACATTAACACACGAGGAGAGCATAATCCGCCCCACTTTCATGCAGTCTGTGGGGAATGGGATGCAGCGATTCGAATCAGTGATTTTGCATTGATGGCCGGCAAGCTGCCTCCTCGCATTTTTGGTCAAGTCATCGAGTGGGCGGCCCTCCACCAAGGGGAACTTATGCAGGAGTGGGATAACATGCGATCCGGAATCCAGCTCAATAGAATCACGCCGTTACAATGAAAATCACAGACATCCAATATCTCGGGGAATACACCGTGCAGTTGACATTCGGCGACGGCTACGTTGGCGCACTCGACCTTGCACCAGCACTTTCCGAAAACGACCCGCTTCGTCATCCTGATACTTTTTTTCAGGGGGCTTCCAACGGTTTAACTATCGAGTGGCCAGGCGGGATTGATTTTTGCCCCGATGTTTTACGCTTGTGGTGTGAGAAGAGGCAGGTTCTTTCACCGGATGAGACAGATTTTCATCTCGGGGCATCTTTGCCAGTCCATCTGGCAGCTTGAAATGCAATCGCCGCATGTCGGCCAGTAACGAATTCATTCCGAAATGCGCATAGCCGTCATTCCCACAATCCGGGACTACCCATGGGGAGCGCCTGGTCACTGCATGGGCGAGCTGGTGCGAACACTTCTCGAGGCCGGTCACGAGGTTCTGTGGTTTGTCGCACCGATTGATTGGGAGAACGCCGAAGTCGCGCAGCTCAGGGAGTTGGGAGCAAAAACCGTCCTGCTGCCCGGCCCTCCGGCTAATTACGCGCGCTTTCGCCGACTCCGCAGATGGCTGGCCAATCTCAGGAGTAGCGAAAAGTCGCTGGCAGAGGCGATTGATCAGTTTGGGCCGGACCATATCTTCGTCAACCAGGGAGGAACGTGGTGCGCAACGCAGGATGAGTTCTTTACGTGCCTCTCGTCCCGGCCGGGCCGCTACTCGCTCATCTGCCACCTCAACGAGCCACAGCCTGCGTTTGGCGAGAAGCAATTCCAGCGCGCCAGAGAGTTGTTTTTATCCGCAAAGCGAGTCTTCCTCCCTTCTCAGTGGGTGAAAGCGCTTGCTGAAACGCAGATTGCTTCACCAATTTCCAACCCGGCTATTTTCCTGTATCCCATGAGGTTTGATTTCCGGGAACCGGTGCCCTGGCCCGTGTCACCGGAGCCACGATTTGCCATGGTCTGCCGGCTGGACACAAACCACAAAGGGATAGACTGCGCATTCCGGGCGCTCGCACTGCTCCGCGCCGAAGGGATCAAATTTTCGCTACGAATCTATGGATCCGGCCCGGATGCCGGATACCTCTCGGAACTTGCGCGTTTTCTGGGGATTGAGGACTGCGTCGAACTCTGCGGCTATACAAATGGACTTCAGGAAATCTGGGCCAGGGAGGAAATCCTTCTTCTGCCGTCGCGGCGGGAGGGATCCGCAGTGGCCCTGACCGAAGCAATGGGCTTTGGCCGTCCGGTGATCGCCACGGCTGTCGGCGGGGCACCCGAGTGGATTGAGGACGGGGTGAACGGCTTCATCTGCCCGGCCGCGGAGGTGGAACTTCTCGTTGCGACCCTTCGCCGCGCTTTGGCAGAACGATCCCGCTGGCGGGAGATGGGCCTCGCCGCCCACCACAAAATCAAGTCGTCCTACCCCTCCGACCCCGCAAGGGTATTCCTCCAGTCCCTGTCTTAACGCTTGCCAATCCTTCTTCTATGAACAGGTTTTGCGGAAGAAGCGTAAATGGCCGGCACTTGACACGGGTTGCGCAAAGATTATCATAACCATTATGGTAACCGTGTCTATCCAGGAAATGCGTTTTGAATTTGCGAAAGTCAAGTCCGCTCTGCTGCGTGGGGAGGAACTCATGCTGACATATCGGAACCGGCCACTTGCGAAGCTCCTGCCTGTTGCGGACAAGGAGCCGAACGGGCCGGATCCCGCCCTCTCTTTCGGTATCGACCCCGAAGACGTTGATGAGATGACCAATCAGGAAATCGACCGCGCGATCTATGGCTGAGCATCGAATTTTTTTGGACACCAGCGGAATTTATGCGTGGATCAACGGAAGGGACCCGCATCACGACCTGATGCTCTCCCTGCCGCGCAAAGCAGGCGTAAGACTCGTGGTCACCGATTACATCATTGACGAGGCTTGCACCCTGTTTGTCGCGCGGAATATCGCGCACCGCAGGAAGGACATATTTCGGCTCATACAAAGTTCGAAGATCGTTCAGATGGCATGGGTCGGACAAGATATCTTCTGGCAAGCGTGGGAGTGGCAGGAAAAATTTCATGATCAGGCCCTTTCGTTCACTGACTGCACAAGCTTTGTTGTCATGAAGAGCCTTGGTCTGACAGAGGCGGCGACAAATGATGCCCACTTTAAGACGGCGGGATTTCTCCCGTTGCTTGTCAATCCCCGGTAATCGCGCTTTAGGCCAACCACTACGGTTGTACGGAAAGCGTTACGCTGCTGATGACTGAGTCATCGATATGAAGTGTTCAGTCTCCGCCCTTTCCGGTGTCTGATTTCCGCTCTCCGGTCTCAAGTTTTCCCCCTCCGACCTCTGACTTCTGAAGACTGAAGACTGAAGACTGAAGACTCCGGCATCGCCGGTGCCCTCGACGCAGGAATGTGCAAAGCTCACATTTCTAACCGTCTCCCCCCATTTTTCATGACGTGGTTAGAAACTAAAATTGGCAACCAGTTAACGAAAATCCGGCGGGCCGCACGGCTATCCCGCGCGCGCCGGAGCGGTGCTTCCATCGGCAATCATCCCTGGCTTGGGCCGGAGATTGAGTTCCACCTTGGCCAAAGGGAAGGGCGCGCCGGCGAGATCACCATTGGCGAACACGCATGGATCGAGAAAGGGGCGGTCCTCCAGGCATTCGGCGGCCACATCCGGCTTCAGCGAAGCGTATTTTTGGGACCTTATGTCGTGATCTACGGCCATGGGGGAGTGGACATCGGAGAAGAAACCCTCATCTCCATGCACTGTTGCATCCTCTCATCCAACCACGATGTTCCCGGCTGCGACCGCATCATCCGCCAGCAACCGGACATTCTGCTGCCCACAAAAATCGGGCGAGATGTGTGGCTGGGGGCCGGAGTAAAAGTTCTTGGCGGCGTGACAATCGGTGACGGATGTGTGGTAGGGGCTGGTGCGGTCGTCACCAAGGATCTGCCGCCAGGAACCATTGCTGTCGGAGTGCCTGCTCTTGCGGTGCGCAATCGGAACGAAAATATCTATGAAGAACAATAAATCGAATACTGATGAACGGGTCTTGTTGCTTGGCGCCGGGGGCATGCTTGGCGCGGCCGTCTATGAGGCGGCGGCAAAAAAATTCCCCAACCTCCTCGCGACCGACATTGACGTGAACGAGCCGTGGCTGATCCATCAGGACTTTCGTGACCTGACTTCCCTCGAGAAGTTGTTCGATGACTTTCAGCCGACGCTCGTCTTTCATCTCGGGGCTCATACGGATCTCGAGTATTGCGAGACACACCCGGAGGATTCCTGGGCGACGAATGCCCTCGGGCCGGAAAACTCTGTGATTCTGGCGGAACAGCGCGCCGCGACCCTCGTGTATATTAGCACGGCTGGCATATTTGGGGGAGAACAGGAGGTCTATACCGATTTTGATGCGCCGTTGCCGACGAGCCATTATGCGAAGTCCAAGTATTACGGGGAATTGTTCGTTGAGAACAGAATGTCAAAATACTACATCTTCCGCGCGGGGTGGATGATGGGAGGCGGCCTCAAGAAGGATAAAAAGTTTATCAACAAGATCTATAAGCAGATCAAAAACGGTGCCCGGGAACTCTTTGTCGTGGCCGACAAGCTCGGGACGCCGACCTACACGGTGGATTTTGCCAACGGCATGCTCAAGGTGATCGATACCGGTTACTACGGGCTGTATAACCAGGTTTGCGGCGGCGGCGGAAGCCGCCTCGATGTGGCGAAGGAGTTTGTCCGCCTGCTCGGCCTGGAACACGAAGTGAAAGTGACCGAAGTGGATTCCAACCACTGGAAGCAGGAATATTTTGCCCCCCGCCCCTACTCGGAAAAGCTCATCAACCTCAAGCTCGACCTGCGAAAGATGAACCACATGCGGGACTGGAAGGTGTGCCTTGCCGAGTATGCCCAAGTCTTCAAGGCGGACCTCGGGGCGTGATGCCTGACTAGTGCCCGGAGATTTCTGACTATGCTCATTACCGTCGTCATGCCGTGCTGCAATCCGCCCATGCACCACTTCGAGAAGGTGCTGGAGGCGCTGCGGCGGCAGTCGCTGCCGCCGTACCAGTGGGAGTTGATCGTCGTGGACGATGCGTCGAAAGACCCTCTGGAAGGGAGGATTGATCTGTCATGGCACCCGAACAGCCGCCTCGTCGGGACTGATCCGGAACGGGAGGGGATGGGACTGGTGAGCGCGCGACTGCGCGGATACGAATTGGGTCAGGGCGATGTCTTTGTCTTTGTGGACCAGGACAACGCCTTGCGGTCCGATTATTTGCAGGGAGTGGCGGACATTGCACGGGAGTTTCCGCACATCGGGACCTGGGGCGGACAGATTCTACTGAAGTTTGATGAGCCGGACAAAGCTCCCGAGAAATGGCTGCAGGGCGCGCTTTGCACTCGGCAACTCGAACACGACATTTGGTCAAACGTCATTAATCACCACGACTCCACCCCGTGGGGAGCCGGGCTTTGTGCACGGCGCGAAGTCCTTGAACTATACCGGCAACTCGTCCGGGAAAACCCCATGCGCCGCCTGCTGGACCCGACGCCAAGACGCGCGGGTTTTGGCGGAGATTCGGATATCTCCTACACCGGATGCCGGGCCGGCTATGGTAAGGGGGCGTTCAAGCGCCTTGTGATGGACCATTTAATCCCTGCTGGACGCTGCTCCGACGCGTATCTGCTGAAAAATGCGGAGTCGAACGGCTATTCATCGGTTCTGCATGCTTTTGTGGACACCGGATCCGCGCCTTTCCCGAGGAATGATTGGAGATTTTGGATCATGTCGTCGCTTCGACGTTATCGCATGAAACGGATGGAGTGGAAAAAAATGATGGCCTCTCGCAGGGGCCAATGGAACGCCGTGCGGGAAATCCGCCAGGACGAGCGTCCGTTAAGGGAATATGCGGAGGACCTGCATCGAAAAGCGGAAAAGCTGGGCGGGTGAATCACTTCGACGCAGATGCCTTCGGGTGATTTAATATATTCCTGATACCCATAGGATTTGAATGAATTCGAAAATGCCAAGAGTCTATATTTTCTGCCGGAACGAAGACGGCAACCTCCAGGAGGATGTCATCACGCTTGCAGAGGGATTCCGCGAACTCGGGGTTCCGTTTTCGGGCAATTGTAATTACTGGCTCCAGTCCACAACTCCGGGGGACTACCTCATCCGACACGATCCGGAGATCACCCCCGATGATGCTGACATCGTCATCGTCAGCTACACCTGGCCGTATCAAATCCGTATGACCACCTTCGATCTTGTAAGGAGGCCGTTGCCGGAAGGGCTGTTTAAGAAAGGCCGCAAATACACCACGGTCTATATGGACAGCCACGACGGGCACCGCACGGTTTCGTGGGAACCGGAATATCGTCAGTTCGACATCATCCTGCGTTGCAAACTCAATCACCGTTCTTGGCATCCGGAGAACATGAAACCCTGGGTCCTCGGGTTCACCGACCGGATTCTGAAAGCCACGGAGAATGCGCCGGATTTTTCCGCACGAAATAAGACCATTCTCATCAATTTCGGAGCCAGCCACCCCTACCCGCACGGCTCCCGCGAACTCGCGCGGGAGAGGTTTGAGCCCTTGGTTGGCCGGTTGTTTGATATTGATGCCACCAAGGACGACCTCACGCGCAAGCCGGACGCCGCCTATGACGAGATCATGTGGAGGCAGACCGGCCAGCGGTTTTCACGTCCCTATTACGAAAGGCTCAAACACACCCAGGCTGTCGCGTGCTTCTGTGGGGAACTCATTCCCCCCATGCCGTTTCGGAAGCCGGAATGCTATCTCGTGGGTGGGAACAAAGCAAAGATCCGGCGGGCGTTTTTCGAAGCTCTGGCCCGCATCGACCCGAGACCCTGTCGCTCCGTCCAGTGGGACAGCTTCCGGTTCTGGGAAACCCTCTGCGCTGGTGCCGTCGCGTTCAATCTCGACCTCGACCGCTACGGCGTCGAAATCCCGGTGATGCCAGAAAACTGGGTCCACTACATCGGACTGGACATGGATCGGGTCAAACCCGCCATCGACCGGATCCTGGACGATTCTTCCTGCCTCGGAAAAATTGCCAATGCCGGCCGGGCATGGGCGATGGAACACTACTCGCCACGGAAGATGGCCGAACGGTTTCTGGATGCGGCCTTTTCATAATCAAACCCCACTTTAGGCGTTAATTATGGGTCTACTTAGAATCCTACTTGCTCTCGCGGTTCTATTTTCCCACGTCGAAGGGAGTGGCATCAAGATGCTCATGGGCGGTTTGTGTGTTTATGTTTTCTTTGTCATCAGCGGATTTTATATGGCGCTAATCCTGACACAAAGGTATGACGCCAAGGCCCACCTGAAAATGTTTTACCTGAATAGATTTCTGCGCATCTATCCGACATACTGGTTTGTTTTGGCTTTGGCGATATGCTATTATTGTGTTTGCAATTATATCACATCAGGAAAAACTCCGGAACCAGTATTATTTGCCATAAGCTTACACGTGAATATCTGGCAGACGGCGGCTATGTGGTTTGCCAACATCACCTTGTTCGGACACGACCTTATGCATTGTTTTCATTGGTCGCCGGTTTCCGGGTTTTCATTTCTTGCCTATCAGGCAACCAACCATCCCTCAGGCGTGTTTTGGCTGGGGGATGCAACATGGATCAGCCCAGCTTGGTCATTGGGCGTGGAAGTTGTTTTCTACTGCATGGTGCCTTTCATTTATGACAAATCCAAGGCGTTCTTGGTCAGTTTCGCTGGCGTCTCAATATTTTCATTTTGGTATCTGAATCAATACACCGTTGGCGGGGCCTATTTCGTGGGGTTTTCCTCCATTTGGATGTTTGTTTTAGGTATTTTTGGCTTTCGATTCTACCAATGGGCTAAACCCCTGTTTCAAAAAATAACGTGTAAACCGCTTCAGGCCTTTGTGTATAGTTCCCCCATTGCTTGGGTCGTGCTTTTTCCATCAATATTCAAAAGCGACTTAAATCTTGTCGTTGTAATTCTCGTGGGAGCCTTGTCCGTGCCGCTCTTGTTTTTTATTTCCGAGCGAAGCTCGATTGATCGTCTTATTGGCAACTTATCATATCCATTGTATATCTCGCACGAGCTTGTGTCTGGTGCGGTCGCCAGTGCAACACATCGTTTTCAAATCGGCGTGCGGACGCAGGCATGGCTTGAAATCGTTGCAAGTATCATCTTCGCCTCCTTTTTATATTTTTTGTTTGATCGGTGTTTCGAACAGTTGCGCAGCCGGAACGTGTCGCAGGCAGTCAAACCTGCCTGACAGGGAGGTTCTTGGCTTCTGTCTCAATTTACGGCCACGTCATCGTTGTGTCTGACAATCTTCCAAGAGTTCTATTTTGCACATCGGAGATTCCGCAGTCGGTGAATGCCGGGAGCATGCAGCTCTTCCGGGCGCTACAGGGATATCCGGGCGACCGCTTGATGGTGCTTGGGGTCCCTCCGGAGAGAGATGCAGAGCTCCTGCCCTGCCGCTACGAGCCGCTGAAACTGATCACCTACCGGATCGCCTGCACCCGCTTCCGACAATGGACGAGCGGGCTCAATGCGCTCAATACATTTGTGGAGCCACAATTGGGGCGTTCGCTGAGGTTGGCGCGGGAGTTTGCCCCCGATCTTGTTGTCACAGTGATGGACAAGCTTTCCTACTACAAACATGCCTGGGCGCTTGCCAGGCGGCTGCATGTGCCATTGTTGACGATCACGATGGACGACCCGCAGACATTCGAGAGGGCTCACCCTTGGTTGGAACGCGTATTCGTTCGATTCCTTCGGCGCCTTTATCGGGATGCGTCACTCTCCCTGGGTGTCAGCCAGGAGATGTGCGTATATTTGTCCAAACGATTTGGAAAGGGGTCGCAGGTTTTCTATTTTGGTCCGCCGGAGGGGATTTCGCCTCGTCCCCCAAGGGAAAGCCTGTCCCTCAAGTCCCCCCCGCAACTCACCCTTGGTTACGCTGGTTCGCTTGGGCTGGGATACTGGGACGGAATCAACTCACTCCTCGATTCGCTTACGGCAACGAAGACAAAACTCAACATCTACACCCGCGACCAACATTGCTTGCCTAGGCATCCACAGCTCATCAATCGTGGATTCCATCCGCTCGATGAGCTTTGGCCTAAAGTCCAGGCTGAGTGTGATGTGGTCTTGTTGCCCTACGCGTTCGAAGGCCCCATGTTACGCGTTTACCGCACCCACTTTCCCACCAAGCTGTCCGAGTATTGTTGGATTGGCATGCCCATGCTGCTGGTCGGTCCCAAATTCGCAACCGGCGTCCGTTGGGGTCAGCAGCATCCTGATGCCGCCCTCACCGCAACATCCCCGGTGCCGGAGGTTCTTGCTCCCATCTTGGGACGTTTACAAACGGACAACGCGCTGCGGGTCTCGATGGCGGATGCCGGTGCATCCACTGCACGGGCGGAATTTGACCCGGTGGCGATCAAACTCAAGTTCGTCGAGTTCCTTCGCCAAGCCACGCGAGGGATGGCGAGTGTCGGGGGACGAGAGCGGCGTTGATGCCAGAGCTGGCAGTAGGCAGTAGGCAGTAGGCAGTAGGCAGTAGGCAGTAGGCAGTAGGCAGT
>CAZSDC010000013.1:0-34099 GCA_964605515.1 uncultured Chthoniobacter sp.
GGGGGGGAGCATGTCTCCGCGTTCCGCGCGACGGGCTACGTCGCGCTGCAGGAGGTTTGCATATTGCTGGGCGGAGTCCTCGTGATGGCATTGTGTGCCGCGATGGACGGGACGCCCGGCTGCGGTGCGGACCACGCACCGATATTCGTTGTCGATGGTCCGCTTGTAGATGGTGGGGCCTGCGCTCATGGCCGGGAAAGTTTTGCGGCCTCAAACGCTATGCGTTTGTTGAGACTTCCGATTTGCCCGAGCAGATTTGCCCGCCGACTGGCCAGAAGAAACAGCTTCCGCAACTGCGCGCGAGTGATTTCGCTCGAAGGCCGGAAGCCAAGCAGCAGAACCGTATTTTCGTAATTATAGACAAATTTCATGGCTCAGATCCGGTGAAGGATAGTGCGACCGTAGCGGCGGCGGATCTCGTGACGGCGGCGGATCTGCCATGCCCTGACCTCATCGCGGACGATGAGGCAGAGCACGGATAACACCGTCATGCACGCTGCGCCGGAAATGAAGGAGGCAGTGTTCATGCGGCCTCCTGGCTGCTGGCTTCCAGCACTTCGGATTTCGGTTTGAAGAAGAAGATCTCCTCCTGCTCGATGGTGAACCCTGCGGATTTGAAGGCGGCTGGAGGGATCTGGTCGCGCGCGGCGATGAGCCTTGCCTTGTCCACGGTCGGCGACCCGTAGCGGACGAAGTTTTCTCCGATGAACACTGGCTGCCCGCAGGCATCCTGGATGACGGTCGAGCCGAGCCGCGCGGCCACGTCGTCCCAGGTGCGGGCGGATTTGTCTTTCTCGACCGATGGCGGGCAGGTCCGGAATCCGAACGTGGCGGACGGCAGGTCGATGGACTTGCTGCCGTCGAATTCCTCCGGATGCTGGACGCTCCAGACGTGGAGACCGGCTTCGTTGGTTTGGCACCGGCGGGCGAGCTCGTCGATGTCGGATTGGTAGCTGGCTTCGATGTCGGCTTTCGCCTGCTCGATCTCGACCAGCTTCGCGGCGAGGGCGAGCTTGTCGGAGACGAGGTTGGCGACGACCGCGAGCATGGCTTCGCGGGAGTGGATGAGGACGGGTTTGATTTTGGTTTTTTTCATGGTGTTAGGATTAGGATTTGGCGTTGTGGCTGAGTGGTCGTTTTAGGAATGCGTCCAGGACGCTGTGGCTGCGGAGGCTGGTGATGCCGCGACCGTCGCGGACGGCGGCGTAGGGTTTCGGGCAGGAGGAGAGGATGATCTTGCGGCAGAATGTGGCCTGGCTGATTCCCAGCCGGGCGCATA
The DNA here is from genome assembly GCA_964605515.1 of uncultured Chthoniobacter sp. GTDB lineage: Bacteria > Verrucomicrobiota > Verrucomicrobiia > Chthoniobacterales > Terrimicrobiaceae > QYQL01. The sequence goes on from CAZSDC010000013.1 coordinate 1,280, forward strand.
GATCGCGCGGGCTTTCCCAATGCTGCGGGATCTCGACCGCGTATCCCTGCTCGCGCAGGATCCGCGTCATCTCGGCGACGAGTTGGTCTTGCAGCAGCGATCCGGCTGCAGAGAAGATCGCTGGCAAGCTGGTGCCGTTGATCGTGAGGGTGGCGCGGATGCCGCTCATGATTTCCTTTCGATTGCAGGCGAGACGCCCGCACCACTTTCGCGGGAGCGCAGCCAGGCGACTAGCGCTGGCAGAATGGCGCGCATTTCCAGGACCTGCATTCCGGTCATCGGTTCGTAAGGGATGGGTTTCATTTTCCCTCTCCTCCGATGCTGAGGAATGCGTCGTTGGCTACGATGACGTGGTTCCAGGTCATGGCTTCCTTGCGTTTTGCGGAGATCTTTTGCGCGGCCTGCAGGGTGGTGAGCCATACGCCGAGGTCGTGGTCGCGGATGGTGTCGGACTGGAGTTCGAAGGGGTTGCCTTCGTGATTCCGCGACCGACCGTCATTGCCTTTGACAGAAAAGACGAGGTGCTCATCCCGCGCGGGCTGGAGACCATAGGCAGCCGAGAATTCGTTGAGGTTCTGCACGGTAGGCTTGTCCGGAAGCCGCAGGGGTTTCGGCAGGCCGCGCCGCACGAGCTGCTTCAGCGTCTCGCGATAGCGGCTGTCCATGATGCCCGCCTCGAACTTTCCCGTGCCGATCAGGACGATGCCGCAGTGGCAGAGATCGAAGATCTCCATGATGAAGGTGAAGCACCGGAGGCTGCGGTCGCTGTATTGGCCGGAGAAACACTCGTGGCACTGGTCCACGATGAGGAGCATTCGGGAATCAATGGCCTCGAAGATTTTTTCCTTTATCTGCCAATCCTTAAGGCCGGGAGAAATCCGCAGAGCCTTCGCGAGGCGGCGGACGAACTCTCCGAATGTCCCGCCCGCTGGCATGCGGAGATAGATGGTCTCGCCGTGGTTGTGGGTGCGCTGGTATTCCTCTGCCGCCGTGGTTTTCCCGATCTGTGAGTCTCCGTAGATAAAGGCGATGCGCTGGAAACTGAGGGCGGTCTCGCAGATTTTCCAGATGCGCTTTGTCAGTGATGTCTCGATGAAGGGTGCGCGGATCGCGCGGGACTCGATGATATTACGCAGGCGCTCGATAGCCGTGACGAACGGGGCGAGCGAGGAATCTGTCCGGCGTCCGGTGAGCGCCTGGTAAACGCTGTCGCGGGAGTAGGGTTTGCCGTCGTCGCGCTTGAGCATGCTGCCCAGCTCGTCGAGGCTGAAGTTGTTTTCGCTGCCGTAGGAGTGGAGCCAGCGCAGGGCGCTTCGCTCGTTGTCCGACAGGTCGGCGGTGGCTTTGTTGACCACGTTGCCCGCGATGCGATACTTGATCGCCTGCATGGCAAGGGTGGCGTTTTCGTGTTTGTTGTCTGCGGTGGGTGCGTTCATAAATTTTTACTACCAGGGGATGTCTTCCGAAATCGGAGATGGGAGACTGGAAACCGGAGAGGGCTCCGGCTCGCCGAGCATGTCGTCGGCTGCGGCGGCTCCGCTGATGCTGGCCGTGCGGGCGCGCTTTTCAGTTTTTGCCTTCCGCGCATGTTCCTCAGCGCGGATGTTCTCGGTCGCGCGCTGCATGCCGTCTGAAACGTTTGTGCAGACGATCTGCTTGCCCGCTGCGAGGGTCTGCACGGCGTCGCTGGGGATAAGCCCGACATTGGCGAGCACCTCGATGTTGCTGTCCATCCGGCGCTGTTCCTCGCACAGGCGCTCAGCCATTTTCCCGCGCACGCTGGAGACGGCGGTGTTGAGGAAGATTTGTTTGCGGCGTCTCGCGAGCGCCAGGGCGTCGCTGTCCCCGCGCATGACCCTCTGGCGCTTCCAGACTCCGACGCAGATCCCCTTGTGGGTGACAATCGCGTAGGAGGGATTCACCGGCGCGTGGTGGAGGATGATTTCCTCGCGGTCTGCGACGGCCTCGTCCGGAGTCTCCGGACCGAAATAGAATTTCCGGCCCTCGATCTTGATGCAGGCGTCCATGCCTTCGATCTTTGCGGCGGTGTGGGAATCCTCGTAGAACCGGACCAGCGCGCCTGGAGGGATGAAGCCCACGCGGATGCCGTTGCTAAGACTTAGCGCCCGCTCGCGGGGAGATTCGTTGACCGGCCTCCACTCGACATGGTCGCGCAGGGCGGGATCGAGGTGAAGGATCTCCGCTTCCGGCCTCCATTCCATTTCGGAGCCTTTGAGCCTCCAGAGCAGGATCTTTCCGAAGCCCTCCAGCTCGTGGTCGCGGCGGCTGTTGATGCGGGCGACCGTGTCGAGCGTCTGTAGGTGCGCCTCGGTGAATGTGGAATAGGGCAGGCGGAGTCCGGCGCGCTGTTCGGGTGTCAGCAGGAGCCCGGCTTTATTGAGCGCTACGGCCTCGCGGTCGCTTCCGTAGAGGGCGGCGGGTCTGTGGTCGCGGTCTTTGCCGACCTGGCCGTTGTAGCTGCCCTCGTAATTGTGGAAAAGGTTATGCCAGGATTCCAGCGGGCCTTTGGCGTCCGAGTTGCCGGACTTCGATTCTTCCCATGCCAGGACAAACTGCCCTTCCATGCTGGAGTAGCCGACCTGGATCTGGCCGTTGCTCAGATCATAGAGCGTGCGGGCCTCGGCCTGGTTCATCGTCGCCGTGCCGCGCTCGACCACCATGTGCATCACGTAGTCGAGGGGATAGCCGTATTCCATGAGCAGGCTGGCGACCAGGAACAGGAAGTCGCGGCGCTTGAGCCGGTCGCGCACGCCGTCTTTGCGCGGGAGATCCGGGCGCAGGCCGAATTTCAGATAGACGCCGCTCGCGTAGTCGAGCCCGCCGAACTGCAGCATGCGGACCGGATTCAGATAGCCTGGAACAATGATGTTCCGGTCGCGCATCAGGTCATCGAAGAAAATGTATTCAAGCCAGCGCACGCCCTCGCGCGAGCTGTGGATGAGGGGCAGAAACTTTTTGGCGGCGGCGGTGCCCAGGCGGGCAATCGCGCGCTCGACGCGCGGCGGCTGGGCGTAGCGCATGAGGTTGCTGTAGTGCCATCCGGCGGGATGGCCCTTGCCGCAATCACGCGGCGGCTCGTCGTATCCAGGGATCGCGTATTTGCGGTCGCCGGTCCTGCGCCAATCTTCCCAGCGGACAACGATGTCGCGGTAGGCGGGGCGGCTCTTGCGCTGGTTGCCGAGAAGAATTCCGCCCGCCCATTCCAGGAATTCCTGGGGCAGCCCGCGCACCACCGTCTTCACCTGGAGCTTCGGAAACAGGCGGCGGTCCACCAGCACGAGGTCGTTGAAATCCGCCTTCCGCCACGCGGCCAGTTTTTTCTGGAGCGTCTTGAAGTTCCGGCCCGGCAGCCCGGACGCGGCCAGCCTTTCGAGATGCGGTGTCGCTGGACCGCCCTCGGCGAGGATCGTCCGGAACACGCGCGCCACTTCCGTCACATCGTCCTGCGCGGCGCTCGGCAGATCGTAGAGCGCGGGCGCGGCGTAGTTGTTCGCGAGGGCGAGGGCTTTCATTTGCGGGGGCGAAGTTGGGCGCGGCGTTTTTCGGATTCCAAAATTCCGTCGCGCAGATCGATGGCCAGTTCCTTGAGCCCCTGCAGCGCCTTGTCATCGAGCAGATCCCAGGCTCGCGGGATCGCCTCGTTCGGTTTGTGCGGGCCTTGGATCGTGAGCAGGTGCTTCAGGATCTTGCGGGCATCCCCACACGCGGCCTTTCCACCGCTCTCGAAGACGGAGCGCGCGATCTCATCCTTCGTGCGGCGCGGTCCGCGATACGCGGTGCGGTCGCCGCCGCGCCCGGTCCGCACCAGCTCGTCCTCAAAAACCTCGCACTCGCGGAATTGAAATTGCAGTTGCCGGACGGATTTCCCCGCGATCAGCTCATCGATTTTCGCGCGGACCTCGCGGGCGTCTTTCGGGACTTTCGCGGCGGGCAGCGCGAGGATTTTATGCAGCGGTTTTGAAAACTGCAACGCGTTGCAGTTTTCGCCTCCGACCTGTTTCATGACCTCTCCCGCGAACTGTCTCCATCCGCAGATGCTCCTGTAGTCAACTCCGATCTCGGCCTTGTGAGATTCAACCCATGGCCCGAACTCCCCATGTTTGAGATTGGCGACAATCGTCTCGATGAAGAGCCCGCAGATGAGAATGCGGCGCGTGCCGTCCTGGGCGTCCCGGACAAGCCGCCCGAGTTCAGCCGCCACCTTTTTGTCGTCGCCCTTCTGGAGGCGGGGGGATTTTGAAAGTTTGCCCGGTGCGACTACGCTTAACGTCTTCGGTTCGCTTGTGTCCGGATGTATGGACTCACCGCCGGGCGCGGCGTGATTGGTTGAGGATGTTTTTTTCATGGTGGAAATGAGGAAAGTTTTCAGCGGTCAGTTTTCAGTGTTCAGAGGTGGATGGGCTTGGCAGAGTGCGGGGCATGAACACGCCCAGTTGCCACGTATTGATCGACGATCTCCTGAATTTCATTCGGACCGACTCCGGGCTGGTTGAAGGCAGCGAGGAGTTCCGCCGTGACAGCCGCATCCAGCTCCGTCTCACGAAACTTCGTGAGCAGGTTCTTGAGCTTGAGGAAAACTATTGCAAAACGAGTGCGCTCCTGGAGGCGGAGGTAGAGCAGCACAGGAAGGACGTCGATTACTACAAACGCGCGCTGACGAGCATGTCGCGCAAACGCGATGCAGCAGCGGGCTTGTATCCGCACGCGGTGCCGGATTCGGGAAACAAAGCACTCGGCGCGGACAAGAAGCCAAAGCGCCCAAAGCGGAAGCTTCGAATTGTAAAGTGAGTCGAGGTTCATAATTTTCAGGAGAGTTTTTTGTCGCGCAGGCGCGTGGCCTCGGCGATGAGGCGGGAGATCGCCGCGCTGTCGAGGTGGGGCAGGAGGGATAGGACGCGCTCGGCAAAGTGGGCGGGATTGCTGCGCGCCTGCTCGGCGAGCACCAGCCGGACGCTGCGCGCGGTGATCACCTTGCGCTTGACCACGCGGTCGGTCGGCTCGAATGCCTCCAGCTTCCCTTCCTCCACAAGCTCGGAAACGAAAGTTTCCTTGCGGCCGAGAAACCGGGCGACCTCATCAGGCCGGAGAAGATCCTTTGTCGTCGGCACCAGCCAATCCCAGGTTGTTTGCGCCTCGCTCATGGCTCAGGCGGCGGTATTGAGTTCGCGGCGGATGGCGCGGCGCATGAGTTGTGAAAAACTAAGATCTTCGCGGCGGGCCTTCTCTTTGGCTTCTGTGGCGATGTCCTCTTGAACTCGAAACACAGCGAGGACGCTTTTATCCGTGAAGTCTGTGGAGCGTTTCTTGCAGGAAGCTTTCATCATATTTTTGCTGGACATTCAGAACGTGTATAACGCCGTATAACACCTGACAAGAAAAAAGATTGAGAAAAATGAGCCGGTGTAATAGGCGTTCATACATGCCCGGACAGAGAAATGAGTCACAGACGGTCGAAGCGTTTTCCGCACCCAGGGAACTTATTCGAGATGCTCAGCTCGAAGCCAAGCGGCGCAGAATGAGCAAATCCGGATTTTACCGTTACTGTCTGGCCAAGGAGCTTGGAAGGAATGAGGAGCAGGCTCAGCGGATCGCTGAACATGCCGCCATCGGAAACTTTCAAGTGATTAACGCTGGAACGGTCCAGAAGATCGAAACGAATTTTCCATCAGCTTCCGGTGTCCACGCGCGGAAGCCTGTGAAGGGCCGGAAGGGCAAGCGGGGTAAAGGAAAAGCCGACAAATGAAATCGTCGGGGAATTATCTTTGGATCAACGGCGCGAAGGCTGGACCATTCACATTCGGCCAACTCAAAGCAATGTGGCAGAACGGTCAAATTACCGGAGAGACACACTTCTGGAGTGACGATCTATCCGGTTGGCAAATGCTTGGACTCCGAATCGAAGACAAAATTGCGGAAGAAAAGTGCCAGACACAAAACATTTTCCAGGTCCGGCAGGAGCCAGCGTATGTTCCGCGTCCTGGAGACATCGTTTGCCCGAACACGCATTGCCACTATTGCGGGCCACCAAAGAAAGTGGCGCGAGGCAGTGCTATCCTTGGGATTCTCCTGATGTTTTTCTTTGTGCTGCCCGGCGTTCTCTATCTGATGTTCATGTCCGGATACAACTACGTGTGCCCGAAGTGTGGAATGCATCTCCGGAGCGGCCCGCACACCTGATCTGAATTTTCTCCCCGTGAGCCCCGCGAGTCCCGCGTAGCTTTTCCCCCGCTTTGATGATTGTGCCAGTTTCGCTGGCACATGAACGCGGCTACCACCAAGGAACAAGACCATTCTAATTCGCCCAGCGAATTTTGGAATGCGAATTTTTCACGCGCCATCTTCCCTGCGCGGGCGGGCTTCCTTAGCGGGGTGCGTTCATACCGTCCGCGCAGGACTCTTTTTGTAAAATGTTCTGGGGGGAACATGATGACGGCAGCGGTGGTTATTTTGTTTTCCGCCGCTGCCGTTTCGCTTTTCGGCTGCCATCCCGTCGCTGCATCAAGCGCGAGGCCAGTTGATTTCGTTTCTCCCAATCCTGACATCGGCGAGTCGCCGATGCCTGCACGCGAGTCGCGTGCGCTCCCCGGCAATCTATGAACCTGAAATCCTTCAACGCAGGCATTGCGGCTCTGGCCCGGCCTGTGCTCATCACGGCAAAGACCGTCGCGGTCGGTGCGGGTGGAGCTGCACTCACCGGCGCGGCCACCGCAGCCACGCAATATGTGCAGACCAACGGCGCGACGCAGGACTGGAAGGCGGTCGGCAGCGCGGCGGCTACCGGAGCAGTCGTGGCGATGCTTTCTTACTTCCTCACCCCTCCCCACAAAGCATGAGCAATTCGAGGCTTCCCTATTCCGAGCGAGTTCTCCGGCGTCTCACGCCTGGCGACGTGGTTGCCGCTTTCGGGCTCGGGCTCTTCTTTGGCGCGGGCTTCGTCGTTTTCGTTTTGCCGATGATCATAAAATGAAGATCCTCGCCGCCATCATCCTCTCCATCGGCCTGGCATTCGCCACCGAGGTGTATTTCTCGCCAGGCGGTGGATGCACGGAGGCGGCGGTGCGTGAGATCAACAAGGCGGAAAAGCAGATCGCGTTCGAGGCATACAATTTCACGAGCCCGGAGATCTTGAACGCGCTACAGCAGGCGGTGCAGCGTGGGGTGAGGGTCCGCGCGATCTACGACCGCAGCCAGCGCGACGACACGAAAACCCTCGCCGACGAGCTCGCTGGCTCAGGGGTCGGGCGTAATTACGGCTCGCAAAAAATCATGCACGACAAGGTGCTGATCATCGACCAGGCGACCGTGGTCACCGGCTCGTTCAACTTCACGACGAACGCGGAGCGCTTCAACGCCGAGAACATGGTTGTGATCCATGACGCGAAAGTCGCGGCGCAATACCTGGCGAACTTCGAACAGCTTTTGCAGGAGGGAACGAAATGACGCCCGGCTTCCAAAACAATCCGGCCCTTCGTTGGACCAGCGAGGAAGGCCCGATGACGCAAGTTCTCCTGGAGCCGCTTGTCTATGTCACCGCCGTAGGCGAGACGATCACGGTTCCTGCCGGTTTCGTGACCGACTACGCCACGATCCCGAGGATTTTCTGGAACATTTGCCCGCCCGATGGAGACGCGCGCTTCCCGGCGATCCTTCACGATTATCTGTATTCCCTGCGCGGCTGGGCTCCGTGTTTCAAGGACCGCTTGAAATGCGATGACCTCTTCCTGGAGGCAATGTGCCATGTGGGAGTTCCGCCTATTGAGCGGGTCACGATCTGGGCCGCAGTCCGCCTTTTCGGCTGGGCGTTCTCGTTCAGGAAAAACGCCGAGGGGAGGAACTGGAAACAGTGAGCGCAAAAATTACCATCCCCGGCTGGGGCTTTTCGGTAATCGTCCTCAACGACGATCTGGTGGTCGAGAACACGACAGCGACGTTTTTCGGAGGAGACAACGATCCCATGGACAAAGGGAATACCTCCAGCGGCGTTGTTACGAAGGGCCATCCGGATCTGCTCGGCTGCGCGCTGCCCATGAACTACCAGGGTCCGGATCTGCGCACCCGAAAAGCCGTCGGCGGATCTCCGATTCCAATGCTGCCCTGGGGGATCACTCCCCACGGTAAGCCGGTTCCCGGAGGCACCAACGTCATCGTCACGATGCGCGAGAAATCTCTCACCGTCCCGCTCATTGACATCGGCCCGGCCCGCTGGACGAAGGACGGCATTGATCTCACACAGGCTGCATTCCTCGCCCTGGGCGGGCACCGCAAGCAAGGCGTCATCCCGGTGAGCTACCGGATTCTCGGAGGCGCGAAGTTTCTCAAATGACCGATAGAATTTTCACACTCGCCCCCTTGTTCCTCGGTGCTGTCGGAGAACTCGTGATGCCCGATCCCACGGGCGCGGGATCTGTGGGCTGGCTCGTGATCTGCCTGGCCGGAGGGATGGTCATGCTGAAAACCGGACTCGACTTGTGGAAGGACCACTTCCGCGAAGCGCCACGCCCGGCGGACACCTATGTCGCGAAAACCGATTTCAAAGAAACGGTCCAGGAGTTCACGGCGCGGCTCGAATCTGCGGTCGAGAAGATCGAGCAATTCAGTTCCGACAACTACAAGGCGCGGCGGATGATCCACAAGAAGATCAACGGCCAGCAAAATGCGCTGAACTATCTCGCGGGCACGCTGAGCCGCGATGGCCGCTCACATGAAGCAAAGCACATCCAGGCACTCATCAAGGAGGACGAATACGATGGCGACGAAGACTGACAAACCCGACATGCCGCTGCTCCGCGCGAAAGTCCGCGAGGTGCTCGCGTTTGCGCCGCAGCGGAAATTCACCGAGGCGATGATCATGGACGGAGCGAACCGGATGGTTCCTGTCCCGGCGGATCTGGCTGCCGTGCGCCTGGCTATCGAGTGGAACCTCGGCAGCGGCTACGTGGACTACGTTTACAACCGCGACGAAGATCGCGACGAGTGGTTCCTCACCCCGCGAGGAAAAGCCAAGGAGGGCATCAAGTGAATGAAGGCTCGCTCCGACTCCAAACTGAAAACCCTGCCAGAGGAACGGCAGGAGCAGATCATCGCATGGGCGAAGACCCCCAAGTCAGAAACCTGCGTGGGCGGGTTGGCATACGCGCTGGAGCAGCTCGCTGCGGATGGCATAAAGGTTTCCATCTCCACACTCTCGGAGTTCGTCTCCTGGTGGTCGCTGCGTGCGCGCTATCTGTCGGCAGATGCGCGGGCGAAACAGGTCGAGGAGCTGCTCAAGTCGAAAGATCCCAGCATGACTCCGGAGAGAATCCGGGAACTCGGCCAGGCGCTCTTCACGATGGAGGCCCTAGACTCAGGCGACGCGGAGACATTCGTCAACCTGGAGCATCTGAAGCTCAAACAGGACTCAGCGAAATTCAAAGGCAGCTTGGATCTGGCGAAATACAAACTCGACCGCGAGAAATTCGAGGTGGAGTCCTGCAAGCGGTTCCTGTCCTGGTTCAAAGATGCACGGGCGCGGGAGATCGCGGATTCGGGGCTCTCGAATGCGGACAAGATTGCCCGGCTCCGGGAGACATACTTTGCGGATGTGGACAAACTGGAGGCGGAGGGGGGCATTCATTTGCCGGAATAATCGTGGCACGAAAATTCCAACGCCGCCTTTACGAGAATGCCGCCCTGGTCGCCGTGAGGCAGACCCGGCAGCTCTGCCTGTTCTGGGCGCGCCGCTGCCGGAAATCCACCACGCTGGGCAGCATCGCGTTTGACGAGATGAGCGGCGAGGCCGGTCGCTCGGTCATCGCGGCTTCGGCCTCCCTGCTCCTGGGCACGGAGCTGGTCGGCATGACGCTCACCGCGACCGAGCAGGCCGCCATCGTGATGAATGAGGCGTCCGCCATGCAGAGCGTCTTCAAAGACAACGCGGAGGCCGAGAAACTCGACTTCCGGTGCGCGGATTCGGTCTCGCAGAAAGTTTATGGCCACCTGAGCGCCGAGGATTTTGCGGACCTCTACAAATCCTCCCGGCTGGAAATGCGGCTATACCACGACCGGAGCGTTTATTCCCGGTTGAAGATCATCGCCCCGAATCCCGCGACCGCGCGCGGCTGGGCGGGCACCGTGCTGCGCGACGAGGCGGGCTATACGCCTGCAGGTCTGGAGACCGATCTCCGCATCGCGACGAAGCCGATCACCGACACCGACCCGACGTTCAAGATCATCTACGCGTCGAACTTGTGCCCGGATGACCGGCACCCGTTTTTTGAAATGACGATGCCGCCTCCGGATCTGGAGCTGCCAGCAAATCCCAAGGGGAATTTCTATCGCGGGCAAACGGGCATGGTTGTCCACCGCGTCACGCTCGCCGATGCCTACGCCGCCGGGCACGTCCTCTATGATGACAAGGGCCAGCCGCTGACCTACGAGCAATTCATCGCCCGGCCCGAAAACAAGCTCGGCCTCGATATCAGCTATCAGCTCAACCATAAGTCCGGCGGATCTGCCGCCGTGGATCTCATCGCGCTGCTCAATGCGCAGAAGCGCGGCGCGACGGACTGCGCGTTTGTTTTTGTCGAGAGCGACGCCGAGTTCCGCCGCGCGGTGGAACTTCTGCGCGCCCACCTGGGCAGCGGCCCGGTCGGGATCGGGTTCGACGTGGCCACCACGACGAACGATACGAGCAACCCGTCCTGCGCGGTGGTCACCGAGCGGAACGGAGTCAACCGGGCGCAACGCCTGGTCGTCTGCTGGAAGGAGCGCAAACCCCAGATTGCCAGGGAACGGCTCGGCGCGATCATCGACGTCGTCGCGGCCAGGCCGGATGGCGGACGCGCCCGCCGCCTCTGCATCGACGCGAGCAACGAAAAGTATTTTGCCGAGGAAACGGCGGACCTCCTGCAGGGCGTGATCCCGTGCGAGCTGGTCGTCTCGGGAAGCGCGATCCATCCGCCCGGCTACCGCGAGGGCACGAATTTCAAGACCTACCTGGGCGATCTCTACTCGACCGCGCTCAACGACAACCGCTACGCCTGCCCGTCCGCCGACTATTTCAAAAAGGACCATCGCCTGGTCGTAAAGGATGGGGGCCGCTACGCCTGCACCCCGGAGCCGGACGGCGCGCACGGCGACACCTTCGACGGCGGAAAACTCGCCGAATACGCCCTTTCCTCCGGGGAGGGGGAATACTCAGCCACCGTCATCTGACATGAAACCGTTTAAACGCCAAAATTTCGGCCTGGACCCCATTTTGGGCTACCGACCCCTTGCCTGCGGATCAGACCGCGTTGCACGCCCCTTGCACGGCGCGAGAATCAGCGGATGCGCGACCGGGTCGCGGGGCGAAACGGGCATTTTTGGAGGAAACGCATGACCCGCGCCTTGACCATCGCCCGAGATTTCCTCGCGAAGAGCTTCGGGATGACGGCATTTGCCCGCGCGTTCACGACCGGGCAGGATCTTGCTGGCGGCGAGTTGGTCAACCTCACGGAAGCCTACCGGCAGTCGGTCTGGGTGATGTCGGCAATCAACCAGGTCACGCAGCCGCTGAAGACCGTGTCGCTGAAATTCTATGTGGGCGACACGGAGATCGAAGACCCGGCGCTCGACGGGTTCTGGGCGCGCCCGGCCTACAAGCTCACCCGCGAAGAGTGGATCGATGCCACGGCGGGCTGGTTCAAGCTCAAAGGCGAATTTTTCTGGATTCTCGACGATACCTGGCTGACCAGGACAAAAACGAAAAGCCGGTTCATCGTCGCGCGTCCGGACGATATGCGGGAACTCGTGCGCGGTGGCGAGCTGCTCGGCTGGATCTGGACCGATGCCGCCGGCCACCAGGTCGAGCTGCTCCCCGAGCAGGTTATTCATGTCAAGCGGTGGAATCCGTTCAATCCCTGGCGCGGGCTCGGCGAACTCGATGCCGCCCGGCTCGCTGCCGAGACCGACTTCGCTGCCGGACGTTATGCCCGCGACACATTCCGCAATGCCGGAGATGGCGGGGCCTATGTGACCGCAAAAGGCGGAGCGCCCAGCGAGCCTCAGCAGGCGCAGATCATCGCGGCCCTGCGCGAAAAACGTGCGGCCCGGCTGCGCGGCGACTTCCGCCCGATCTTTCTGGCAGGCGACATGGAGGTAAAAAACCCGACGGTCACCACGCCGGATCTCGCTTTCATCCAGAACCGGATCACCAGCCGCCACGAGATTTACATCGCCTTCGGTGTTCCGGCCAGCATGGCGGACGTGCAGGCGAGTTTCAGCATCGGCAGCGCCTCGGAGTTCTACCGCCTCATCCTCAATTCCTGCATGCCGCTGGCCACGACCATCGGCGGCGGCATCGACCAGCTCCTGGAGCGGATGGATTCGCGGGCCGGGCTCGAATCCTATTTTGAATGGGACGAGCACCCCGTCATGCAGGCCGTGCGCGGCGAGCGCGTCGACGCGGCTGTCAAACTCTGGAACATGGGCACCCCGCTCGCGGTCGCCAGCGAATACCTGGACATGGGGCTCCCTCCATTCCACGGATCGGAAAAGAGCTATCTGCCATTCTCGGTGCAGGAGGTCGGCAGCGTTCCGGATGCCGTCACAGATCCGTCTCTGTTCGAGCAAACCGACGACCCCGTTGAGATGATGGTCCGCGCGCTCAAGTCCGGACATGGCGCGCCGGTTTGCTCGGCCGTCGAGCGCGCGCCCGACCGCCTCGCGCTTTGGAAAAGCCACATGGCCGCCCGCCGCGCGAGCGTCAAGGCCTGCGAGAGCAAATTCAACCGCCTCCTCAACGAAGCCCGCCGCGAGACGCTCGCGAAGCTGGAGCTTCACTCCCAAAAATCCATGGGTGGGTTGGTAAAGACAGTCGCGGCGGATTACGTGTTCGACCTCGATGCCTGGGAGGAAGGGTTGCAAGTCGAGATGCGCAAGGTCGGTCTCGCGGCCATCGGAAAATCCGTCGCCGAACTTCTCTCCGAAATCGGAAAGGCGGACGACGCATGGTCAATGCCTCCGGTGAAAGCCATCGCGTTTCTTCAGTCCCGCGAAAATCTGATGAGCGGCGTCGCGGATGAAATCCACTCAAAAATCGAGCAGACGATCCAGGACGGGCTTATTTCCGGAGACTCGATCAAAGACATCGCGTCCGCCGTGCGCGAGGCGTTCAACGGAATTTCCAAAGGCCGCGCGGTCGTGATCGCGCAGACCGAAACCTCCGCCGCCTACGGGTTCGCCCGCGACGAGGCGATGAAGGGCGCTGGCGTCCAGTTCAAACAATGGCTCACCAGCGGCAACAGCAACGTGCGCGAAACCCACGCCGCCGCCGAAAAGCAGACGGTCGGAATCGACGAGCCATTCATCGTCGGCGGCGCGGAGCTCATGTTCCCAGGCGATCCCGCAGGCCCGCCCGAAGAAGTCATCAACTGCCACTGCGTCCAGATCGCCGTCCTCGAAATGCCAAAATCATGAACCATTTCGCATTCCCCATTTCGCATTTCGAATTTTCCCTATGAAACCTCAATACTGCACCCTCCACCCGGAAATCAAGATGCTCGATGAGAGCAAGGGCCTGGTCGAATATATCGCCAGCGACGAGACGCTCGATCACTACCGGGAGATCATCCGCGCGGACGGCTGGCGCTTCGATTTCTTCGCGAAGAACTCCCCGTTCCTCGACTCGCACCAGGGCGGAACCATTGGCTGCCTGCTCGGCAAGGTCGTCGACTTCCGCGTCGAGAACCGCCGCCTGGTCGAGACCGTCCAGTGGGCTATCGAAGACGGCGCAGATTCCCAGCTCATCCAGTTCGGATGGAAGATGACCAAAGGCGGATTCTTGAAAGCCGTCTCGGTCGGATTCTTCCCGGTGCGATCGGTCAACAAATGGGAAAACGGCGGGCAGGCGCTGACCATCGCCGCGAACGATCTCGGGCTCTCCGCCGACGTGGCAGCAAAAGTGCAGACCATTTACTTGGAGCAGCAGCAGGTCGAACTCTCGGCCTGCGTGATCGGCGCGAATCCGGCCGCCCTCACCAAGGCGCTCGCCGAAGCCTACAAGGCCGATTGCGCGGACAGGGCCGACGTGGAGTTCGTCTCCGCCTACCAGGCCAAGCTCGCCGCCATGCATAACATTTCCGCAAAGCAAAACCCACAACCCGCCTCTGCCGCATCCAAAGACGCTGCCGCTGCAAAGGCCCAGGAGCAGCGTCAGGCAGAGTTCCTGCGGAAATTCGAAGAAACCATAAAAAAATAATCTCATGAAAAAACTCGGTCACAATAAATTGGGCCTCCTTTTCCTCGCTCCGGATACGGGCGGATCTGGCGGCGGAACCATGGCTCCCGAAGCGTTCCAGGCGAAAGTCCTGGGCGGCGTCGAGGAGCTCCAGAAGAAATCCACCGAACTCGAAGGCAAGATCGCGAAAGCGGCAACGGCCGAAGAGTTCACGAAGCTGCGCGGAGAGTTTGACACTCTCCTTGAGCAGACGCGGGCTTTGCAGAAAGCGAGCCTCTCGGCTTCCAGCCGCCGCGCCCTGCGCGCCGGTCACGTGAGCGATGAAACCGCCCGCCACCTCGGCGCGCTGGCCATCGTCTCGGGAATCCGTGGCGGACAGCTCGGCGGAGATCGCTGGAACGGCATCGCCAAGGACGTGCTGGGTGCGGAGGTCATCAAGGCCGCTCTCACCAGCTCCGACATCCCGCTCCCTGTGCAATACAGCGGCGAGGTGGTCGAGCTCGTATCGGCTTATGGCGCAGCCCGTCGCTTCGGCACGGTGTTCCCGCTTGGTGCCGGAAGCGTCAAGCTCCCGCAGCTCACCACGGACACCACGTTCGGCCTCATCGCCGGATCCGGAACTGTCACGGAGAAATCCCCGCAGGTCGGATGGGTCACCTTCACCCCGGAGAAATTCGGCGGCCTGGTGCGTCTCCCGACCGAAATGGACGAGGACAGCGTCGTCGCCATCGGCCAGTTCGTGGCCCGGTATTCGGCCCGGCAGATCGCCCGCGCGGAGGACTCCAACTTCTTTGTCGGCACCGGTGCCGGTAGCGGAGTCAACGGCAGCGTGAAGGGCCTCGCCGTCTCGACCATCGACAACTCGAAGGTCGTGCAGCAGGGCAGCGGAAAGACCAAGACGAGCGATCTCACACTGGCCAACATGCGCGCGATCCGCGCGGTCGTCGACGCCCCGGCAATCGCCCTGGGTGCCTACTACGCCCACCCGAGCATGGAGCAGGCGTTTTCGGGCCTCAACACGGCGGGCGACAAGCCCTATGTGGCGAATGGCGCAAACGGCGCGACACTCGACGGGTTCCCGATCCGCTGGGTGGACGTGATGCCGGTCTATTCCACCAGCGCGCAGGTGTCCAAGGTTTACCTGCTGTTTGGCGACGTGAGCTTCCAATACCTGGGCGTCCGGGGCGGGGTTCGCTTCGACACCAGCAAGGAAGCCGGGTTCACCACGGATGAGATCCTCATCCGCGCCCTGGAGCGCTTCACCATCGGCCTCATGGCCACCGGTGCAGTCGCAGGCCTGGAGACCGCCGCAAGCTAACCATTAACCGCGATTTTATCGCACTCTGCATCCCCGGTGAAACGGGGGTGCAGCAGCGATGAAAACCTCAACACGAATCATAACCAAACCCGGTCCTAAAAAGCCGCTACCGATAAAGACAAAGTGAAAAGCGAAAAGATAAAATTGGAAACTCAGTCAGCCGCGCCAGGCGCGGGATTTATCCATTTTCGCTTTCCGATTTCCAACTTCCGCTTTTTCTTATGAACGTCGGATTCTCCAACCTCAAGACCCTCAAGCGCGAACTGCTGCTTCCGGCCGATGCAGCGAAGCCCGACAACGACGCCTCGGTCGCCGCACTCGGGCTCGGCGTGGCCGCGATGTTCCAGGTCTTTTGCAACCGGAAGTTCGCGCGCGTGGTTGGAGATACGTTCGAGGCCGGTGCAGACCGTTATTCGCTCGTCGTCCCGCGCTACCCCATCGAGGCGGTATCGAAAGTCGAAGTTCGCTACGCCATTTCGGACGGCTGGGTCGTTCAGCCGGGCATGCCGGACAACTATCTGCCGGAGGCCGGGCTCCTTCAATTCTGCGTCCAACTCGGCGTATGGCCTAATACCGTCCGCGTGACCTACACAGGAGGATATTGGTGGGATACCGGCGAGACCACGCCTGACACCATGCCGGAAGGCGCCTGGGCGCTGCCCGAGGATCTGCGCGCCGCCTGGGTGATGCAGTGCCGGTGGTTCTGGGAGCGCCGCTCGATCACCGACCGCGCGAAGGCCGGATTCACCGAAGCGATTGCCGAAAAAGGCTTCGCAGGTGTCGAGGAGGATCTGCTCCTCTCCGCCCGCAACGTGCTCAACGCATACAGGAGGATCGCTTCATGAAAATGCGAAATTCGAAATTAGGAATTCGAAATGAAGACCCGCTCCGCACACAGGGTTTCTTCCATTCCCCATTCGCCGAAAAAGGAGGCGCAAGATGATCACGATCGAGATCTCCCAGGAAGCCCAGGATTTGATCCGGAAGTTCGGCGGCCTGCCTGCCCGCGTCGGCGTGACCATAGTATATACTATGCGCCTCCAGAATCAGGCGACAATCGGCCACATCGTCGCCGCCAAGCTCAAACAGGCTGGCCCAACATTTCTCAACATGCGCACCGGCCGCCTGGCCGGATCTGTCCGCGCAACAGAGCCCCGTATTTCGGGAGCGGAAATCACGAGCTCCATCGGCACGAACGTCAAGTATGCCGCCGTCCACGAATACGGATGCGGCCCCTACACGATCCGCCCTCGCAATCGCAAAGCCCTGCGCTGGGGCAACGCCAGCGGAGTCCACTTCGCGCGCACCGTCCGGCATCCCGGCTTCCCGGCCCGCCGCATGTTCGAGACCGGCATCGAAGAACGCGCCGACAACTACGGCGAGGCCCTCAGCCAAACAATCATCGGAGAGATGACCAAATGAGCGCCCTCGGAAAAATGCCCGACGACGTGAAAACCCTGCTCGACGGCTCCGGCCTCCTCCCGCAGCTCCCGGTGATCGTGCGCGAAAAGGGAGAGATCCTCAACGACCTGGAGGCCCGGCTCGCGGCACTCGCGATCTGCGTCTTTATCATGCCGGTCCTGCCGGTCGCCCCGCTCGCCGGTGCCCCGTTTGTGTTCTTCGAGCGCGCCGAGGTCCGCGTGCGGGTCATCGAAAACCGCAAGCTCAACGCCACGGGCCTCGACGCCTACGAGGTCGCCGAGGGCGTGTGCCTGGCGCTCCAGGGAAAGAACCCCGGCGATATTCTCTCCGCTCCGCTGGAGCTCTCCACGTTTGAACTCAATGAGGATGACAAGGGCGTCTCGCTCGATTGCGTCTTCCTCGCCGCTTTCGGAATCGAATCATGAAAACGAAACTCACGCAAAGGCGCGGAGGCGCTGAGAAAAAAACCACACGCGAAGCGCAGCTCCATTTCGCATTCCTCATTTCGCATTCCGAATTTTCCCAATGAAAACCTATCTCAACGTCATATCCGGGCTGCTCACGCTGACCGCTGGAGCGCAGCAGGGAATCAAGAAACTCGATGTGTTCGACGACAACTTCGTGCTGCAGGTCGTCCCGGATTCAGAGATCGCCGGAGCGAGCGGGACTCTCGCCGCGAAAGTCTCCGGAACCTACTCCGGAGATCCCGTCGTCCTCGACGCCGCCTGGACCTCCCTGGAGGCCGGTGGATTTGAATTCGTTCTGGACATGACGAGCGAAGAACTCCTCGCGCTCTTCACCGGAGAGACTCCATCGATCACGCTCATGGCGCAGATGACATTCACGGTTGGGGGAAATGTGCGCAGAACCCAGAAGTTCGACCTCCTCTGCTCACGGCCGGTTTATCGCGCAGGAGAAGTAACCCCGCGCCCGACCGAGGCCATGCCCTTTTTCAAACTCACCGCTCCGGACAATTCTCAATGGCAGATCTCCATTGAAAACGACGGCACAATCACCCGCACAAAACTCACATGAAAAAATCCAACGAATTCGGAAAGGTCATCCTCTTTTCACTGCTGGCCCTCATAACCTCCCTCTCTGGAGCCAGCGCACAAACCGTCCGCCGCGACATAGTAGTTGACGGCAACGGA
Source organism: uncultured Chthoniobacter sp. (assembly GCA_964605515.1). Lineage (GTDB taxonomy): Bacteria > Verrucomicrobiota > Verrucomicrobiia > Chthoniobacterales > Terrimicrobiaceae > QYQL01. The sequence goes on from CAZSDC010000013.1 coordinate 19,389, forward strand.
ACCCTCGTCGCTCCCACAAACTTCTGGCCGGCGAACCAGCCGGGCATCGCCTCCGCGCTCAGCCTCGGCTCGCTCGCCACACAGAACGGCACATTCTCGGGCAATAGCTCGGGCAACAATACCGGCGACCAGACGACGATCAGCGGCAACGCCGGCACGGCTACCGCTCTCCAGACAGCCCGGACGATCAACGGGGTCTCGTTCAACGGCACAGCCAACATCATCATACCGGCGGCGGGAAGCACCCTTACTGACACGGTGCCAGTGGGGAAAGGGGGCACCGGCGCGGCCACACTCACCGGCTACGTAAAAGGCAACGGCACGGCCAACATGACGGCTTCCTCCACGATCCCGGTCGCGGACATCACCGGGCTGTCGACTGTGGCAACCTCGGGCAACAAAACCGATATCGGCCTCGGAAACGTGGAAAACACAGCTCTCTCCACATGGGCAGGCAGCGGAAACATCACCACGCTCGGGACCATCGCATCCGGCACCGTGCCCGTGGCACGCGTCTCCGGCCTCGGCACGGCCGCGACCAGCAACGCGACGGCCTTCGTCGCCTCTTCCAATGGCACTTCCACGAACCAGACGCTCACGACTCCGAACATCGGCGCGGCCACGGGGACCAGCCTGAGCCTGTCTGGCAACCTCACTCTCAGCAACTCGATGGCAACGCTCACCAATAACGGCTCCTCTGTTATCGGGGCAAACCTAACGGTCAATGGCAACACCACGCTCGGCGATGCACTGGGCGATACCATGAGCGTAGCTGCTGGAGCACTGGCCGTGAACGGCACCGGCCAGGTCACGGCGGCTTACCAGGCGGCGTCGGCAAACCAGCCCATGGCGTCCACGGGAGTCATCACCCCGGACACGCTCATTTTTGAGACCGCCACCCTCGGCATACTGCGACCTGGCACCACATGGCAGCTCGCCAACAGCACGGCCATATCAAAGTCTGTCACTGCGGCAATCGTCGCGGGAGTCGTCACCACGACGACTGCCCACGGATTCGTTGTCGGCGATGCGGTTGTTTTTTCGAGCCTTACCAATCCGGCCAACATGGCCAATGGGACGACCTATTGGGTAGCCAGCGCTCCCACGACCACGACATTCACATTTTCAGCGTCTCTCGGCGGGGCGGCAATCACGACGGCCACTGCCGATGCGGGCAGCGCGACTGTGGCCACAAGCGCATGGTCTGCGTGGTATTCTGAAACCAACAACTTCTGGGCGCAGATCGGAAAACAACAGAGTGGATCGACTGGTGCGGGATGGGCTCGCGTCGGCATCTATAACTTTTTACTTAACTCGGGGGAGGCGAACAATACTCCTTCGGCTCGCGGGTTTACTGTGTGGTTCCGGCAAAATATTCCGTCAGACACGCTGTTCGCCACCGATATCTATTTTGGATCTCAACTGACGGAGGTGGGTGGGCCGCTGGCGGCGAGAGGTCTGCGGGTCTCGTTTCAGCCCTCCGGCGCGAATCAGGTGGTGATTGCCGGGATCCACAACGGGACGACGGAGACGACAGCTACCTCCGCATCCATCGCGTTATTCAAGGCGGTAATTATCCGATGGTTTCCACAAAACGTCGTCGGCGGCGTGCCTGGGAGTGGGAGCTACCTTGAGGTATGGACGGTTTCTCAGACCGCGGGGTCACGCCCGCAACTGCGCTGCACGGCGACTATAGGGAGCGCGTTTAATGCCTCCACGTTTGCCGGATCGGCCTTCGCGATTGTTGCGCGATCAACGGGCACCACGCCGGGCTATACGGCCAACTGGGAGATCGGTGGCATCACCTGCATTCAACACTAATAATCTATGAAAAAAACCATCCTCATCCTGGCGGCCTGTGCGGCCGCATTCACCGCAAATGCTCAATCGATTCTCACGGAATCTCCGGAGACGCCAGCGCAGCGCACGGCGCGGGAAACCGTCGCCAGTGTCCAGGCCACGCGAACTGTCCTCATCGGGCAACTGCGTGATGGAGTTACTCGGCTCTGGAGCAGTCCGGACCCACAGGGAGCGCTCGACCTCCTCGGCTCCCATAGTGCTGAGGTCGTGGGTCTCTACCAGTCACTCATCGGCTACCTGCAAACCGTCCTCGGGCAGGCAGGAGATACCCAAGGGCTCGCGGAAATCGCCGCGATATCCGCAAAAGTCCCGCCGCTCACCGTCCACCCGGACGGCACCGTGACCGCGCTGCCATTTCCAAGCCCAGTGCCAAGCCCAGTGCCGAGCCCAACGCCTTAATCTCACCAACTGACGACTGACATGCCTCGCCTCCTCACCATCGCCTGCCTTTGCCTGACCGCGTGTGCCACGCACCCGCTGTGGGATTCGACCTGGAAGTCGATAAACGTCCGCGCATTCATTGACGACCCAAACCAGCTCGCGCGCGCCTGGATGGCCGCCACCGGCCGAGAAATTCCGGCCACGGCTGCGTAGTATTTATAATTCTCACCAAACAACCAACACCATGAAAACATACGGCAGTATCAAATTCAGCACGGTAGACGCCCCGAAGCCGATTTCGGGAATATGCGAATCGTTCAGCTATAAACCAGCAAATCAGATCTACGAGATCCAGGATGAGGCGGGCATCATCGCGGCGATGGTCGAGCATGGGCGGAAAGGGGCAATCACCTTTTCCTCCACGCCTCCCGGCACAGTCACGGCTCTCGGTGTCCGCGCGGGAGCGGAGTTGACCATCACCGGATTCTCCGCTGGCAAGGTCATCGTCACCACCAGCGGCGCGAAGTGGAGTCGCGGGGCAGCGATGGTGATGGACGCCCAGGCCACGCATTACCCCGACATCACTGCCGCAGCGGTGGGATCTATCACCCCGGCAAGCATCGTGCTCGCTCGCGGAACGGATCTCGCGATCCAACTCCCGACCAACAAAGTCTGGTGGGGGATGGAGGGCCTCACGCCATTCGTCGAGGGCATCGTCCAGAGCTGCTCGATTTCCGAATCCGTGCAGGTCCAGGAAGAAGAGGGCAGCGGAGAGGACGTCGGAAAAATTGTCGCTATCAGCCTCTTCGGATACAAGGCCACCGGCCAGATGGAGGTGCTCACCGCCGGGACGATCCCAGAACTGGGAACATCGCTCGAAGCGTTCGGCACATTCCGCATCACCAGCGCGGAGGAGAAATGGTCGAAAGGCCAGGTCCGCTCGATCATGGTGGACGGGGTCATCGCACCAGCGTGAAAAACCGGAAATCGGAAATGCGAAACCGGAAAGAAATAGATCCCGCGCCTGGCGCGGAGGGACTGCCTCTCCGCTCTCCGCTTTCCGACATCCGCTCTCTGGAGGCCGAGGCCGATGCCATCGCTGCCCGCAGGGCCGACCCACGCACGCCAGCCGTCGTGCGCCGGGCGTTCCTGCGTCCGTGCGCGATGACGCTCTTCAAGTTTCTCCAGTTGGAAGAGGCCGCGTCTCCGGCGCTCACCGGCCAGTGGCCCTGGGCAGATCCCGCAGCGATGGCGCACGCCTTTTGCACCGCCTATGAAATCGTGTTTCCCGAACGGGAAATTCCAGCTGCCGTGAACGTGGGGGGAGCCATCGCTGAGATCGAGGCGGAGATCGCCCAGGGATTCTCGACCGTCATGCCGATGAAGTTCCCGACAGCTCCAGGATCATCTCCGACCCCGATCCCTGCCGATGGAATCGGCTGGGTCGCGCGGATCTGGGCGCGGCTCGGCGGGCACCCCGCCCAGCTCGATATGCCGATGGATCAGATTTTCATCTTGGCAGCCGCGATGACCGCCAACGAGGGCGCAGAATGCGCGGGCGAGGATTACCGGGAGAGGAAACTCGAAAAACCGGAATCAGCTCCGGATGTCGTCCTTGGGCCAGTTGGTCCCGAGCCAGAGGAGAAACACGATAGCCAATCCGGCCGGCGAAAACAAGATGAACAGGAATAGCACTGCAAGTGCGGTCATGGATTCAATATGAACGAGAAGGGCGTAAATATCAAGATCACAACGCAGGCCGAGCTGTCCGCCCTGCAGGCGACAGAATCCGCCCTCGTCAAACAATACGTCGCCGCCAAGGCTCTCGGGCAGGAATACAAAAATCTGGAGCGGGATCTGGAGAAGGTCCAGCAACGGATTTCTGCCGTCAAGGCATTGCCACCGACGCCTGCACCTCCCAAGGCTTCCTTTGGGCAGAAACTCGGTGATGCCACGAAGGAAGCGATTCAGGAGATTCCGGTTGTTGGCGCGTTTTCGCGGGCATTCAACGGGGCGTTGCCCCTGGTTGGAGCAGGGCTGCTGGTTATCAAAAAAGGATTCGATATCGCGGGAGAGGCAATCCATGAGTTTGCGGCCAAGCAGGCTGAAATGACGAAGCTCGATGCCGCCTTGGCGAACAGTGGCCAGCTCACGGATGCCTATCGGGCCAAGCTCGAAGAACTCGCCAAGGAACGCGCTGGAGCGACCGGCATCTCCCACGAGAAGTATTTCAGCACGTTTGCGACGCTGACGAAGTTCGGCGCTGACAGCAGCAACATCGATCAATACACGCACGCGGTGGAAAACCTCGCGGGATTCCTCAATGGCGACATGGACCAGGCCGCATTCTTTTTCGGCAAGGCCATGCAGGGCAGCACAGCAATGCTCACCCGCTACGGCATCCATGTCGACAGCGCCAAGAGCAGCACCGAGCAGCTCGCCGATATCATGCGCCAGCTCGAAGCGCGTGGCGGAGGCCAGCTCGTCGCCTTGGGCAATACGCTGCAGGGCACGTTCAATAAAGTCAAAAACTCCTGGGGCGAAGTCCTCGCCAGCATGGGCAGCATGGCGGAAACATCCGGGCTGGCGGAATACCTCACAAAATTTTCTCAGGGCCTGCAAAATCTCGCCGACCGCATGGGCGGAGGGACTCCATCGAAATCCAAAAACCGGCCGTCCGAGCTGATCGGAGACACTCAGGAATCCCAGACGCTTGCGGATGACATCGGCGCTCAGAGAAACCAGATCCAGATGGATATGGTTGCCAGGCAGGATGAAAACCAGGCGGCTTCCGCTAGGATCAGAGAGCGCAAAGCCATCCAAAAAGATACCGGTGATCTTTACGACACCCCAGAAGCCGTAAAACAGCTCGCGGACGACGAGGCCACGGTCGCAGAAAATAAGAAAATTCTTCTGCAACTTTCCGTAGCCCTTGGGAAGCTCAATTCAAAAGCGAAAGCGGCCGGGCTCCGCGAGGTAACTCCCGACGAGGCGCAAAAAAACCGCGACCGACTGTCAAGCACTTACACCGGGCCATTTCTCAATGCGGAAGATCAATCCTCCGCCGAGAAGGCCGGACAGATCGCCATGGAGGAACTCGCCGCCAAGCGGGAAATCCTCGATGTCGACCTCAAAATCGCCGTGGCCAGAAAGGCAGGAAACCTGCAGGAGGTGGCCACGCTCGAATGGGGTAAAAAATATCAGGAGGCAAAAAAGCAGGCGGAAGCCGCTTTGATGCCATATCCGGAGGTATATGCCAGAGACGTAGCCAACGCCACGGCTCCATCATCAGATCCCAACGCAGAAAAACGCGAGGAGCTTGCCCTCCAGCTCCAGATCGCCGAAGCCGCTGCCAGCGGAAACAAGGAACAGGAGCAAAAGCTCAAATGGCAGCAGGACTACAATAAATTCCTGAAAGAAAATCTCGCAGTCCAAGATCCGGACGCCTGGAACAACGCGATTCGCGGGGCAAATGCGGCCACTACGAAGCCGAACTCAGATCCATTCCAACACGCCGCACCAATCACCGACCGGCTCTCTCAGATCGGCGGCTACAACTCGCCGTCCCAGGTCCGGGCAGACCGCTCGATGTCCGTGATCGAGGAAGCCACAAAGCGCACCGCCGCCGCCACGGAAAAGATCGCAGAAAAATCAGACCCGAAAATCCCGGTCACCAACACGTTTTAATCATGGCCACCACGTCGCTCAGCCCGAACATCATTGTTTGCCCGAAGGAATACCAAACCGGCGAGTGGGGACAGACCTTGTCAAACAGCGACGTGTGGGAAGGCCCGATGGCTGAACTGTTGCTCCTGCAGCAGGACATCAAAGGGTCTTATACGACAACCCAGCTCACGCCCACAAAAGGCGGACACGGAAAGCTGACCGCCACCATCACCACGACACCTAATTCGAGCGAACCAGGAGCGCCAAAGGGTGACATCACCATAGAGGTGGAATGGGTTGAGCTGCGGCTTCCAATCGAGTCGAATCCCGCATTCGCAGAAGTAACTCCACAATATATCGCATGGGCAAAAATGTGGGCGAAAGATCCTTCGACTTACACAGGCCCCAGTCTTGGCGAGGGAACGCCCGTATCGAAATTAGCCACGTTGCTATCCACCGGCCCGACGGAATTCAGCACTGGAGTTCCGGTTGTGCGCCGCACAACAAAGAACGCATCGAATCTTGCGAAAGGATTCGCTTGGTATCGCGACACTCCTCCGGTGGATGTGCCTCGCGGAGGATCTGGCGGGAGCTGGGAATGGATGAAGACCGTGGATCGTCGCACTCGGGTCGGGACCGACATTCAAATGATCGAGGAATGGACCGGCTCGCTTAAATGGGATTCCACCCTTTACCCATGATCCCTCTGCCTCCAGAACCGTCTTCAGGCTACCCAATCATCGACTGGGCGCGGCTTGTTATGTCATTCCTGCGGCGCATTCGCCCGATAGGTGGTCCGGGCATTCGGATCAACGAAGGAACCAACGGATTCACGATATCAGTGGAAAAAGGTGATTCCCCGGACGTTCAAGATTCACCGAAGCCCTTCCAGCTTTTCGTTGCTACAGATCCCGCCGACACCAGCGTTCCTCCCACACCGAAAATCCGCGTCATTCCCTCCACCCTGGCAGGCGAAAGCTCGACCGATCTGGGATTCTCGACTGGGGACGATCCGAAGTATTTTCTCGATCCATCCGAGGGTGTGTTGGTGGGAGGAATAACATGGGATACGGGCACCGGAGAAATCACCTCCCGATGGCTGGAGATCCTGAGCACGTTTCCAGATCCAAGCGGAGTCGCGGATGGCACCGATTACGTCGAAATCGGGACCGTGCATTGGGTGGCCGACGATAGCGAGGCCGGTGGTCACTGGACCGTATCCAACTCCCGCTACGGCCCAATTAACGCAACTATCTGCCGGAACTGGTTCGCAGCAGAGGCTCCGTTTTTCGGATGCTCTTGGTCGTGAGCGCGTGTAATTGCTGCTGGCAACCTCCTTGCCCTTCGCCTTACGTGGAGTGTGACTCTGTTAGCGCGAGCAAGAGCAAGCCATCTGTTTGCGGGTTTTCTCACGAGGGGAAGAAATGGTTGGTTCGCACTACAACTTGGGATCTTAGTTTCAGCGGAACTCAAAGTGATTATTGTGGGGAGCCAAATATCCACACGGAATCGTATAATGTTGTCCTAATTGAGACATATGATCCTGCAACGTGCATAAAAACAAATGTGTGGTCTGGATCAAGTTCATCTTATTCAGCTTGTGGGATGTATAGTCAAAGTTGCAGCGCGACGTGTAACGCAGACGGAACGTGGACCGGAACACTTACTACGCAGCCAGCTCCAGACGGAAACCATCCCGATCCAGACCCCATAACGGAACCTCACAACTCTGGTTGCGCGGGGTATCTGGCAACAGGGACCGTTACTTATGATTATTCTTCTGAAAACACAGGGGAATCAACTTCCTCGCTCATTTCCCGAACGGTTGCGGCGTTGCCATCATATCCCGAAACATGGGGCGGATCATGTTCAGCATTCCGAAACCTCTCCCCCGACGAATCCAGTTACAGCATCAGAAAATTCAAATGGAGATTGAAGCACCAACCATCAGGGACATGCTACATCAAGGTCTGGTTGCAAAAGCGATTCCATCCAGAAGGGGCGACCGACGATAGCGGTGACACCATCACTCCACTCCCACATTACGAATGGAACGGAACGGGAAACCCGTGCCTCGCAGACCCGACAAAATCTTTTGATGATGACGCGAATAAGATAACATCGGACCCAAACGAAGAAGACGTTCCTTCAACAGATGGGACAACGACCATTGAGATTCTGAAATACTCCTGCGTGAAGGGCTACGAACCGAATGTGACAGACCCCGAAAACCCTCAACCAAACGGGTTCCCCGATCCTACATGGACATCGTGATTCCAGACGAAGTTGTTGCGATCCGTCGCGATCTTTGCCGCGAGTGCGAAGGCATCGCGCACGACCCTTGCGCAACTTGCGATCACGGGAAATGGGGGAGATACGTCAACTGCCCACAAGACCAGCCTCCAATCCCTCCTCCACCGTCGCGCCTCACCCCCTCCACGGCCAGCGACCACGAAAAACAAGGCAGGATCTCCGGCTGCTGCGACTCCGCGCTGAACCCATAAAACCCAGGACATCGAGCCGCTTCAATCGCGGTGCACCGGTATTGCACCCAGTGCAAGAAAGTCCAGAATACCCGTCCGAACCCAAGATTTACCTCCAATCATTGATAAAACGCCGCAAACGCCGCGCGAACATACGTTTTGAACAAAATGCGCCACTTGGTTGTCGCGATTTTGTCAGTGTTCCGCCTACGGCACAAACGGTCGGAGCATATCGAGCACCCCTTTGACTCCCTCGACGGCAGCCGGAGGGACGTCCTTGATGAGGCCGGCTCCCCGCTCGATCACTGCGCCACCCATCGCTGTTGCAAGCCGGGTTGATAGATTCTCGGTGGGATGCTCGATCGTGCCGCCGACGGCCAAGTCCGTCCAAACATATCCGTTCCTGGTAGTGACAAACACCCTCTCGCGGGAACCCGGCAGCCATTGAAGCGTCTGAGGCGTCACTCCAATCTGAAAATGTCCACCAAGTTCACCCTTCTGCCCGATCGTCGCAACCCCCTCGATGCGGAACAAGCCCTTGGACTCCGCAGAAAAGTTTTTAATGGAAAGCAGGCTGTTTTCGTAAGTAAAATCGCCGCTGATATCCTGCAAGGGCATCCGGCGAAACGCGGGGTTCCCGGTAAAATCCGCGACAGTCGCGAGAAGAGGAACGCCTTCGAGTCGCCCGTCACGGAGCTGGAAGGATCCTGTCGCACGGCCCGGGAAGGTGATCAGGGCATTTCCAGTGAGAACACCATCCAATCGCTTCCTCCATTCCCCGGTCAGCACATCACATGTCTTCACGCCTTCCCAGAGGATCTGGAGCTTTCCGCCTCCGGACGACTCCCCGGAGGCGCTGATTTTTCCGTTTTCTCCGAGCCGCAGGTTACCCTCGGTCAAATAATAATCTCCGCCCTGTTCGCGGGCCCGGAAGCTCGAGATGGCCAGCACAGGCGGCCACGGAAGCCGGAGTTCTCCACCCGTCCCTTGAAACAACCATCCCGCTCCGTCCGGCTTGATGGAAAGAGCGGTATCCACGACGCTCACACCGCCGAACGCCAGGCTGGCAGCCCCGATCTTTAAAAGCCCGAGTTCGAAGCGATGAGGCAGGAGGGCAGCCATTCCTGCCGGGGAGGAGGGATTATGCGGTGCCCCGGATTCTGCAACGGGGGATTTTTTCGGTCCGGGGATCCATTCTCCATCGAGGCGGGAAATGGACAATTCATCGACGCGCCAGGCACCCGAGAACGCGGCCCTCCAATTCAATTCCGCCCTGAGCTGGCGGGCCTCCATCTTGTTCAAGGTTGTCCCGGCCTTCCCTTCCAGTTTTGCCGACTCCGCGTAGACAGAAGAGCCGGTCCAGCGCAGCGGCTCAAATCCTGCAGTGGCATGAAAGGCTTCTCCGGTGGCGCTGGCGATCAGGGATCGAAAGGTGTCGCTGCGGATGTAGGAGCCGATCCACATCGAACCGCCCACCAACGCAACGGCAGCCAGTGCCAAAACGACGCAGACGGTGATCCAAAAAATGCGCATCGTGGGAAGGACGCGGAGCCGGAGGCTAGCTGAAGGAGAGCTTGGTCACTCCGGAGGCTCCGGCCGCATTGAGGACATCCATAATCCGCTCCTGCCTGGTCTGGGGATCGGGACGGATAATGACCGGATCTTTATCGCCAAACTTCATGATCGTGTCTTTCAACCATGCCTTCAGGTCGGGCAGGTCTTTGCTGGTGGGAGAATCAAATACCTTGCCGCTGCTCTGCACTTTTCCATCCGGAAAAATATCGATGATGATTGGCGTAGTGGGAACTCCGCTTGGCGTGGCCCGGCCGCTGGGCAGGTTGATATTCAGCTCCTTCTCGATGATCTGCTGGCCGGCGCAGGACATGAAAAAGAGCAGGAGGACAAACACGACGTCCACCATCGGTGCGATCTGAAATCCGATATCCCCGTCTTCTGAAGCTCCTCCACCTGCCATAGTATTATCCTAAGTTAAGTTTGAAATAAGTCCACTGATGTCGGGGTCACGAGGGTTTCCCGACTTCCTTGTCCACGACAGAAAACGTGACGTTGCCGACCCCGGAAGTGCCGACCGCTTCGAGAAGCTGTCGCATGTACTCGTACTTCACCTCTTTGTCGGCCCGGATCAAAACGCGGACAAGCGGGTCCGCCGCGACCTTTTTTTTCAGCAGGTCCACCAGTTCGGCCGGCGATTGGAATTTTCTTTGGTCCACCTCGAAGCCGGTGGCGTTGTTGACCTGGTTGAAGGTGACATTGATGATCACCTGGGACGGGTTGGGCTTGGCGTCCTTGGCCTCCTTCGCGACCGGAAGCACGACGTTCTCGCTTTTCTGCAAAACTTCGGTCGTGCTGATGGACATGAAGAACACCAGGAGAACGAGCAGGATGTCGATCATCGGCGCGATCTGAAATTCCGGGTCGATTTCCGGATCCGCCTTGCGCTTTTTTTTCCGGTGCTGGTGGGCGGCTTCAGACATGAAACTCAGGCCCAGTCGAGTGTGGCCCCGCAATGCGGGCAGGGGTTCTGTCCGGCTTGGATCGCCCCGTTGCACACCGGGCAGTTCGTGGTGAGCGCCATCGAAACCTTTCTCGACCCCATGGACACGCCGGGAGCTCCAGCCCCCGCCTCAAAATTTTCCCCGATGCGCACGCCGGCGAGTTCCTCGAACGGAATGTCCTCGATCAGGCGGTTCAATTTGTCGTCCGCGTTCACGAGGACGATAGTTCCGCGGTTGCGGAAGTAGTAATAAAAAATGAAGGCGGGAATGGCGATGAAGAGACCGCTGGCGGTCGCCATAAGCACCTCGCCGATCCGGAGGGCAAGCGTGCGGGGATCCGCCACGCCAGAGGCGCCCAGCACTGCGAAGGCTCCCATCATCCCGATAACCGTTCCAAGCAGCCCGATCATTGGCGCGATAACCCCAATAACCGAGAGGTAGCTGTTCTTAGTTTTGAGGGTCTGCCCCTCGCGGATCCCGTGCTCGATCAAGGCTGTCTCCACGGCCTCTTTGCCCCGGCCAATGCGCTCGAGGGCACCCTTGAGAACCTGGGCGATATAGGCCTTGTTCGCGCGGCAGATCTCCCAGGCCTCCTGGTAATTCCCCGCCCGAATCGTGCTGTCGAGCGAGGCCACGAGGGCGCTGGGAGCAAGCTGCTCGTCGCGCATGGTGATGAAGAGCTGAATAATGAAAGTCAGCATTGTCATCGAAGTTCCGAGAATGCCGATCCAGATCATAATGATCAGCGGACCGCCCTTCATGATCGTCTGAATAATGTTCATGTTCCCCTCATGCCCCCCCTCGGCGGCCAGCGCGAGCGGACTGGTGAGGGCGAGCAGCAGGAGCGGCAGCAGGAGGGACAAACAACGGGAGGACTTCATTTGGTGCATGGTTAGTTGTGGAAAACGGTCAGGGAACGATGATCTTTTTTTCTTTCAGAGCATTGGCGCGTTCGGCGGCTTTTGCGGCAACGGCTTCGTCGTCATGAAAGAGCGTGACAGCCAACAGGTAATTTTCAAGCGCTTCCGCATTTTCCGCAGAGGATTCCTGAACCTGCCCGAGGAGGTAAAGCGCCTGGCCGTAAACGGGGCTGGTCGCGGAGTTGGGGGATTTTTCGGCTTTGGCCATCTCGACAATCGGAACCAGTTTTGTTCGGGCTCCGGCATAATCCTTCTTGGCAATGGCCAGACCCGCGAGCCCCACGTCCGCGCTGGTGCCCGCATTCGGATAAACCTTTTGAAAGGCCGCGAAGGCGGCCTCGGCCTTGTCAAGCTGTCCGGAGGCGAGATAGGCTTCCCCAAGCAGGGAACTCGCCCGCTCCGCCCATTTTGTCGGAAGCCCGTTGTATTTTTCGACGAACGGGCCGAGGGCTTGGAGGGTTTTCCCAGCATCGCCAGTTTTCCAGATGGCCAGGATATCCGTGAATTCTTTTGGGGGAGCCATGGTCACGGAGGCAACGTTTGCCAGGGGGATCGAGGTTTCGACAGGGCCGATTTTGATGCGGATCGCACCCGCCTTCATGCCGAGGATCTGGCCCTCTCGCGCCAGGCCGTCGCTTTTTTGTATCACGACAGCCTCCAGTGCAGCGGCATCTTGGCCCAAGCAGATCCGGGGGGCTGACGCCAGAAGCAAAACCGCAAAAATCGCGGTCGCTGGGGAGACGCTTGCTTTCATGGTGCAAACGCTTTAATCACTTTCCCCCCACAAATCAACAATTTCCAGGAAACTTTCATGATCCATATCTTTCGCAAAAACCAGCGCGGACTGATGCTTATCATCGCCATCCTCACGATCGTCGCATTCATATTCCTCTACAACAGGGGACCGCTTGATGATATCGCGGCGACCCGAAACCCGAAAATCTACGGGCAGGCGCTGACGCCAGGCGCCTTGGAGAGGCAGGCGAAAAATTACCAGCTGACGCTTGCTCTCGGACAATACGACCTGGTCTCAAAGCTCGGAGGAAACGGCGAGGACCGGGCCTCGGCGCTGTCGGAGTTTGTCTGGAACCTCCTCATCCTGCAGCATCAGGCGCGAGCGCTCGGAGTCGAGCCGACAGATCTGCAGGTGGCCGACCGGATCAAGGAGGTGCCGGTTTTCCAGACGGCGGGCCAGTTTGACCCGCTGAAATACGGCGCTTTCCTTCGTGAGCAACTGGCCCCGCGCGGGTTCTCGGAACGGCAGCTCGAGGAGGTCATACGCGATTCGCTTCGCCTCGAGAGGATCGCCTCAATCGTCGAATCGCCTGTCGCTGTCGGGGATGCGGAAGTCCGCGAAGCCGCGCGCGTCCTGCAACCGGTGACGGCGGAATATATCCGGTTCAGCGCGGAGGAGGCCGCCAAGAGCATCCAGGTTGCCCCGGAAGAAATCGCCGGTTTTTTTGAAAGGAACCAATCGAACCTGAGCACCAAAGAGACCCGGGCGGTGCGCTATGTCGCGTTCCAGCTGCCGGCGGGATCCAAACTGGAAGGCCGCGCCAAAGTTGACGGGCTTCAAAAGCTCGCCGACCAGGCCACAAAATTTGCGGACTCGCTCGCCGGCATGCCGTTCGATCAGGCCGCCAGCTCACTGGGCCTGACGGTTGGCAGCACGTCGGCTTTCGACCGCTCGGGTAGCCAGCCGGCTGTCCAGATCGATGCCAAGTCCGTTGGAAATCTCCCCGATATCCTTTCAAAGATTCCATCGAAAGAAATTGTCTCGGCCGTGGCTCCCGCTGCCTTTCTTCTACCGGCGATCGGGAAGGTCAGCGACATCATCCAATCCGGCGACGCATTTTATATCGTCGAATTGTCGGAGTTGAATCCCGCCCGCCCGCTCACGCTTGCCGAGGCCACCCCTGCCATCGAAGCCCGCCTCCGCGAGAGCAAGGCCGACCAGGCTCTCCGGGCCGGAGCCGCGGGAAAAATCCAGGCCCTTCGCGCCGCGCTCGGCTCTGGGAAAAAATTCTCCGAGGCCGCCAAGGAAGCCGGCCTCCAAGTCGAGTCGCTGAACGACCTTGCACCGATGGGCGATTCCCTCACCCCCGAGCAGCGCCGCGTCGTCTCCTCGACACTGTCGCTCAAGGACGGCGAGCTTTCCGCGTTTGAAACCGCTCCCTGGGGCGGGCTTTGTGTTTACCTGCAGTCCCGGGGCCCGCTGCCCGAGAAGGAACTGGCTGCCAAGCAGGAGGAAATCCGGCAGAGCCTGCTGGACAATAAACGCGGCCTGCTGTTCGCGGAATGGCTGCGGATCTGCCGCGAAGACGCAAAGATCACCATACCGGGGAATAACAGGAGCTGATGAGCCGGGAGGCGGAGTTGGTGAACCAGCAGGTAAATTCCATGAACCAGCAGGTTCAGGAGCTTTTTGACGAAGCCAACGGAGACCTTGCTGTCGGGGATCTTCAGGCCGCCGCCGAAAAATTCCGCCGCTGCGTCGGGATCGATCCGGAGTTTTTTGACGGCTGGCACGCTCTGGGCATGGCGCTCATGAAGACCGGACGCCACCCCGAGGCCATCGAGGCCGGCCTGCGGTCCGTCCGCCTCCGCCCGAACGATCAGCTCGCCTGGTCGAGCCTTTCGCTTTTTTATGTCCGGAACAACCAGGTCCCCGAGGCGGAAGCCGCGGGTGCCAAGGCGAAAATTCTGTCGTGGGGAGGCAGGGTCAACCCGGATGCCATCCCGCCCGCCAATTCAAACGCATGAGTTTTTTCCTCACCACCGCCATCGACTACACGAACGGAGCCCCTCACATCGGCCACGCCTATGAAAAGGTGCTCGCGGATGCGATCGCCCGCTACCAGCGGCTCAAGGGGAACGATGTCTTC